>NZ_JBEOSV010000060.1:0-53572 GCF_040303245.1 Kitasatospora sp. NPDC096077 | reverse complement strand
GGTACTGCAGGGGGGACCCTGTGGGAGAGTAGGACGCCGCCGAACAATTCTTCAGAAAAGGCCCGCCCGGGTTACCGGGTGGGCCTTTTCGCGTTTCCGGGACAACGGGCCGGTCAACTGTGACGCAGGTCACGCGACGACGAGAACCTGCACGTCGTAGCGGGCGTCTGGCTGGTGTGAGATCACGCAGGAGAGCACTGGACGAGCTGGACGAGGAACGCCTCCTCCGGCTGGTGGCCAGGGGCGACCGCGGGGCGTTCGAGGAGCTGTACCGCCGGACGTCGCCGTGGCTGGTGGTGCGGTTGCGCCGCCGCTGCTCGGACGAGCAGATCGTCGCCGAGGTCATGCAGGAGACCTATCTGGCGGTGTGGCGCGCAGCCGGCGCGTTCGCCGGGAGTGCGGTCGGCGGGACGGCCGTCGGGTGGCTGTGGACGATCGCGGCGCGTCGGCTGGTCGACGCGTTCCGGCGCCGGGCCCACCACGCCGAGCCGCCGGTCGCCGCCGCCGAGCGGTCGGTGGTGCCCGCCGCCGAGGAGGAGGCGCTCGCCGGGACCGTCGGCGGTGACGTCGGCGACGCGCTGCGGCGGCTGGCGCCGGAACTGCGCGAGGTACTGCAGGCCACGGTGCTCGACGGACTCTCCGTCCGGGAGACGGCCGTGCTGCTCAGACTGCCCGAAGGCACGGTCAAGACCCGCGCCCGCCGGGCCCGGATCGCGATGCGGGAGGCGCTGGGATGAGGGAGGAACACGCGTCGAGGCGGTTGATCGACGACTACGCCCGGGGTGACGTGCCGATGGCGGCGGACACCGTGTGGGCGTTGGAGGCCCATCTGGAGAACTGCGCGTCGTGCCGGAGCCTGTTGGCGGCCTCGGTGGCCGCCGGGGCGCCCGAGGTCGGCGCGCTGCTGGACACCGTCCTGGCGTCCCTGGAGCCGCAGTTGGACGCGGCCGGGGAGCCGTCCGCGCGGCGCCGTCGCCCGCGCTGGGTGTCGGCCTGGCTGACCCCGGTGATGGCGCCCTGGTTGGCGATGACGGCCGCCGTCACCCTGGCGGCGCTGCTGCTGGACGCGGTCGCGCCGGGGACGCCGCTCGGCGGTGCCTCGCCGGTGTCGCTGGTGGCCCCCGTGCTGCCGCTGTTCGGCGTCGCCGCGGCCTGGTCGCGCGTGCTGGACCCGGCGTACGAGCTGACCGCCTCGACCGCCCGGGCGGGCCTGCCGCTGCTGCTCAGGCGGACCACGGCGGTGCTCGCCGTGGTGCTGCCCGGGCTCCTGCTGACGGGGTGGCTGACCGGGACGACGACGGCCGCTCAGTGGCTGCTGCCCTCGCTGGCCTTCACCTCCACCGCCCTGGCCCTGGGCAGCGTGATCGGGGTGACCCGGGCCGCCGCCGGTCTGGGGGCCGCCTGGGGGATCGCCGTGCTGGTGCCCACCGGCCTGACCGGCCACGTCCCGCTCGCCGTGCGGCTCGCCCTGGAGGCGGACCGGATGCCGGCCTGGGCGGTGCTCCTGCTCCTCGCCGTCGGCGCCGTGATCGCCCGGCGGAACGCCTACTCGACGCTGTGAAAGAACCATCGACCTTCGAAAGGGGTCACCGCATGGTGCCCATGACGCGCGCGGCCGAGACCGCGCCGAAGACCTACGGCTGGGAGATCCGGGCCAGTGACCTGCGCGTGCGGGTCGGCCGGAAGAAGCTGGCCGTCGACGGACTCGACCTCTCCCTGGGCCTCGGCACCCACGGCCTGCTGGGGCCCAACGGCGCCGGCAAGACCAGCCTGATCCGGGCGCTGGCGACGGTGCTGCGGCCGGCCGGGGGTGAGCTGGAACTGCTCGGCACCTCCGTCGCCGGGCTGGGCGACCACCGGGCGCTCCGGCGCCGGATCGGTTACCTGCCGCAGGACTTCGGCTACTACAAGCGCTTCACGGTCCGTGAGTTCGTCGAGTACATGGCCTGGTTGAAGGAGGTGCCGAAGGCGGCCGTCCCGGCGGCCGTGCAACGGGCGGTGGAACGGGTCGGTCTGGCGGACCGGGCCGACCACCGGATGAAGACGCTGTCCGGCGGTATGGTCCGGCGGGCCGGCATCGCCCAGGCGATCGTCAACGACCCCGAGGTGCTGCTGCTGGACGAGCCGACGGCCGGACTGGACCCGGCGCAGCGGCTGCGCTTCCGCGAGCTGCTGCAGGAACTGGGCCGGGACACCTGCGTGGTGGTCTCCACCCACCTGGTCGAGGACGTCGCGGCGGCCTGCTCCGACGTGGTGCTGTTCGCCGAGGGGCGGCTGGTCTTCCAGGGCACCCCGGACGACCTGGCCGCCGCGGGCGGCGCCGAGCACCCGGGCGACAGCCCGCTGGAGCGCGGCTACTCGGCCCTGCTCCAGGACTCCGGCCGGACGGGGGGCAACTGGTGAACGGACGGGTGCTGGGCATCGAACTGCGGCGCTCCGTCGCCCCGTGGGCCGGGCTCGCCGTACTGGCGGGCAGCCTCGCGGTGTTCTTCCTGATGGACGGGATCTGGTGGCGGGGCGCCGCCGGGTGGACGGCGCAGTGGACCTCCATGGCCATGTGGACCCGCTCCTTCCTGGTCTTCTGGTGGCCGCTGGCCGTCGGTTTCGGGGCGGTGTACGGGCTGCGCGACTCCCGTTCGCGGATGGGTGAGTTGCTGAGCAGCACGCCGCGCCCGGCCTGGCGGCGGGCGGCGGCGCCGGGCGGTGCGCTGGCGCTGGCGCTGGCGGTGGGTTTCGGCGTGCTGGTCCTGGTGGGCGGGGTCCAGGTGGCGCTCGGCCCGACGACCTATCTGCCGCTGGGCTGGCTGCCGATCTCGCTGGTGGCGATACTCGGCCTGGTCGCGGGCGGGGTGTTCGGCATGGGTGTCGCGCGGGCGCTGCCCTCCGTGCTCACCCCGCCGGCGCTGGCGCTGGGCTTCCTGCTGCTGTCGATGTCCCTCACGCCGAACAGCGACGGATCGCACCCCGCGGGCCACGCCGCCAACCAGCTCACCCAGCTCTCCCTGGCGACCGCGTGGCCGAGGGAACTGCTGCTGACCCTTTCCTGGACTGTCCACCTCGGCCAGGCGCTCTGGCTGCTCGGCCTGTTGGGCACGGGGTTCGCCCTGCTGTCCGCCGTGACCCGACGGGGTCGGGCGCTCGCCGTGCTGCCGGTCGTGGTCGGGCTGGCCCTGGCCCTGCTGGTCCTCCCGGGTGCCCCGCGGGACAGCTATGTGGTCGACCGGGCCGCCGCCGCACCGGTCTGTTCCGGGCCGGTCTGTGTGACCAGGGTGAACAGCGACCGGCTGCCCGAGGTCGCCCTCCGCAGCAAGGAGGCGCTGAAGGTGCTGCACGAGGTCCTGGGCGACGCGGCGCCCAGCGCGGTGCGGGAGGACACCGAGCTGCGGGACATCGGGGCCGAACGGCGGCTGCCCGCCGATGCCGTGCTGGTCGACTTCGACGAGCGGCTGTTCCGCGATGCCACGGGCGAGGCGCTGACCCGCGCGCTGATCGCCCAGGGACTGGCCCCGAACTGCCGCCCGAGCAACGACCGGGAGGGCGGCGGGCGCCCCGACATTCCCGTCCAGAGCATCGCGGTGAGCTGGGCGCTGCACGACGCACGGCTCCAGCCGCTCGCCGACAAGGGCGGCGACGCGTACTCGCTGAGGATCTGGGCGGATGCGGACGCGGCCTGGGAGCAGCTGACGTCGGCGCCGCCGGCCGAGCAGCGGGCGCGGATCGCCGCGCTGCGGGCGACGATGCTCTCCTGCTCGGCGTTCGGCGTGCTTCCGATCGTGAGCGGGGAGGCGGCGCGATGAGGTGGTTGGTGCTGTACGCCCGTTCCCGGCAGGTGCCGCTCTCGGCCGCGGCGGTCGTGCTGATGACGTCGGCACTGTGGGCCCTGACCCGGCCGGACGGCGCGGGGACGGAGCACCAGGCGCAGACGGTCCTGGTCCTCAGCGCGAACGTGGCGGCCTGCTCGATCGGGCTCGGTGGGACGGACGTCGTGCTGGAGCGGACGGCCGGGCTGTGCTGGGCTCCCCGCCGGCTGGCGCACGCGCTGCTGATCGGCGTGTTCGCCGGGGCGGTGGTGCTGGCGGTCCGGGCGGCGGGGGCGGGGCTCGCGCCGGTGGAGGTCATCGTGCGGGACTGCGCGGGGCTGGTGGGGCTGGCCGCGCTCGGGACGGTGCTGTGCGGTGCCGCGTTCGCCTGGACGCTGCCGACGGCCTGGCTCGCGGTGGTCCTGCTCACCCCGGCGCCGAACGGAACGGTGGGAGCGGTGCTCCACTGGCTGACCTTCCCGCCCGGTACGACGGCCTCCACCGGGACGGCGCTGGTGCTGTTGGGGGCCGGCGCGTCGGTCTACGCCGTGGTGGGGCCGCGACGGTAGCGGTCAAGACGATGAAGGTGTGACGAAACCGACGAACCGTTGAGCACCGTCCCGTGGGGGCGGTGCTCAACGGCGTTTCCGGCACCAGGCGGCGGGGCCGGGAGCGCCGAGGGGGTCGGGTTCCCGGCAGACCGCCCGTTCGGTCGGTGCGGGGGTGTGGCGGTGGGTTTGTTGCCCTCTTGTGGTGATCCGGTGCGTATACGGCTTCAGGAGGGCCACGGGGGCGGATCGGCGCCGGGTTGCTGATGTACTGAGTACGCGTCAGTAACGTACGCGGAGGGCAGCCCGGGGGTCCGTGGGGGACGGGTCGTCTGCCCTCGGAGTGCGGTCAGGACTTCCCCGGGAGGGCACAGGGCCCGTATCGGTGCGGTTCGAACGGGTTGTCGGTCGGCGTGGGTGCCGACCGCGGTGGCCGTCGGGTTTGACATGGTCACAGGGCGTGAGAGGAGATGGGGGGAGCGAGATCGCTGGGGGCGGACGGGGTGGTCCCGGGGGGAAAGGGCTCGTTGACACCGCCGGTGCGGCGGGTGCACCTTTCCGGTCCGGTTGCCCCCGGGGCGGGCAGGACGGCCCGCCCCGGGGGCAACGGATCAGTGCGCCTGTCGGATGTCGCTCAACGTTCCGCTGATGTTGAGGAGTTCGTGGCACGTGGGTGCCTGCTTGCCCGAGGCGGGGGTGCCCGGGGCCTCGCAGGTCACGGTCGCCGTCACAGCCTGGTCCGCGGGGACCTGGATGGGAGTCACCCAGTGGTAGTCCTGGTTGCGGAAGGTCTCCAAGGCGATGGTGTTGAGGATCTGCTTGCCCGCCATGATGGTCACCACTCCCTGGTCGCCCTGGGAGTTGGCGATCACGAGGTCGGTCATGTCGAAGACCTTGCCGTGGGGCACCTGGTAGCTGCCGGTGCCGGTCCCGCCGCCCCCGGTCTGCACGTCGATGGTGGCGGAGCTCTGCTGGCCGGTGCCCGGCAGCGCGAGGCCCGGGCCGCCGCCGGTGCCGGAAGTCGGCTGTCCGGAGCCGGGCTTGGTCTGGCCGCCGGGGTTGCCGCCCGGGTTCCCGCCGGGGGCGGCCGTCGCGCCGCCGGGTTCGGGGGCGTTCGGGTTGGGGGTGGCGATCTGCTGGGCGACGGCCTTCTCGGCGGCCTGCTTAGCGGAGCTGCGAACCGCCGGGCGGACCAGGGCGAACCAGGCCAGCAGCAGTGCGATGATCGCCGCCAGCAGGGCCAGCAGCCACTTGGGGAAGATCGGCAGCTGGATGAACTCGCCGTTCAGCAGCGGCCGTTGGACCGTCGCGGCGGCGTCGGGCGCAGGGGTGGCCGGGGCCGCAGGGGTGACGGGGGCAGGGGGAGTGGCGGCCTTGCCGTCCTTGCCCTCGCCGGACTTCCCGTCGCCGGCCTTGCCCCCGGCGGCGGTGGGCTTGCCCTCCGCGGCCTGCTCCGGGCCCACCGAGACCTCGAACGGCCAGGTGGCCTGCTTGCCGAACCAGATCAGCTTGCGCGCCCGTGCCTGCAGCCGCAGTTCGGCGGACTCCCCGGGTTGCAGCCGCAGCCGCTCCGGAGTGGTGGCGAAGCGCAGGTCCTCGCCGGCCTGTGCCGGGGTGACGGCCACCGTGGTGGGGGCGTTGCCGAGGTTGCGCACCGAGGTGCGGTAGCGGCCGCGCAGCCAGCCGCGGCGGCGGCGGGGCGCGAGCGCGGCCTGCAGTTCGTGGAACGGCGTGACGGTGACCGTGGTCTCGGGGACCGTCACCAGTTCGGGGCGCTCGGTCGGCAGGACACGGATGCCGAGCGGGAAGTCACCGGCGCGGGCGGCGGGCGTGCGCGGCGGCGCCAGGCGCACCGTCACGGTCTGGGAGGTCCCGGGGAACAGCGACACCCGGGCCGGCTCCACGGTCGTCCACGCGGCCAGATCGCCGACCACCTCCAGCGTGTACGCCTCAACGATGTCGAGGTCGTTGCGTACCGTCAGGGTGGTGGTGGCCACGCCACCGGGCGCCACCGTCAGCGCGGGCAGGCCGAGTTCGGCGGATGTGGTCATGGCGAGACGGTAGGACCTACGGACCGTCCGCGGAGAGGTCCGTGCGGGCAAGCCGTGGGCACACCACTTGCCCGCACGGACCGACCGACCCTGCCCGGTGCCGTCGCGTCTCACCACGCGACCCGGGCGTCCATCCCGATCAGGCCCACGACCGGCTCCGCCGCAGGCCTCCTGGAGAAACGGAGAGAACGATGACGACGACCGAGGCGCCCCGAGGGGGAGCCGTCACCACCACCCGCCGGGCACCGGCGGCACCGCCGGCCGGGGGCACCACCACCCGGCTCGCCGGGAGCCGGGTGCCCGTCCAAGGACGCGTGCGGCCCACCCAGATACCCGTGGCCGTGTACGCGGAGGACCTCATCCTGCAGACCGGCGTGGTCCAACAGCTGCGCCAGCGGCCCGAGGTGGAACTGCTCAGCGAGGGCGACGCCGGCCGGGCGGAGGTGTCCCTGCTGGTGGTGGACGCCCTGACCGAGGCGGTCGTCGAGCACCTGCGCCGGCTGCGGCTCGCCACCTCGGGCCGGATCGGCCTGGTGGTGGGCCAGTTCGAGGCCGGGGGACTGCAGACCATCGTCGAGAACGGGGTCGCCGCCGTCCTGCGCCGCTCGGAGGCCGACCAGGACCGGCTGGTGCACCTGGTCACCGCCCTGGCCAACGGCGAGGGGGTGATGCCCGGGGACCTGCTCGGCGAACTGCTCGACCGGATCGGGATGCTCCAGCGCACCATGCTCGACGGGCGGGGCCTGACCCTGTCGACCCTCACGGCCCGGGAGGCGGAGATGCTCCGGCTGGTCGCCGAGGGCTTCGACACCAGTGAGATCGCGGCCAAGACCTCCTACTCGGAGCGCACCGTGAAGAACGTGCTGCACGAGATCATCACGCGGCTGGGGCTGCGCAACCGGGCGCACGCCGTGGGGTACGCGATGCGGCGCGGGCTGATCTGACCTCGCGTCGATCCGACGCGGGCGCATCCGTTGCGGGGGCCGATGCGACGCGGAGGAGACGCGAGGAGGGGTGACGCGACGTGGTCGCGACCGGTCGGCGCCGACGGCCGTCCCCAACGCCGGCGACCGACCGGTCCGTGACCACGGGGTCCGTGACCCGGCCGGGCGGGTGAGCCCGCCGGGTCCGCGATCCTGCCAAGTCCTCGATCCTGCCGGGCCCGTGACCGCCGGGTCCGTGGCGGCCTGCCCTTTGCGGACAGCCGTCGTTACCCCCGGCTCGGGTGCCCGGGCCCTGTTCCCGGGAGCCCGAGCCGGTGAGACTGGCGGGGAGACCGCCCCTGCCACCCTGTGAGGTCGAGCGTGACCGGCGCCACCGCCACCCCCCGAACCGTCCGGCGGCCGGCCCGGGCCGCCGTCGCGGTGCTGCTCGCACTGGCCGTCGCCGTGCTGACGCTGGGCTCCGCCCCGGAGCCGGGCGGCCGCTCCGCCCCGACCGCCGCCGACGGCTCGGACGCCGGACGTGTCGTCTACGCCGGCACCAACCACCGCGGCCTCGGCCGGGTGACCGGCGTGACGTCCAGCACCCCGCTGTTCGGGCCCGGCCCGGTCCACTTCGACCAGGACCCCTCGGCCCGCGGCAGCGACCTGGTCTTCACCAGCCTGCGCGACGAACCGCGGCCCCAGGTGTACCTGCGGGACGGGACGGGCGCGGTGCGCCGGCTCACCCGGGGCATGGACACCGCCCACCCCGCGCTCGCCCCGGACGGCAAGGGCGTCGTCTTCGAGAACCTGGAGCCCGTCGCCAACGGCGGCACCCAGCACGTGCTGTGGGCGGTCAACCGGGACGGCACCGGTCTGCGCAAGATCACCGAGGGCGCCGCCAACGAGACCCACCCGACCGTCTCGCCGGACGGCCAGTGGGTCGCGTACTCCTGCGACGGCGAGCCCGGGCACCTCCAGATCTACCGGCGGCCGTTCGCCGGCGGCGCGCCGGTCAAGGTCACCAACGTGACCAACGGCAACGCCCTCGACCCGACCTGGAACCCGGTGAACGACGACGCGCACCGCAACCAGATCGTCTACACCTGGGACCAGGCCGACAAGGGCCGCACCCTGCGGCTCACCACGCCCACCGGCACCGACGACAAGGCGTTCTTCCCCGGCACCGGCGGCAACTGGAAGACCGGCTCCGCCTCCTGGCTCGCCGACGGCACCGGCGTCCTCTTCCTCAGCGCCGACCGGCTCGCCACCATGCCCCCGGCCCCGCAGCCCGACCCCAACCAGCCGCCCGTGGTGAACCTCTACCGGGCCCCGACCTGCGACTGCACCGACCCCATACCGCTGTACACCACCAACCGGCTGATCGCCACGCCGACCTGGATCGGCACCCAGGCCGAGGGCGGCCCGGTGGTCGAGCAGACCAGCGCCACCGCCGCCAACGTCGCCGACGTCCAGGACGTCCAGCCCGACGGCACCGACCCGCGCGACCTCGGCATCAGCGTGCTCACCGAGGACCCGGCCGCCGACGGCAACACCAGCACCGACCCGGCCAACGACCCGCTCTTCCACCCCCGCCCCGGCTACGACCCCTGGTACGAGCGGCAGGGGTACACCCCCGACGGCCGGCAGATCGTGGTCACCCGCTACGAGGACTCCCCGGCCGGACGCATCCAACGGATCTGGCTCGCCGACGCCGACGGCGCCAACCCGCACGTCCTGAACCTCGCCGGACGCGGACCGACCGACCGCGACACCGACCCCTCGTTCTCGCCGGACGGCAAGCTGGTCGTGTTCAGCCGCAGCACCCCGGCCGGCGGCGGGCAGCCCGCCCGCCCGGGCCGGGTCATGGTCGCCGACGTCGCCACCGGCGCGATCGTCGGCACCGTCCGGCCGCCCGCCGACCTGCCCGGGGCCGCCGACGCCTCGGACGGAGAGCCCTTCTGGTCGCCCGACGGCAAGCTGATCGCCTTCTCCCGCAGCGCCGTGGTCAACGGCAACGCCGGGAACCTGCACGTCTGGACCGCGGCCGCCACCGACCTCAACCGGCAGACCGACCTCAGCCGGACGGCCTGCCCGGGCGCCTGCGACGTCATCGACGACAGCCCCGTGTTCTCCCCCGACGGCCGGCGCATCGCCTTCAACCGCAAGGCCGGCGACGGCGGGAACAACCGGCAGGACGCCCTCCTGGTCACCTCGGCCACCGGCACCGGCTGCACGGTGCTGCTGCCCGCCGGACACAAGGACGACAAGGGCGCCTGCACCCGGCCGCCGGCCGACACCACGGACACCGGCCCGTACCAGCCCCGCGACGCCGCCTGGACGGCCGACGGCAAGCAGCTGGTGCTCACCTCCCGCCGGGCCCTGCCGCCGAACTCCCCCGAGGGACTGGGCGTCTACGACTTCGCGAGCGGCAAGCTCAGCCCGCTGGACTGGCGGCTGCCGGGGCGCCAGAAGGAGCCCGCCGTCCAGCAGTCCGTCCATCTGACGCTGAGCGCGCCGCCCCGGGCCGCCGTGGTCCGGGTCGACGGGTCCACGGACGTGCCGGTCACCGTCACCAACAAGGGCCCGGCGCCCTCGCCCGGGACCGTCCTCACCGTCGCGGTGCCGACCGGCGCCCGGCTCGGCAAGCTGACCACACCCGTCGGGACCTGCGACGCGGCCGCGCTGCGCTGCGAACTCGGCACGCTGGCACCGGGGGCGCAGGTCCGGGTGACCGCCACCGTGATCGGCACCCGCAGCGGTGACCAGCCGTTCGGCTGGACCGTCACCGGGACGGTGGTCGACCCGAACCCCGAGGACGACTCCGCCGAGACCGTCCTGCCGGTGCTGGACGCGACGCCGAGCCCCACGCCCAGCCCGACGCCGTCACCGACCGCCTCGCCGACCCCGACCCCGACGCCGAGCACCCCGACGCCGAGCACCCCGGCCCCGAGCACGCCTGCGCCGCCCCCGCCGCCGGCCCCCGAGCCCCAGGCCGGGCCGACCGTGGCGATCGACGCCCAGCCCGACCCCGGCTACGTCGGCGGCCATGTGACCGTCAGCTACACCGTGCGCAACACCGGCCAGGCCCGGGCCACCGGGCTGCGCCTGAGCCTCGGCCTGCCCGCCGGAGTGCCCACCGAGGCACTGCCGCCCGGCTGCCGCGCGGGCAGCTGCGAGCTGGCCGACCTGCGGCCCGACGGCCGTCAGGTGATCCGGGTGGTGCTGTCGCCGGTGGCGGTGCTCGACACCACCGTCACCGCCGAACTGACCACCACCGGCACCGACGCCACGCCGGGACCGCACCGGGCCAGCACCCCGCTGAAGATCCTCCAGCCCCGCATCGTCGCCGTGCCGCCGATCGGCAAGCCCGGCTTCGTGACCTCGGTGCGCGGCATCGACTTCCCGCCCGGCGTACCGGTCCGGTTCACCTGGCAGCCCGGCCTCACCGCCGCCGCGGCCCCCACCTACCCGAAGGCCGACGGCACCTTCGCGGGGCAGCTGCTGATCCTCCCCAAGGACGAGACCGGCCCCCGCACCATCACCGCCGACGGCCCCGGCTTCTCGCCGGTGACCACCCCGTTCCTGGTGGTCAAGGGCAGCATCGGCCCGCCGGGAGAGGTGGAGCGCCGGTGAACCGGGCGGTTGCTTCCGACCCGACCGCCCGCCCGGCTCCGGCCGGGGCCCGCGCGGGAGGTCGGCCGGGTCGACGCCCGGTGCGGTGTGGTTCGGGCCGGTGCTCCGTGGTCGGAGCCGGTGGAGAGGAGACGGGACGGCGATGATCCACGAGGTGGACGAGGGGCTGCGGTTGCTGCTCGCGGAGGCGGGGCTGCCGGAGCGCGGCGTCGAGGTGGTGTTCGACGCGCCCACCCGGGACCTGGCGGCCCGGCGCACCGCGCCGACGGTCAGCGTCTTCCTGTACGGGATCCGTGAGGAGACCGGCCGCCGGCAGAGCGGGACCGTCGCCGAGTACGACGAGGACGGGCTGGTGGTCGGGCACCGTGCCGCGCCGCGCTGGTTCGAACTGGCCTACCTGGTCACCGTCTGGACCAACCGCCCGCAGGACGAACACCGGCTGCTGGCCGAGGTGTTGCAGTGCCTGACCGCCGTGGAAGCGCTGCCCGCCCGGCACCTCACCGGGACGCTCGCGCGACTCGGGATGACCGTCGAACTGGACATCGCCGGGCGCGAGACGGGCCTGCCGTCGGTGTCCGACGTCTGGTCCGCGCTCGGTGGGGAGCTGCGGCCCTCGATCGACCTGCGGGCGATCGCCCCGCTCGCGGGCGGGCTCGCCCCCGCCGGGCCGCCGGTCACCGAAGGGCTGGTGGTGCGCGCCGAGGACCGCAGCAGGGACGGCGCGACCGAGGACCCGGCCCGCCGACTGCGCTACCGCGAGGCCGCGGACACCGGGGTGGACGGCTTCGCCGCGCCCCGCGAGCGCGCGCTGCCGCCCGGCCGCCGGGTCCGCGGCGGTGGCTCGGGCGCGGGCACGGGCCTGGGCGGGAAGCGATGACCCCGGCCCTCCGGACGGCGGTGACCGAGTCGCCCGCGCGCGACCACCTCTGGGACCGGCTGCACCGGGTCGAACAGCGGGTCCGGACCGCCGTACGCGAGCGCCGCGCCGAGGACCCGGACCCGGACGACCCGTACCGCGGCCAGTACCTCGGCCCGGAGGCGGTGGAACGGATCCTGGCCTCCGCCGCCGCGGCCGGCCTGAGTGGTGCCGCGGTCGCCGCCGCGCCCGCCCCGCCGCCCGACTCGCGGCTCGCCCGGCTCGGCGCCGCCTTCGGGCTGCTCCCGGTCGACCTCGACCTCCTGACGGTGGCCCTCGCCCCCGAGCTCGACACCCGCTTCGAGCAGCTGTACGGCTACCTCAACGACGACCTGACCCGGCGCCGGCCGACCGTCGGCCTGGCCCTGGAGCTGTGCGGGCTGCCGGGCGCCGGCGCCGGCCGCCTCCGGTTCGCCGGACGGGCCCCGCTGATCGCCGGCGGTCTGCTGGAGATCACCGAGCCGGAGCGCCCGCTGCTCTCCCGCACCCTGCGGGTGCCGGACCGGGTGACCGCCCACCTGCTCGGCGACGACGCGCCGGACGACGCGCTCGCCGGCCTGGCCCGCCGTGCGGGCGTGAGCACAGGCTCCCGCGCGGCCTTTGACGCGGCCTTCGGCGCGGATCCCGACACGGGCCCCGACGCGGACCGCGGCGCCCGGCTGCGCGCCGCCGCCGCGGCCGGCGGACCGGTGTACCTGCTGGACCGCAGCGGCCACGCCGGTCCGCTGGCCGAAGCCGCCCTGGCGGCCGCCGGCCACCCGCCGCTGGTCGTCGACGCCGCCGCGCTGGCCGCCCGCCCGTCACCCGGCCTGCTGCGGGTGCTGGCCCGCGAGGCCCGGCTCGGCGGCGGCGGGGTGGTGCTCGGGCCGCTGGACCGGCTGGAGCCCGAACGGCCCGAGCGGGCCGCCCTGTTGCGCGAGCTGTGCGCGGAACTCAGCGGTCTTCCGCTGATCGTGCACGGCGCGCAGGTGTGGGACCCGGACTGGGCGCGGCAGAGCCCCGTGGTGGTCACCGTCCCGCCGCCGGACGGATCCGCCGTGGCCGGGCAGTGGGCCCGCGCGCTGGCCGCCGCCGGGACGCCGCTCGACGAAGCGCTGACCGACGGGCTGGCCGAGGCGGTGGCCGCCTACCGGCTGGACCTGGAGAAGCTGGAGCGGGCCGCCGAGGTGGCGGCCCGGACGGCCGCCGCCGAGCGCCGCCCGGTCGGTGCCGAGGACCTGCGGGCCGCCGTACGGGGGCAGAACGCCGCCGGGCTGGCCCGGCTCGCCCGCCGGATCGAGCCCGCGGTCGGCTGGTCCGACCTGGTGCTGCCCGAGCCCACCGCCGCCCGGCTGCGCGAACTCGTGCTCCGGGCCCGGCACCGCGACCAGGTGCTCGGGCAGTGGCGGATGCGGCCGGGCGGCGGCCGCGGCAACGGGGTGATCGCCCTGTTCGCGGGGGAGTCGGGCACCGGCAAGACGATGTCGGCCGAGGTGGTCGCCGCGGAGCTGGGCATGGAGCTGTACGTGGTGGACCTGTCCACCGTGGTCGACAAGTACGTCGGCGAGACCGAGAAGAACCTGGAACGCATCTTCAGCGAGGCCGCGCAGGTCAACGGCGTGCTGCTGTTCGACGAGGCGGACGCGCTGTTCGGCAAGCGCTCGCAGGTCAAGGACGCCCACGACCGGCACGCCAACGTCGAGACGGCGTACCTGCTCCAGCGGATGGAGTCCTTCTCGGGCATCGCGCTGCTGACCACCAACCTGCGGGCCAACCTCGACGAGGCGTTCACCCGGCGGCTGGACGTGATCGCCGAGTTCCCGCTGCCCGACGAGGCGCAGCGGCGGCTGCTCTGGGACCGCTGCCTGGGCCCGCGGCTGCCCCGCGCCGACGACCTCGACCTGGACTTCTGCGCCCGGCAGTTCGAGCTCACCGGCGGGTCCATCCGGGCCTGCGCGGTCTCCGCGGCCTACCTGGCGGCCGGGGCGGGCACACCGCTGGGCATGGCGCAGCTGGTCGGCGCGGTGGTCGGCGAGTACCGCAAGCTCGGGCGGCTGGTGCTGGAGGGCGAGTTCGGGCCGTGGCTCGCGGCCCTCGGGGACGTCGGGCTGGGCTGACACCGGTGGGCCCCGGTCCGCCGGGCGCGGCCGGGACCGGTGGTGCGTGGGCGCCGGGCGCGGCCGACCGGGGCCGGGTGTGCCGGCCGGGGCGTCTGTGGGTACCCGGCGGGCTGCCCGCCGGGGGCAGCCGGTGCTGCCCCCGGTCCGGGACCTGCGGGCATGTCCCCGAACGGGGCTCCGGCCGCAGACTCGGATTCGAATGACTGGGCGAAATCGGCCACTGAAGGAGCGCGTATGCCGTCGTACCTCACCCCGGGCGTGTACGTGGAGGAGGTCCAGTCCGGTGCCCGGCCGATCGAGGGCGTCGGCACGGCCGTCGCCGCCTTCGTCGGCTTCGCCGAGACCGGCCCCTTCCACGAGCCCACGCTGGTCACCAACTGGGACCAGTACGTCCAGCACTTCGGCGGCTTCACCGAGGGCACCTACCTGGCGCACTCGGTGTACGGCTTCTTCGCCAACGGCGGCGGCTCCGCCTATGTGGTGCGGGTCGGCGACCCGGCCCGGCAGGCCGCCGGCACCGCCGCCCCCGCCGCCGTCACCGCGGCGCCGCCGGCCGAGATCGGGGGCTTCCTGGTCTCCGCCCTGCCCGGCGCGGGCGCCGACGTGTCCGTCGAGGTCGCCGACGTCGAGGGCGAGAACGTCCCCGACGACCGGTTCAAGCTGTTGGTGCGCCGGGGCGCCGAGGTCGTGGAGAGCTACGACGTCTCGACCCGGAAGAACACCAAGGGCTACGTCGTCACCCAGCTGCGGGACTCCAAGCTGGTCGCCGTCGCCGAGCAGCCCGGCACCGCTCCCAGCCGCCCCGAGCGCCGCAGCCACGTGCTGGCCGCCGCCCCCGCGCCCGCCCCCGGGCCGGTCGCGGCCCGGGCCGGCCGGCTCGACCCCGCCGAGTACGTCGGCGACGCCGCGGCCCGCACCGGCTTCTCCGGCCTGGAGGCGATCGACGAGATCACCATGGTCGCGGTGCCCGACCTGATGAGCGCCTACCAGCGCGGCGACATCGACGACGAGGGCCTGCGCACCGTGCAGCTCGCCGTCATGTCGCACTGCGAGCAGATGGGCGACCGGATCGCCGTGCTGGACCCGCCGCCGGGCCTGAACGCCCAGCAGATGCGGACCTGGCGGCAGGACGAGGCGGGCTACGACTCCCGCTACGCCGCGCTGTACTACCCGTGGATCAAGGTGTTCGACCCGGCCAGCGGCCGCAACGTGATGGTCCCGCCGAGCGGCCACGCCGCCGGTGTGTGGGCGCGCAGCGACTCCGAGCGTGGGGTGCACAAAGCCCCGGCCAACGAGGTCATCCGCGGCGCCGTCGACCTCGAACTGCGGCTCAGCAAGGGCGAGCAGGACCTGCTCAACCCGATCGGCGTGAACTGCGTGCGGGCCTTCCCCGGGCGCGGCATCCGGATCTGGGGCGCGCGCACCCTCTCCTCCGACCCGGCCTGGCGCTACCTGAACGTGCGCCGGCTGTTCAACTACCTGGAGGAGTCCATCCTCCTGGGGACCCAGTGGGTGGTCTTCGAGCCCAACGACGACCGGCTGTGGTCCAGCATCCGCCGCAACATCACCGCGTTCCTCACCGAGGAGTGGCGGCGCGGGTCGCTGTTCGGCCAGACCGCGGCCGAGGCCTTCTACGTCAAGTGCGACCGCGACAACAACCCGCCGGAGTCGATCGACCTCGGCCAGGTGATCTGTGAGATCGGGGTCTCGCCGGTGAAGCCGGCCGAGTTCGTGGTGTTCCGGCTGGCGCAGTTCTCCGACAGCACGAGCCTCGTCAACGAGTGACCGTCGCACGGTCGGCCCGGCCCGGGCTTCCCGGTCCGGGCCCCGCCCGCGGCCCCGCGCCCGCGGGCACCCCAACGCAACGCATCGGAAGGTGACAACACGCCATGGCTGAAGGCGATCCGCTCTCCACACACATCTTCGGGGTCCAACTCGGCGGCTACAACGTCGAGTCGATCAAGGAGATCAGCAACCTGACGGTCGAACAGGACGTCGTCGAGTACAAGCAGGTGACCCAGCAGGGCAAACTGATCGTCCGCAAGCAGCCCGGCGCCCGGCTCCCCGGCGAGGTGACCATCACCCGCGGCCTGGACAAGAGCGGCGCCTTCACGGACTGGATCAAGGAGACCCTCAACAACGGGGCGATCAACACCGCGCGGCAGAACCTCACCATCGAGGTCAAGGACACCACCGGTGCCACCCTGCGGCGCATCCAGCTCAGCAACGCCTGGGCGAGCCGCTGGGAGGGCCCCACGCTCAGCGCGGGCGAGTCCGCCGCCGCCACCGAGACCGTCACCATCGTGTTCGAGGAGATCCGGGTCGAGTGAGGCGGAAGATCGGCCTTGAGGAACTGCTCGAACAGGCCCCGGCCCAGCAGAACCCCGCGCCGCAGCAACCGGCCCAGGGGCAGCCGGGGCCGACCGGGCCCCGGCGGCAGGCGCCGCACACCGAGTTCGAGTTCGAGCTGCCGCTCGGCTACGTCGACGACGAGGGCACCGTGCACCGCCACGGCGCCATGCGCCTCGCCACCGCCCGCGACGAGCTGATGCCGCAGATCGACCTGCGGGTCAAGGAGAACCCGGCCTACCTGAGCGTGGTGCTGCTCAGCCACGTCATCACCAGGCTGGGCGAGCTCACCGACGTGCACGCCGGGATCGTCGAGCGGATGTACGCCACCGACGTCGCCTTCCTCCAGGACCTGTACCAGCGGATCAACAGCGAAGGCCACACGCGCGCCGCGGTGACCTGCCCGCACTGCGACGGCGCCTTCGAGGTCGACCTCGCCGGTGGGCGCCTGGGGGAATCGTGACGTACGCGACTGCTCGGCTGTACGAGGAGATCGCGTACATCGCCTACCACTTCCACTGGCCGCGCGAGGACCTCCTCGACCTGACCCACCGCGAACGCGGGCAGTGGGTGCGGGAGATCGCGCGGCTCAACACCCGTGTCAGTGAGGGTGGGTGAGCCGGGTGGGACTGCGGGACTGGATCGCGCGGCGGCGCGGCGGGGCCGTTGCGGGCGCCGCTGCCGCCGGCGGCGACGTCTCCGGCGGGGTTGCCGGTGGGGTTGCCGGTGAGGCTTCCGGCGCGGTCGCCGGCGGGCTCGCCGGTGACTCGGACGTGCCCGTGCAGCGGCGCCCGGCGGCCGGGGACGGGGGATGGCGTGCGGTGACGCCGCTGGTCCCCACCCTGGCCGGGGCGGCGCACGGGGTCAGCGACGGGCTGAAGTTCCGCTCCCGGCTGGCCTCCTGGCAGGACCCGTCGCTGAGCGGTCGCCCGCTCGGGCACGCCGTGCTGCCGACCGCGCCGGTGGGCCTCCTGCGGGCGGTCGCGTCCCCGAGTGCTCCGGGCGCCGGCTACGCGGGCGCGGACGCGCTCGTGCTGCGGGCGGTGCCGAGTGCGGGTGGTACGGCGTCGGCGCCGGAGCAGTCGGCTCAGCCCGAGCTGTCGGCGCCGTCGGGGCCGTCGACGCCGTCGCGGGAAGCGGCGGCGCGGCGGCAGGCGGCACCGCCGGTCCAGCGGTCCGTCCGGCTGCGGCGGCTGCCCGTGCGCCCGGGGGCGCGTCCGACGGGTGTGCCGCGTGCGGACCGTCCGGCGGGTCCGGACCGTTCGGCGGGTCCGGCGGGTGCCGACGGGGGCGTGCCGACGTCCGGCTCCTCCGTGCCCGGTGAGACGGGTGCCACCGCGCCGAAGGCCGACGTGCCGAAGGCTGATGCCGTGTCCCCGCAGCGGAGCGGGACGGCGGACCCGGCGCACCGTCCGGTGCGGCCGCGTACCGTCGGCGCACCGCTGACCGTCGCGCGACGGCCGCGGGCGCTGCCCGCGCGCCCGATCGCCGCCGTGCCCGGGCGGGGCCGGACGACGACGGATGCCGTCGGAGCGCCGGCGAGCCGGGGCGCGGACTCCCCGCGTCCTGCGGCGGCGCCGGAAACGGCCGAGAACGCAGCACCGTCCACGAACTTCCGGGCCACCGCGCCCGGTTTCTCCGATGCGCCCGCGCGCCCCGGGCAGGCCGACGGGCCGACCGTCCAGCGTGCCGCCGCGCCGAGCGTTCCCGGACCGGCCCGCCCGGTCCTCGGCGCGCCGCTGACCGCGCTGCCCGCGAGTGCCGCGCCCTTGGCTTCCGGCGGTCCCCGGACCGCCGTGCCTGCCCCGGGCGACACCGCCATGCCCGTCGTCCGGGCCGACGCGGGGCCTGCCGGCGCCGCACCCGCGGTGTCCACGACTCCGTCGAGCGCCGCGCCCGCACCGGGTGGTGCGACGGCCGGGCCCCAGGGCCGTGCCGACGCCGGGCCGTCCGGGACGGGGGCCCGCGCTGCGGGCTCCGCCCGAGCGGGTGGGGCGGCACCTGTCGCCCGCCCCGAGCGCGGGACCGGCGCAGGCGCTTCCGTCCAGCGCGCGCCGTCCTCCGGCGCGTCGTCCGCAGGCACGTCGTCCTCCGGCGCATCGTCTTCCACCACGTCGTCTTCCACCACGTCTTCCGGAAGCGGCACTTCGGCGGGGACGCCGTCCTCGTCCGCCGCCGTGCCGTCCGCGCGGGACTCCGAACGCACCGGGCTGGCCCGGCCCACTCCGGCCCCCGCCCGAGCGCGCAGCGGCCTGGGCGCGCCCCTCGACGCGCTGCCGCCGACGGCTGCGGCGCCGGGCGCCTCCGCCCCGCTGCTCGGCGGCCGGCGGCCGGTCCGGCGGGTCATGGGGCCGATGTCGGGAGTCGGCGGGCCGAGCGTGCAGCGTGCCGCGGAGCGCCCCGGCCCCGACGCTGGAGAGTCAACTCCACTGCCGGTGGTAAGTAATGACGGACTGTCAGCGACGCGGCGCGGCTTCGACGACGACCGGACCCCGGCGGTCGGAAGCGCCCCGGGGGCTGCTCCGCGCGTACCGGGTGGCGGCAGTGTCCCGGTGGTCCAGCTGACGGTTCCCCAGCGGTCGGCAGGTGGTGGACCGGGCATCCAGCGTGCCGTCGAACTGCCCGGCCGCAGGCGCGGGTTGCTCGGTCAGCGACCGATGAACGTCACCCTCGCCGCCGCGTCGGCGGCCTCCTCGGTGAGCGGCACCGCCGCCCGCCCGGCGTCCGCCCCGCCCGTGGTCCCGGTCGCCTGGCCCAAGGCGCAGGCGCTGGTGCCCCGTACGGACGGCGGACCGGCAGCGCTGTCGGCATCGACGGCGGCACCGACCACGGCACCGACGCGTGACCGGGGCGGACGGCGCCCGGCGGCCATCCAGCAGAGCCAGCAGAGCCAGCAGAGCCGGCAGAGCAGGGAGAGCCGGAGCACCGTCGGCCGGTCGGCCCCGCAGGGGAGCCCGGCACGGTCCGACGCGCCGGGGGCCGGCGCGGGAGCGGGCGGTTCCGCCGGTGGCGGAGTGGTGCGCGGGGTCGTCTCCGCCGTACAGCGTGCGCGGTTCCGACGCTCCTCGGACGGCCGGGTGGACGGCGCCCGGACGGTGACCGATCAGCCTGCCGTGCAGCGGAGTGCGGTGCCGCGCGCGGCCCGGCCGGAGTCCCGGCGGTCGCAGGACGGCGGGGGCGGCTCCGGCAGCGCGGCTGCTCAACCTCCTTCGGTCGGACGGACCTTGGCAGGGGGCGCAGGCAGGGCCTTCACCGGGAGTGCGGGTGGGACGGCCGTTCCGTCGGTGCCCGTCGTCCGGCCCGCGCCGCCGGCGGCTCAGCTGATCCAGCGGGCACCGGCCGCGTCCGGGCCGTTGCCGCAGCAGCCGTCCGCGGGGCCCTCGCCGGTCGTGCCACTGGCCGCGCCGGCCGCGCCGTCAGGGCCGTTCGGGCAGGCCACGGGCGTCCCGTCGGTACGACCCGAGCCCGTCCGGCCGGCCGCAGCGGTGGCATCGGCGGCCCCTCCGGTCCAGTCGCTGCAGCGGCTCCCGGTCGTCTCCGGGGTACGCCCGCAGCCCTCCGCGGCGCCCTCAACGGTCATCTCGTCCGGGCCCGCCTACACGGGCGCCGCGACCGGATGGCCCGAGCCCGTCCGGCCGGCGGCAGCGACGGCAGTGTCGGTACCGGCGCCGTCGTCGGCGCCGTCGGTGCAGTCCGTCCAGCGGCTCCCGGTCGTCGCCGGGCCGCCGCCGCAGCTGCCCACCGCGCCCACGCCGGTCGTCCCGTCCGGACCGTCGGGGCCGTTCGGACCGTCCGGACTGTCCACGCCGCCCGTCCGCCCCGCACCGTCCACGCCCGGTACGGCGCGGCTGCTGCAGCGGGTGGCCGAGCAGACGGGCCTGGTCGGGGTGCCGCTGACCGCCGTTCCGGCCCGGACCCCGACCACGGTGCAGGCCGCGCCGCCGAAGAGCCCGCCGTCCGCGTCCGCGTCCGCGTCCACGTCCACGTCCGCGTCCACGTCGGCGGCGAAGGCCACCGACCCCGCCGAGACCCCCGACCGGGCGGCACCCGCCGACCTGGACGAACTGGCCCGGCGCCTGGTCGAACCGGTCGGACGGCTGCTGCGCACGGAGCTGCGCCGGGGCCGGGAACGCGCCGGGAAGCCGTACGACCTGCGCCGCTGACCACAGGGCGGGCAGGCCGGGGCAACAGCACGCAAGGAAGCAAGGAAGCAGGAAACGGGGACCGATGACCGACAACATCTTCGCGAGCAGCGTCTTCTTCAGCCTCACCATCGGCGGCAACGACCTGGGCGAGTTCACCACCTGCTCCGGTCTCGGCGCCCAGGTCGAGATCGAGCAGTACGCGGAGGGCGGCAACAACGGTTTCTCCTGGCAGCTGCCGGGCCGCATCACCTGGACGAACATCACGCTGACCCGCGCGGTCACGGCGGACACCCTCAAGATCGCGCGCTGGCTGAACGAGATCGTCCGCAAGGTGGAGCCGAAGGACGGCGAGATCGTGGCGCTGCGGCCGGACCTCAGCCGGATCGTCGGCTGGCAGGTGCTCGGCATCGTCCCGGTGCGCTGGGAGGGGCCGTCCTTCGACCCGTCGAACTCCCAGGCGGCGGTGGAGACCCTGGAGATCGCCCACGCGGGCCTGCGCCCGTCCTGACCCGCCCGCCCCCGAGACCGGAACTTCCCCCCCCCACCCAAGGAGCACGCAGGATGTCCTCGGCGGTCCCCGCGAGCGTCACCCGGGCCCAACTGACCATCATGGAGCCCCCGTCCACGGTCGGCGCCCAGCCCGGCGGGGCGATCGCGCGGCTGCCGCTGCAGTTCAACCCGGCGACCCTGGTGCTGCGCAAGAGCACCGAGTGGCGGCGCACGCCGTCCCGGATGGCCGGGGAGTCGGCGCTGCCGGAGTTCGTCGGCAGCGGTCCGCGGTCGCTGTCGCTCGACGTGTTCCTGGACGCGACGGCGAGCCACGACAACTCGGTGGAACGGGCGGTGGAGCAGCTGATGAAGGCCTGCGTGCCCACCCCGACCAGCCTGGCCCGCAAGACCCCGGCCAGCCCGTGGATCCGGCTGGACTGGGGCACCCTCAAGACCACCTCCTTCAACGGCGTGCTGAGCGGTCTGTCGGTCACCTACACGCTGTTCGACGTGGACGGCAGTCCGCTGCGCGCGGTGTGCTCGCTCTCCATCGACGAGGCCAGCGTCGACCCGGCCGGGCAGAACCCCACCTCCGGCTCCCCGGAGGCCCGCAGCACCCACCGGGTGGTGGCGGGCGACAGCCTGCCGCTGCTGGCGTGGCGCGCGTACGGGGACGCGACGGCCTGGCGCACCATCGCGGAGGCCAACGACATCGACGATCCGCTGGCGCTGGTCCCCGGGGCCGAGCTGATCGTGCCGGGGATCGACGAGCTGACCCGGGGTGGTCGGTCGTGACGACACCCGAGGCCCGGGGCGGCCGGCCGTTCGCCGCGGATCCCGTCGTGGAGGCGCCGGGGCAGCTGCCGCCGGCGTGGGCGGCCCAGCTGGTGTCCTGCGACATCGAGGAGAGCGTCGGCCTGCCCGACACGGCGGTGCTCAGCTTCCGGGACGCCGACCACACCTTCCTGACCGCGACCGGCATCACCATCGGAACGCCTCTCAAGGTGTCCGTGGTGACCGTCCAAGGGCACACCCAGGTGCGGTTGTTCACCGGCGAGGTGACGGCGCTGGAGCTGGAGGTGGACACCACCGGCTCGTACACCGTGCTGCGGGCCTCGGCGGTGACCCACCGGCTGATGCGCGGGCGCCGGGTGAAGGCCTTCCGGAACATGACGACCGCCGACATCGTCCGCGAGGTCGCCGCCGGCGCGGGCCTGAGCTGCGGGAAGGTCGACTCCTTCCCGGTGGTGCACCAGCAGCTGTCCCAGGCGAACGTCGCGGACTGGGAGTTCCTGCAGTTCCTGGCGCAGGAGAGCGGTGCCCAGGTGCGGGTGGACGACGACGGCAAGCTGGAGTTCGTCCGGCCGCAGCCCGCCTCCGCCGCGCCGGCCCCGAACACGCCCGCGCCGCAGAACCCGCTGGTCCTGGAGTACGGCCGCAACCTGCTGGAGCTGCGCGGGGTGCTGACCGGCGCGGCCGGGGCGGACACCGTGGAGGCGCGCGGCTGGAACGTCACCACCAAGAGCGCCCTGGTCGCCACCGAGCCCGCCCTGACCGCGCCGACCGTGCAGCCGGGGATGAGCCCCTCGGTGGTGGCCTCCGCCTTCCCCGGCCCGACCCGGCTCACCGTCGCCGACACCCCGTACCGCACCCAGGCGGAGACCGCCGCGGTGGCGCGTTCGCTGGCCGCCTCGGTGGCGGCCGGCTTCGGCGAGCTGGAGGCGGTCGCCGAGGGCAACCCGCGGCTGCGGGCGGGCACCCCGGTCGCCCTGGGCAACGTCGGTGCGGCCTTCTCCGGCCGCTACACCGTCACCGGGGCCCGCCACCTGCTGGAGCCCTTCCGCGGCTACCGGACCACGGTGGTGGTCAGCGCGTCGCCGGACCGCTCGCTGGCCGGGCTGGCCACCGGCGGCAACGCGCCGCCGCGCGGGCCGCGGATGCCCGGCCTGGCCGTCGCCGTGGTCACCGACGTGCGCGAGCCGGGCGACGGGAAGCGCGGCTGGGTGCGGCTGAAGTTCCCCTGGCTGGACGACACGTACGTCTCCGACTGGGTGCGCACCGTGCAGTGGGGCGGCCACGGGGGCGGCGGCGTGGTCAGCCCCGAGGTCAACGACGAGGTGCTGGTGGGGTTCGAGCAGGGCGACCTGGACAGCCCCTATGTGCTGGGCGGCCTCTACAACGGCGTGGACCGGCCCTCCCCGCACGACGTGCCGCTGGTGGACGCCACCGCGGGCACGGTCAACCGCCGCTCCGTGGTGTCCCGTTCGGGCCACCGGATGGAGCTGCTGGACGTGCCGGGCGGTCAGTCCGGCGTCCGACTGGCCAGCGGGGACGGAAAGTTGGAGGTCCGGCTGGACCAGCAGCACGGGGAGATCGTGCTGACCGTGCACGGCGGGATGGGCGGGGCGGGCAGCACGGTGCGGCTCAGCCCCTCGGGGATCACCCTGGACGCGGGCACCGGCACGGTGGACGTGCGCGGCGGCTCGGTGACCGTCCGGGGCAGCACGACGGTCACCGTCGAGGGTGGCGCCGAGGCGGTTCTCAAGGGGGCGTTCGTGCGCATCAATTGACGTGACGTCAGAATGCGTGACGTCGGCACTCGGGACCTCGAAGTGTCCGACCTCGAAATGCCCGACGTCGGATTGGAAGACCACTGTGCTCCGGCAGGAGCCATCGGAACGGAGACCGTACATGCCCCCCGCAGCCCGGACCGGCGACCCCACCGACCACGGTGGCGCCCTCACCACCCCGCCGCCGGGTGCCGCCCTCAAGGTCGCGACGGTGCTGATCGGCGGCAGGCCCGCCGCGGTGGCCGGCACCGTGCACGCCTGCGTCCCGCACGTGGAGATGGGCCCGGCCAACCTGGTCGAGCCCCAACTCGGCGGGGTGACCGGGGGAGTGGTGCTGATCGGCGGTCTGCCCGCGGCCCGGATGGGCGACAAGACGACCTGCGGCGCGACCATCGTCGCCGGGGCGTTCAACGTGCTGATCGGAGGCGCGATATGACCAGCAGCTTCATCGGCCGCGGCTGGGCCTTCCCGCTGCGGGTGAACGCCACCGGCGGCATCGGCATGGTGGAGCGGGACCGGGAGATCGCGGAGGCCATCCGGCTGATCCTCGGCACCGCCCCCGGCGAGCGGCCGATGCGCCCGGAGTTCGGCTGCGGCATCCACGAGTACGTCTTCGCCCCGGGCGACAGCACCACCGCCGGGCGGATCGCCCGCGAGGTGCGGATCGCACTGGAGCGCTGGGAGCCGCGGATCACCGTGGACGACGTGGTGATCGCCTTCGACCGGGTCGACGAGGGCACCCTCTACATCGACGTCCACTACACCGTGCGCGCCACCAACGACCGCCGCAACCTGGTCTTCCCCTTCTACACCATCCCGGAACACCCGGACCTCGAACGGGCGGCCGCGATCGAGGAGAACGTGCGCTGATGGCCCTGCCCTCCCCGAACCTGGACGACCGCCGCTTCCAGCAACTGGTCGACGAGGCCAAGCGCTACGTCCAGCAGCGCGCGCCGGAGTGGACCGACCACAACGTCTCCGACCCCGGCGTCACCCTGATCGAGACCTTCGCCTACCTGGTCGACCAGCTGCTCTACCGGCTGAACCGGGTCCCGGAGAAGAACTACGCCGCCTTCCTCGACCTGCTGGGCATCCGGCTCTTCCCGCCCGCCGCCGCCCGCGCCGACGTCGACTTCTGGCTCTCCGCGCCGCAGCCCGAGACCGTCCTGCTGCGCGCGGGCACCGAGGTCTCCACCCTGCGCACCGAGACCGACGACGCCGTGGTCTTCGGCACCGCCGAGGACCTCCCGATCGTCCCCAGCGCCCTGGACCGGCTGGTCACCGTCTCCGCCTCCGGCGAGCAGGCCGACGTCACCGGCCGGCTGGCCGACGGCGTCGACGTGCGCTGCTTCCAGCCGCGCCCCGCCGCCGGGGACGCCATGCTCTTCGCCCTGCCGGCCGTGGTGCCGCGCTGCATCCTGGCCGTCCGGCTGGACAGCCGGGTGGAGGGCGTCGGCGTCGACCCGCGCCAGCCCCCGCTGGCCTGGGAGGTGTGGGACGGCGCGCGCTGGATCGCCTGCGAGACCGGCAGCGACACCACCGGCGGGCTCAACCGGCCCGGCGAGGTCGTGGTGTTCGTGCCCGCCGGGCACACCGCCTCGGTGGTCGCCGGGCGGCGGGCCGGCTGGCTGCGCTGCCGGGTCACCGAGCCGCGGCCCGGCCAGCCGTTCTACTCCGAGTCGCCCACCGTCCGCCGGGCGGAGGTGTTCACCATCGGCGGCACCGCCACCGCCGTGCACGCCCAGACCGTCACCGGCGCCCCGCTCGGCACCTCCGAGGGGGTCGCCGGACAGCGCTTCCGGCTGGCCCGTCCGCCGGTGCTGCTGGACGGCGAGCCCCCGGTGGTCGAGGTCTCGGCCGGCGAGGGCTGGCAGCGCTGGACGGTGGTCGAGCACTTCGGCGACTCCGAACCGACCGACCGGCACGTGGTGCTGGACGCGACCAACGGCGAGTTCCACCTGCCGCCCGCCGTCCGCGAACCCGACGGCAGCCTGCGCGCCTTCGGCGCGGTGCCGCCCAAGGGCGCCCAACTGCGCGTCCCGACCTACCGCACCGGCGGCGGCATCGCGGGCAACGTCGCCCGCAGCACCATCACGGTGCTGCGCAGCTCCGTCCCGTACATCGCCCGGGTGGACAACCGCGAGGCGGCCCGCGGCGGGGTCGACGGCGAGACCGTGGAGAACGCCAAGCTGCGCGCCCCGCACCAGCTGCGACTGCAGGAACGCGCCGTCACCGCGGGGGACTTCGAACTGATCGCCCGCCAGGCCGCGCCCTCCGCCGCCCGGGTCAGCTGCGTGCCGGCCGGCGGCGGGGAGGCCGGGACGGTACGGGTCCTGGTCGTCCCGGACGCCGTCGCCGACGAGGGCGAACGGCTGCGCTTCGAGCAACTCATCCCGGACGAGCAGGTGTTGGCCGCCGTCGCGACCGCCCTGGACGAGCGGCGGCTGATCGGCACCCGGGTCCTGGTGCAGCCCCCTTCCTACCAGGGCGTGACGGTGGTGGCCCGGCTCACCACCCGCGCCGCCGACCCGGACCGGGTCCGCGAGGAGGTGCTCGACGCGCTCTACCGCTACCTCAACCCGCTGCGCGGCGGCGCCGACGGCCGGGGCTGGCCGTTCGGCCGGGCGGTGCAGTACGGGGAGGTGTTCGCCGTGCTCCAGCGGGTGGCCGCGGTCGCGGGCGTCGAGGAGCTGCGGCTGTTCCCGGCCGACCCGATCACCGGGCGCCGGGGAGCGCCCGCCGAACGGGTCGACGTCCCGCCGGACGCCCTGGTCTTCTCCCACCAGCACCAGATCGTGATCACCACCGCCGCCGAGGACGGGACGGCATGAGCAGAGCCGCGGTCCCGGGGCTGCCCAGCCCGCACCCGATCGGCGAACTGCTGCCCGCGCTGTTCGCCGAGGACGACTTCGCCCAGCGCTTCACGGCCGGCCTGGACACCGTCCTCGCGCCGGTCTTCGCCACCCTGGACAACCTGCCCGCCTACTTCCAACCCCGGCTCGCACCAGGCGACTTCGTCGACTGGCTGGCGTCCTGGGTCGCGGTGGACGTCGACCCGGCCTGGCCGGACGAGGTGCGCCGCGCGGTGGTCGGCCGGGCGATGGAACTGCACCGGTGGCGCGGCACCCGGCGCGGCCTCACCGAGCGGCTGCGCCTGGTGCTGGGCGCCGGCGCCGAGATCGTGGACGGCGGCGGCGTCTCCTGGGCCACCGCGCCCGGCGACGCCCCGCTGCCCGCGCACAGCGGCGAGGTGCTGGTGCGGGTCTGGCCGCTGAACGGGGCGGCGCTGGACGAGGACCAGGTGCTGGCCGTCGTCCGGGCGGGCTGCCCGGTCCACCTGACCTGCCGGGTCGAGATCCTGCCCGGGGCACCCGGGCGAGCGGAGGGCTGACGGATGCCGGTGTGTCCCGAGTGCGGTACGGCGAACGCGGAGGGGGACGACTTCTGTGGCAACTGCGGCGCGTACCTGGGGTGGTCGCGCAGCGGCCCGACCTCCCCGCCCGCGTCTCCGCCCGTGTCCTCGCCCACGTCCCCGCCCGCGTCGACCCCTCCGTCGACTTCGCGGTCGACGTCTTCGTCGGCCGCTCCCTCGACTTCTCCCACGACCTCGCGGTCAACGTCCCGGTCGACGCCGACGCCGACGCCGACGCCGGTGCCCGAGCCCACCGCCGCCACGCCCGCGCCCGGCGCGGCTGCGGCACCGGCTCCGGCACCGGCTCCGGCAGCGGCGCCCGCCCCGGCCGAGCCCGACGCGCCCGGGACGGCACGCACCGGGTCCACCTGGCGGAACGTCTCCCGGCGGGTGACCAGCCGCAGCCGACGCACCCAGCCGACCGAGCCGGAGTCCGGGACACCGGCCCCACCCGTCGAGGAGCCGACGGTCCCGCCGGCCACCGGGACCACCCGCTCGACCTCCACCCGCGCCCGCCCGGCCCCCGAAACCCCGGCGGAGCCGCCCCGGACAGCGCCCCCCGCCGCCGATCCGGGTCCGGTTCCGGCCCGCGCGCCCGAGCCCGAACCCGAACCCGAACCGCAGGCCGACCCGGTGGCCGTGCAGCCCGCCAAGCCCGTCGCCCCGCGTCCGGTCGTCCGCGCCACCGCGGCCGAGGAGGCCCAGGACGGCCCGCCGTGCCCCCGCTGCGGCACGCCCAACCTGCCCGAGCGGCGCTTCTGCCGCCGCTGCGCGGCCCCGCTGACCGTCACCGCGGCGCCGCCGAAACTGCCCTGGTGGCGCACCCGTTGGCCGTTCCGCCGCCGGGTGCGGATGGGCGGTTCGGGCAATGCGCTGCGCCGCGTCATCGCGCTGATCGTGGTGCTCGCGCTGGTGGTGGCCGGCATCCTGCTGTACCCGCTCGGCAAGAGCGCCTTCCAGGACGTGCTGGACAAGCTCGGCAGCACCGCGCCGGTCAGTCCCTCGGTGACCACGGCGAGCGCCGCGGTCGAGGGCCACCCCGCGAGCGCGGCCGACGACGGTCTCAGCAACACCTACTGGGGGGCGCCCGCGATCGGGGACTCGATCGACTTCACCTTCCGCAGCCCGTTCCGGCTGGTGGACCTGATCGTCCACACCGGCGCCTCCGCGGACCCGGAGCAGTTCCGGCAGCAGGCCCGCCCGGTCGTGCTGACCCTGGAGGTGACGTCCTCGGACGGGGAGGTGCACCGCAAGCAGCTCACCCTCAACGACCAGCCGGGCCCGCAGACGGTGGCGACCGGGATCAGCGACGTCGTCCAGGTCAAGCTCACCGTCCGCGAGGCCGCGGGCACCGCGCCCGGCCACACCATCGCCCTGGCCGAGGTGGAGTTCTTCAAGCGCACCTGAGACGCCGCCGGCCGGTGCCCGCCCCCCACGCGTGGGGGGCGGGCACCGGCCGTTCGATCGGCGGGCCGGTTCAGCCGGCGGCCGGCTGGTCGTGGGTGGAGCAGTGGATGCCGCCGCCGCCGGAGGCGATGGTGTCGATCGGCAGCGGGACGATCTCGCGGTCCGGGAACTGGTCCTTGAACACCTCCTGGGCGTGCCCGTCGGCCCGCGCGTCACCGAACTTCGGCAGGTAGACGCCCTTGTTGCCGATGTAGAAGTTCATGTACGAGGAGACGAAGGAGTCGCCCCGACCGGTGATCCGGTCCGGGTCGGGCTGGCTGATCTCGACCACCTTGAGCTTCTTGCCGGTGGCGTCGGTGGCCTCCGCCAGGACGGCCCGGGCCTGGTCGGCGGAGCGGGACCAGACGTCCGCGGGGGTGCCGGGGAAGGCCCGGTCCAGGAAGACCACGCCGGGGGCGGCGAACCGGGCCAGGCAGTCGACGTGGGCGTCGGTGATGTCCTTGCCCTTGACGCCGGCCAGCCAGATCACCTTGGTGACGCCCAGGGCCTGCTTGAGCTCCGCCTCGATCTGGTCGCGGTCGCGGCCCGGGTTGCGGTTGGCGTTGACGATCGAGCTCTCGGTGATCAGCAGCGTGCCCTGGCCGTCGCTCTCGAACGAGCCGCCCTCGGCGACCAGTTGGGTCGCGACCCGCTCGACCCCGTACTTGTCCAGGACGGCCCGGGCGATCCGGGCGTCGTTGGCGTGCTCCTGCTTGCCGCCCCAGCCGCTGAAGTTGAAGTCGACGCCCTTGACCTTTCCGCCCTCCTCGACGAACACCGGCACGGTGTCGCGGGCCCACAGGTCGTCCACCGGGACGGACAGCAGCTCGACGTCCTTGCCGCAGGCGTTGCGGGCCGAGTCCTCCTGGCCGGGGCGGACCAGCAGTACCAGCGGCTCGCGGCCGCCGATGGCCCGGGCCACCGAGGCGATGTCCTTCCGTACCGCGCCGAGCTGTTCGCCCCAGACGTTCTCCGAGGCGGGCCAGGCCATGAAGGTCCGCTCGTGCTTCTCCCACTCGCCGCCGAGCCGGCGCCCGCCGGCCGGGGCGGAGCCGGTCGCGGAGGGGGCGGGCGTCGGGGCGGTGCCGCCGGTGGGCTGGTCGGCGGGGGCGGAGGAGGACGGCGCGGCCGGATCCGCCCGGTCGTCGTCGGTGGCCGCGCAGGCGGTCGCGCCGACCGCGATCAGGCCGGCGCCGGCGAGGGTACGCAGCACCGTGCGGCGCGCGAGGGAGGACTGGGACACGGTGGACTCCGGTGGGGCTGAGGGCGGAACGGTCCGGCGCGGCGGGCGGGGCTCCGAGGAGTGCTGCGCATGGCGCCGGTCGGCGGCGGGCACGGGCGCCCGGCATCGCCGGATTGAACTCTCGCATTGACTGAAAAATCAGTCAAGCTTTACGGTGAAGACCGGTGAAGACCACCCAAACCACCCCGAGACGACCGGGGCCGCCCGTACCCGGCCCCGGTCCCGGTCCCGACGACGAAAGGCCGGGTGAGGCGGCGATGCTGCGCAACGGACTGGAACCCTGGCACCTGCTGGTGGTGCTGGCGGTCGTGGTGCTGCTCTTCGGATCCAAGAAGCTGCCCGAGATGGCGCGCGGACTGGGGAAGTCGATGCGCATCCTCAAGGCGGAGACGGCGGCGATGCGGGAGGAGGACCAGGCCACGGCGGAACCGGCGGCCCCGGGCGCACCGGCCGTCGGAGCTCCCGCAGCCGCCCCCGCGGCACCCGCACCACCGCCCGCCGCGAAGGCCGAACCGCCCCGGCGACCGGCCTGACCGGCGCGCGGGCGCGGGGGGGGGGCGCCCCCCCCCCCCCCCCCCCCCGGCGGGGCGGGGGGCCCCCCCCCCCCCCCACGCCCGGAGCGCTCAGCCGTTGCGGCGGTAGTGGTCCAGCGAGACCCGGACCGGCCCGTCCGCGCCCGCCGCCGACAGCACCCGGACGACGGCCAGCTCCCGGCCGTCCGCCGACCGCACGCAGAAGGCCCGCGAGCCCACCGCGCTGAACGGCACCCGCGCGGTGGGGTGGTCGGCGAGCCCCTGGAGGCACTCGGCGGGGCCGAGGCCGGCGTCCCGGCCGAGGAAGGAGTCGGCGCCCTCCGGGATCAGGAACTCGCTGTCGCTGCGCCCCAGGTACCAGCTCACGCTGTCGGTCGGCACCACCGTGCCCGCGGCGAGGTCGAACTCGTAACCGGGATCCGCCGAGGTCAGCTCCGCCGCCCGGTAGTCGGCCGTGTAGGCGGCGGCGGGCCCGGGCGGCGTCGGGCGGCCCGACGGGGCGTCGGCGCCGGCGGGGGCCGACCGGGTGGGGCTCGGTGCGCCGCCGGGCGTCGACGGGGCGACGGGAGTGCCGGGGGTGCCGGGTGCGGGGGAGCCGGACACCGGGGCGTCGGCGGTCGCCGCCTCCACCGGATCGGGGTCGTCGAGCACCAGCACGGCCGCCGCGGCGCCCACGGCCAGGGCGACGACGGCGATCAGCGCGGTCCGCCCGCGGGCCCGCTTCGGCCGCACCCCGGACCGAACCCCGGGCCGTACCTCGGGCCGCGCCTCCACAGGCGGGGGAGCGGCCGCCGCCGCGGGCCCGGTGGCGAGCAGCGTGGGCGTGGGCCCCGGCGACGGCGCGAGCACCGTCGGGAGGGCGTCCAGCCCGGGCCGGGCGGCCTCGGCGGGCGCCTGCGGCAGGTCGGCGTGCCGGGTGATCTGGCTGGTCAGCGGTTGCGGCAGCCAGTCCTCGCCGAACCGGAGGTGCCCGCCGACGGCCGGGTGGCTGCGGGCGGCGGCGATCACCTCGGCGGTGGTCGGCCGGTCCTCCGGCCGCTTGGCCAGGCAGCGGCGGAAGAGTGCGCGCAGGCTCTCCGGCACCCGGTCGAGATCGGGTTCCTCGTGCACCGTCCGGTAGAGCGCCGCGGGGTGCGGGCCGTCGCCGAACGGCGGGGTGCCGCCCGCGACGTGGACGGCGAGCGCGCCGAGGGCGTAGACGTCGGTGGCCGGGGTGGCGGCCTGCCCGACGGCCTGCTCGGGGGCCATGTAGGCGGGCGAGCCGATCCGCAGTCCGGTGCCGGTCAGCGCGACGGCGTCGGCCGCGCGGGCGATGCCGAAGTCGATCACCCGGGGGCCGTCGGCGGCGATCAGCACGTTGGCGGGCTTGAGGTCGCGGTGCACCACCCCGCTGGCGTGGATCGCCTGGAGCGCCTCGGCGATCCCGGCCACCAGCAGCAGCACGGTGCGTTCGGGGAGCGGGCCGTGGCGCTGCACCACCTGCTGGAGCGAGGGGCCGGGCACGTACGTGGTGGCCAGCCAGGGGGTGGGGTCGTCCGGGCCGGCGTCCACCAGCTGGGCGGTGAACAGGCCGTGGATGAGCCGGGCGCTGGCCACCTCCTGGGCGAACCGGGCCCGGAACTCCGGGTCCCCGGCCAGCTCCGGGCGCACCACCTTGAGCGCCACCGGGCGGCCGCCCGGGGTGTAGGCGAGGTAGACCCGGCCCATGCCGCCGGCGCCGAGCCGGGCGTACAGCAGGTGGCCGCCGATCTCGCGCGGGTCGTCCGGGGCCAGCTCCTGGAAGACCGGCTGGAGGGCGAAGGGGGATCGGTCAGCGGACATGCGGGCTGCCTCTCTCGGCGGACAGGGACGGGAAGCGGAGCCGCCGCGCCCTCGGACGGGCGGCCGGCGGCCCGCTGGCGCCGCAGAGTTTAGAGGTTCCGTCAGGATCCATCGAATCCGCCCCCGCCCGGGCCGCGGACGGCGCCCGGGCGGCCGTTCCCCAGCTCGGCCTCGATCGCGCCGTGGAGCAGCCGGCGGGCCTGCTCGACCGGCAGCGAGCCGCTCAGCCAGCGCACGCTGAGGCCCTCGACCAGGGCGGTCAGCCGCTCGGCGGCGGCCGCGTGGGCCGTGGCGGTGCCGAACGGGTCGGCGTGGGCGAGCAGTTCGGCGACGTCGTGCACCCAGCTGTGGGTGTTCCGCGCCAGGTCCTCGCGCAGGTCCGGTTCGAAGACGGCGCTCGCCCGCAGTTCGCCCCAGGCGGTGCTGTTCTCCCGCACCTCGGTGGTGTCCTGGAGTTCCAGCAGCAGGACCTGTTCCAGCTCGGTGCGCGGGTCCCGGTCGCCCGGCGGCGTCCGGGCGGGGGCGGCCTCGTCCTCGGCGGTGTAGTGGTCGGCGCGTTCGCTGATGTACTCCAGCGTCTCGCGCAGGATCCCCGCCCGGTCGGTGAAGTGGTAGTAGATCAGCGCGGTGGACACGCCGGCCTCGGCGGCCAGTTCGCCCATCCGCAGGCCGCGCACGCCGCGTCGGGCGATGACGCGGGTGGCGGCTTCGAGTATGCCTCTCCGGCGGTCCGACATGGGCGCCAACTCTACCGGCCCGGAGCCCGACCTTGACGAAATCCTGATCAATTTGTCAGTTCGGCTCGCGTAATCCTGCTCACAGGGTTGACTGGATTTTCAGTGAGGTACAGGATGCGGGGCAACCCCCACACCTCCCCACCTCTTGCAGGGAGCGTTCATGACCACCCCCACGCCTTCCCGGGCCACCCCCGTGCCCGCACGCCGAAGACTTCTCCAGTTCGGCGCGGCGGCCCTCCCGGCGCTCGCCCTCGGCGCGGCCCTGCCGAGCCCCGCCCGGGCGGCGGCCCCGGACCCGACGGCCCCCGAACCGTCGACGGCCACCGCCGCCGGCACCGCAGCCACCCCCACCACGCTGCGGATGCCGGCCGAGACCGACTGCCACGACCGCACCTTCATGGCCTGGCCCGCGCTGTCCTCGATCTGGGGCAACCAGCTCTCGGCCGTCCGGGACGACATCGCCCGGGTCGCCTGCGCGATCTCCCGCTACGAGCCCGTCGTCGTGGTGGCCCGCCCGGAGCAGGCCGAGGACGCCCGCTACTGGCTCGGCCGCGGCGGCTCCTACGGCATCACCGTGCTGGAGATCGCCGACGACGACCTCTGGATACGGGACTTCGGCCCGACCTTCCTGACCGCCCCGGGCGCGATCGCCGGGGTCGACACCAACTTCAACGGCTGGGGCAAGAGCGGCACGCCGTACTACCAGCCCTACGCCGAGGACGCCGCCGTCGCCGCGGCCCTGCTCGCCGACTACGGCGTCCCGCGGATCCGGGCGTCCTTCGTCGGCGAGGGCGGCGCCCTGGAGACCGACGGCCAGGGCACCCTGCTGGCCACCGTCAGCTCCCTGGTCAACCCGAACCGCAACCCCGGCATGACCCAGGACCAGGTCGAGCAGGCCCTGAGGACCGGCCTCGGCCTGGACAAGGTGATCTGGCTCCCCGGCCTGGCCGGCCAGGACATCACCGACGACCACGTCGACTGCCTGGCCCGCTTCACCGCCCCCGGCCGGGTCCTGCTCGACCGGCCCGGCCCGGGCACCGACCAGGTCTGGATCGACGTCTACCAGCAGGCCAAGCAGGCCCTGGCCGGCGCCGTCGACGCCCAGGGCCGCCCGCTGGTCGTCACCGAACTCCCGGGCCCGGACCGCACGTTGATCCGCGGCCGGGGCAAGGACTTCCTCTCCAGCTACACCAACTTCTACACCGCCAACGGCGCCGTGTTCGTCCCGCAGTTCGGCGACACCGTTGCCGACGGGATGGCCTATGTGATCCTCCAAGCCGCCTTCCCGGACCGCGACGTGGTCCAGCTGAACATCGACACCATCGCGGGCGGCGGAGGCGGCATCCACTGCGCCACCCAGTCCCAGCCCACCGTGCCACCCCTCCTCTGAACCGTCCCGATCCGGACCGTCCCGACCGGGACCCGTTCCGATCCGGACCCGTCCAGACCCCCGGCGGCCCGTGGCCCGACCCCACGGAGACGGGCCGCCGGGCCCAACACCCCACCCGACCACCCGATCCCGAAGAGGTACCCGTGACCGTCACCCACCGCATGCCCGCCGAATGGACCGAGCACGAGGGCTGCCTGATGGCCTGGCCCGTCCGTGAGGAACTGTGGGGGGACACCCTCGCCGAGGTGAAGCGCGAGTACGCCGAGGTGGCCCGCACCATCGCCCGGTTCGAGCCGGTGACGATGGCCGCCCCGCCCGGCCACGGCGAGGAGGCCCGCACCCTGTGCGGCGAGGGTGTCACCGTCGTCGAACTGCCCATGGACGACTCCTGGTTCCGCGACTCCGCGCCGATCTTCGTGCTCGACGGCGAGGGCCGCCGGGCCGGCGTCGACTTCCGCTTCAACGCCTGGGGCCGCAAGCACCACCCCTGGGACGCCGACGACCGGATCAGCGCCCTGCTGCTGGACCACCTCGGCGTCCCCGCGGTCCGCTCCGAGATGATCCTCGAAGGCGGCGCGATCACCGTCGACGGCGAGGGTACCCTGATCACCACCGAGCAGTGCCTGCTGCACCCCAACCGCAACCCCGGGATGAGCCGCGAGGAGATCGAGGCCGAGCTCACGGCGCGGCTCGGCGTCACCAAGGTGATCTGGCTGCCCTACGGCGGCCTGCTGGACACCGAGACCGACGGGCACGTCGACGGCGTCTGCGCCTTCGCCGCCCCCGGCAAGGTCGTGGTCCAGCTCCCGGCCGACCCCGAGCACCCCGACTACGCCCGGATGCGGGCCAACCGCGCCGTGCTGGAGCACTCCACCGACGCCCAGGGCCGCCCGTTCGAGATCGTCGACCTCCCGCAGGCCGCGTTCGTGGAGGTCGACGGCCGCGAGGTCGAGGTCGGCTACCTCAACTACTACCTGGCCAACGGCGCGGTCGTGGTCCCGGTGGCCGACCACCCCGAGGACGAGGGCGCCCTGGCCGTCCTGGCGCAGGCGCACCCGGACCGCAAGGTCGTCGGCGTCCGCTCCCGGGTGATCGCCTGGGGCGGCGGCGGCATCCACTGCATCACCCAGCAGCTCCCGGCCGCCCGCGGCTGACGCACCGCACACCCGAAGCGAACCGCACCGCACGCCGGAAGCGAACCGCACGCCGGAACCGCACCGCACCGAACTTCCGCCCCACGCACCGTACTTCCTCTCCCCGTACCGACCGGAAGCCCACCCTCATGACCCTCACCCCCGCGGGCCGAGCCGCCTCCCCGGGCCGGCTCGCGCTCGCCGCCACAGCCCTGCTGTCCGCCACCGCCCTGGTCGCCGCCTGCTCCGGCCCGCCGCACGGCGGCGCCGCCGACCAGGGGGGCGTCCAGCTCTCCGCCTCCACCCCCACGGCCAAGGGCGACATCGACTCCTTCACCTGGGCCACCTACGCCGAACCGCCCACCCTGGACTACATCCAGGCCTTCGACTACCCGCAGAACACCATCCTGTCCAACGTCTGCGAGAGCCTGATGCGCTGGACGCCCCAGCTCACCCTGGCCCCCGGACTGGCCGAGAAGGCCACCAACCCGGACCCGACCACCTGGGTCTACGACCTGCGCGCCGGTGTGCACTTCCACGACGGCTCGGTGATGACCGCCGACGACGTGGTCTACAGCTTCGGCCGGCAGACCAACCCGGACAACGCCGCGTCCTGGGCCCAGACGTTCCAGAACGTCGACTCCGTCACCGCGACCGGCCCGCTCCAGGTCACCGTCAAGCTCAAGCGCCCCGACTCCCAGTTCCCGCAGTACATGGCGACCGCCGCGGGCGTCGTCGCGGCCAAGGCCGGGGTGGAGGCGGCGGGCAAGGACTACGGCACCGGCGGCAGCCTGGACTGCACCGGACCCTTCAAGCTGGGCACCTGGAACAAGGGCCAGTCGATCGAACTCGACCGCTTCGACGACTACTGGGGCACCAAGGCCAAGTCCAAGAAGGCCGTGTTCCGCTTCCTCACCGACCCCTCCGCCCGCACCAACGCGATGCTCAGCGGCGAGGTCGACGGCGGCTACCTGATCCCCACCGAGAGCTACGACCGGCTGCGGAAGAGCGGCGTCGGCACGCTCTACTTCGGCGAGGGCCTGAGCACCGTCAACCTCAACGTCACCAACCTCCAGGGCGTGCTCGGCGACGTCCGGGTCCGCAAGGCGCTGTCCCTGGCGCTCGACCGCTCCGGCTTCATCAAGACCGGCCTGGCCGGCGCCGGGACGGTCACCGGCGCGCTCACCACCAGGGCCGCCTGGGGCGGGGCCCCGGACGACGTCCGCAAGAGCGCCTTCGAGAACCTCACCCCCACCACCCAGGACCTCGACCAGGCCAAGGCCCTGGTCAAGGAGGCCGGGGCGACCGGCAAGACCGTCACCGTCGCCACCAGCAGCATCGGCCAGGACGTCTCGCTGCTCGCCACCGCCGTGCAGTCCGCGGGCGCGCAGATCGGCCTGAACGTCCAGCTCAAGACCATCGCCCCGAACGCCTTCACGGCACTGTTCACCGACCCCAAGGCCCGCGAGGGCCTGGACCTGTTCCCCGAGACCTACTACAACTCGATCACCGACCCGCTCGACCTGCTGGCCAACTTCAAGACCGGCGCCTACCAGAACTTCGGCGGCTACAGCGACCAGGCCTACGACGGCCTGGTGGACCAGGCCACCGCCGAGTACGACCCGGCCAAGCGCGGCGCGATCGAGGCCAAGCTCCAGCAGACCGCCTCCCAGCAGCTGCTCTGGATCCCGGTCGCCGAGTGGCCCACCGCCCTCTTCCTCAACAAGCGGGTCACCGGCGCCCCGACCACCATCTCCTACATGTACTACCCGTGGGCCGCCGACGTGGGGGCCGCCCGGTGAACTCCCCCGGAGCGATGGGCTTCCTGAGGTTCGCGGCCCGACGCCTGCTGGAGATGGCGGTCACCCTGCTCGGCGCCTCCTTCGTGGTCTTCGGCGCGATGTACCTGGCGCCGGGCAACCCGGCGAGCTTCCTGCTCTCCGGCCGCTCGGCCTCCCCGGAGGCCCTCCAGGCGATCAACGAGCAGTACCACCTGGACGACCCGTTCCTGGTCCGCTACCTCCGGTGGCTGGGCCAGGTCCTCCAGGGCGACTTCGGCCGCTCCATCACCTACCGCACCGACGTCTCCAAGCTGCTCGCCGACCGGATCCCGGCCACCCTGCTGCTGGTCGGCATGGCGCTGGTCGTGGTGGTCGTCCTCGGCCTGGTGCTCGGTCGGCTCGGCGCGGTGCGCGGCGGGGCGACCGACGCCACCATCCTGGTGACCACCACCTTCGCCCTCGGCACCCCCTCCTTCGTCGCGGCGGTCCTGCTCCAGGGCCTGTTCGCGGTCAAGCTGGGCTGGTTCCCGACCAGCGGCGCCGGGGACGGCTTCGGCGACATGGTCTGGCACCTCACCCTCCCGGCGATCGCCCTCGCGCTGTACCTGATCGGCATGCTCGCCCGGGTCACCCGCTCGGCCATGCTGGAGGCCCTGGAGGGCGAGCACGTCACCGTCGCCCGCAGCCGGGGCGTCCCGGAGCGCGAGGTGATCAGCCGCCACGTGTTCCGCAACTCGCTGGGCACCGTGCTGACCACCGGCGGCCTGATCGTCTCCACCCTGCTGGTCTGCACCATCCTGGTGGAGTCCGCGTTCAGCGTCGGCGGACTCGGCCAGCTGCTCGAACTGTCCACCACCACCAAGGACTTCCCGACCGTCCAGGCCATCTCCCTGATCATCGTCGCCCTGTTCATGACGGTGAACCTGGTCGTCGACCTGCTCCACCCGCTGGTCGATCCCCGGGTCACCCTCGGCTCCAGGAGGTCCGGCGCATGAGTACCGGTCTCACCCAGCGGTCGGGCCTCACCCGCCGCCCCGGCCTCGCCCGGATCAAGTCCGCCGGCGGCCCGCTCCACCTGATCTGCCTCGGCTTCGCCGCCCTGGTGGTGCTCGCCGCGCTGCTCGCCCCCTGGCTGGCGCCGTACGACCCGAACGGCGTCGATTTGAGCAACGCCCTCGCCGGGCCCTCGCCCGAGCACCTGCTCGGCGTCGACGCCGCCGGACGCGACACCCTCTCCCGGCTGCTGACCGGCGCCCGCACCTCGCTGCTCGGCCCGCTCGGCGTGGTGGTCTTCTCCACCGTCGCCGGCATCGCGGTCGGCCTGGCGGCCGGCTGGCGCGGCGGCTGGCTGGACTCCGTGCTCTCCCGTAGCACCGAGCTGGTCTTCGCCTTCCCCGGCATGCTGCTCGCCATCCTGATCGTCTCGGTCTACGGGGAGGGCCTGATGGCCCCCGTCGTCGCCCTGGCGATCGCCTACCTGCCGTACGTCTCCCGGCTCACCCGCTCGCTGGTGCTGGCCGAACGGACCCGGCCGTACGTCTCCGCGTACCAGGTCCAGGGCCATTCCGCGGTGCAGATCTGCCTGCGGCACGTCCTGCCCAACATCGCGCCGATCGTGCTGGCCCAGTCCGCCGTCAACTTCGGCTACGCCCTGATGGACCTGGCCGGCCTCTCCTTCCTCGGGCTCGGCGTCCCCGCCCTCACCCCCGACTGGGGCCGGATGGTCTTCGACGGCCAGACCGCGATCCAGCACGGCTACCCGCTCTCCGCGATCCTGCCCTGCGCCCTGATCGTGCTCACCGTGGTCGCCTTCAACGTCGTCGGCGAACGCTGGGCCGACCAGGTCGCCCGGAGGTCCGCGTGAACGGCGAGCCCATGAACCACGGCGAGCCCATGAACCACGGGAAGCGCACGAACAGCGGGGACCGCACGACCGGGGACCCCCGCACCACCGGAAGGACCACGTGAACGCCCTCGACATCCAGGGCCTGCGGCTCCGACTGCCCGGCACCGCCCGCCCCGTCCTGGACGGCGTCGACCTCACCGTCGCCCCCGGCGAGACCGTCGCCCTGGTCGGCGAGTCCGGCTCCGGCAAGACCCTCACCTCCCGCACCGCCCTCGGCCTGCTGCCGCCGGGCGCCACGACCGAGGGCGAGGTGCTGGTCGACGGCCGGGACGTGCTGACCATGGACCCCGACCGGCTGCGCGCCCTGCGCACCGGCCAGGCCGCGATGATCTTCCAGGACCCCCGGGCCGCCATCAACCCGCTGCGCCGGATCGGCGACTTCCTCACCGAGAGCGTGCGCCTGACCGGCGCCATGAGCGCCACCGACGCCGACCGGCGCGCCGCGGAACTCCTCGACGCCGTCGGCCTCCGCCCCGACCTGCTGCGCCACTACCCCGGCCAGCTGTCCGGCGGCATGCTGCAGCGGGTGATGATCGCCGCCGCCCTGATGGGCGACCCGATCCTGCTGCTCGCCGACGAGCCCACCACCGCGCTCGACGTCACCAGCCAGGCCGAGGTGGTCGCCCTGCTCGGCCGGCTGCGCGAACGCTTCGGCACCGGGCTGCTGTTCGTCACCCACGACCTCGGCCTCGCCGCCGCCATCAGCGACCGGGTCTACGTGATGTACGCCGGGCGGATCGCCGAACACGGCCCCGCCGCCGCGCTGTTCGAACGGCCCCGGCACCCGTACACCGCCGCCCTGCTCGCGGCCACCCCCGGGGTGGCCGCACCGGCCGGCCGGCTCGCCGCCATCGACGGCCAACCGCCGGACCTGCGGCAGGAGTTGACGGGCTGCGTGTTCGCCGCGCGCTGCCGGTACGCGACCGAGCTGTGCCGCGAGGAGGTGCCCGTCCAGCGCGGCGAGCACCCGGCGGCCTGCCACCACCCGCTGGACGGCCCGTCGGCCCGCCCGCTCGACCTCCCGCTGGACCGACCACTCGACCGCCCGCTCGACCTCCCGCTGGAAGGGAGCCGCACCGATGACTGAGCCCGTCCTGCGGGTCAGCGGACTGCACCGCACCTTCGGCACCGTACGGGCCGTGGACGACGTCACCTTCGACCTCGCCGCCGGCGGCTCGCTCGGCATCGTCGGCGAGTCCGGCTCCGGCAAGACCACCACCGCCCGGATCGTGGTCGGCCTCGAACAGGCCGACGCCGGCCAGGTGCTGGTGCACGGCCGGGCCCGGACCGGCCGGGCCCGGACCGGCCGGGCCCGGGGGAGGGCCGAACGGCTGGCCCGCGCCCGCGAGGTCCAGATGGTCTTCCAGGACCCGTACCTCTCCCTGGACCCGCGCACCAGCGTCGAGGCCGTGCTGCGCGAGACCCTGCGGCTGCACTTCCCCGACACCGACCACCCGGCCCGGATCCGGGAACTCCTCGACCAGGTCGGCCTGGGCACCCGGGCCGCCGAGGCGCTGCCCCGGCAGCTCTCCGGCGGCCAGCGCCAACGCGTCGCCATCGCCCGGGCACTGGCCGTCCGCCCGGCCGTCCTGGTCCTGGACGAGGCGGTCGCCGCCCTGGACGTCTCGGTCCAGGCCCAGGTGCTCAACCTGCTCGCCGACATCCGCGAACAGACCGGCATCGGCTACCTGTTCATCACCCACGACCTCGGCGTCGTCCGCTGCGTCACCGACCAGGTCGTCGTGATGCGCAACGGACGGATCGTCGAATCAGGCCCCACCGCCGACGTCCTGGACTCCCCCCAGCACCCCTACACCGGGCTGCTGCTGGAGTCCGTCCCCCGGCCCGGCTGGGATCCCGACCGGATCGCCGCCGCGCGCCGCGCACTGTAAGACGGCCCGGGCGCCCGGCAGGTGGTGGGACCTGCGCGGTGCCCGGGCGAACGAGCACCACCGGCGGAGCGCGCCGGGCCGGCGGCGACCCCGCCCGCCCGGCGCCCTCCGCCGCGGAAAGGACGACCGTGCAGCTCACCACCGACGACATCACCACGGCCGCACCGGCCACCACCGCACCGGCCGGCACCGAGCCGGCCGGGCCGCCGACCCCCCGACGCCGCCGCCACTGGCGGTTCACCGCCCTGCTGGCGGTGGTCGTCACCCTCTGCTCGGCGGGCATCGGGCTCTACCTCAACGAGCGCAACACCCGCGAGGAGACCCGGGAACTGGCCGTCCCCTCGGCCCCCGACTGGATCGAACTGGACGTCACCGCCCAGGACGTCGACCCGACCGGCCAGCAGCTGACCCTCTACGTCACCCCCGTCCCGCACGGCCGGATCGCCGCCGCCCCGGACTCCCCGGCCTTCGCCCGCCCGGTCGAGATCACCCTGGGCGGCCTCCCCAAGGCCACCGTCAAGGCCGCCGAGGGCGAGAGCGCGACCGCCCAGGCCGTCCAGGTCGGGATGTACGGGGGCACCAAGACCGACTACCCCTTCGACCGCTACCGCATCGAGGCCAACTTCGGCGCCACCAGCGGCGGCAAGGCCGTCCCCGTCGGCCTGGTCTTCACCGACACCGATCCGTTCTTCGTGGTGCGCCCGGAGGCCAGGGCCTCGGCCACCGGCGGAGTCACCCTGGACGCCAGGATCACCCGCTCCCGCAGCACCTTCATCCTCTCCTGGTTCATGATCGCCGCGATGTGGGCCCTCGCCCTGGCCGTCCTCGGCGCCGCCGAGGTGCTCTTCCGCAAGCGCGAGGGACTGGTCTGGCCCTCCCTCGGCTGGATGGCCGCCAGCCTGTTCGCCCTGATCGGGATGCGCAACGCCGCCCCCGGCGCGCCGCCGATCGGCTCGCTGATGGACTACCTGGCCTTCTTCTGGGCCGAGGGCATCATCGCCGCCAGCCTGGCCTGCACCGCCTGGTCGGGCATCCGCACCGAACACCGGCTGCGCCGGGAGAAGGAGGCGTCCGCCGACGCCTGAGCGGGGGATTCCCCCGGACGGCGGAGCCGCGCCGCGCCGGTTCGCGACCGGCTCCTCAGTAGCCTGCGGAGCCGGAACCGACCCCTACCGGAACGAGGCCCCATGGCTCCCTCCCGGCCGTCCCGCCGTGTGCTCCTGCAGTCCGGTGCCGCGCTCGCCGCGCTGGCCCTGGCCGGCGGCTGCTCCTCCGACTCCTCGGGCTCCGCCGGCTCCTCGGCCGGCGGGACGGAGGGGCAGCCCAGCCCGGGCGGGACGGCCCCGGCCGCGAGCCCGGGCGCCGAGGGGCGGGCGATGCCCGCCGAGTGGAGTCCGCACACCCGCACCTTCATGGCCTGGCCGGCCCTGGAGGAGGTGTGGGGCGACCAACTCCCCGGTGTCCGCCAGGACATCGCCGCCCTGGCCCAGGCGGTCGCCGGGTACGAACAGGTCGTCCTGCTGGCCCGCCCCGACCAGGCCGACCAGGCCCGCCAGGCCTGCGGCTCCTCGGTCGAGGTGCTGGAGCTGGCGGTCGACGACCTGTGGGCCCGGGACACCGGCCCCACCTTCGTCACCGGCCCCCAGGGCCTGGCCGGCGTCGACCTCAACTTCAACGGCTGGGGCGGCAAGCAGACCCACGCCAACGACGGCCAGGTCGCCCGGAACCTCCTCGACCACTACCGGATCACCCGCATCCAGGCGCCGATCACCGGCGAGGGCGGCGCCATCGAGGTGGACGGCGAGGGCACCCTGATGGCCACCGAGAGCTCCTGGGTCAACGACAACCGCAACCCCGGCAAGACCCGGGACCAGATCGAGGCGAGCCTCAAGGAACTGCTCGGCGTCGAGAAGGTGCTCTGGTTCAAGGGCGTCGCCGGGCAGGACATCACCGACTGCCACGTGGACGCCCTCGCCCGCTTCGCCGAACCCGGCACCGTCGTCCTGCACCGCCCGGCCGCCGACACCCCGCCGGACGTCTGGACCACCGCCTCGGCGCAGGCCCTCCAGGTGCTCCAGTCCGCGACCGACGCCAACGGGCGCAAGCTCAAGATCGTCGACCTGCCCGAACCCGACCTCGACCAGATCCAGGGCGCGGGCAAGAACTTCCTCGCCACCTACATCAACTACTACGTCTGCAACGGCGGCGTCATCGTCCCGCGCTTCGGCGACAAGACCGCCGACGACCGCGCGGCCGGCATCCTCGCCGACCTCCACCCCGGCCGCAAGGTCACCCAGGTCGGCATCAACCACATCGCCGCGGGCGGCGGCGGCATCCACTGCGCCACCCAGCAGCAGCCCGCCCTCCCGGGCGCCTCGCCCGCCCCCGCCCCCGCCCGTCCGTCGGCCTCCGCCAGCCCCGCCGCCTCGGCGTGAGGGGCCCGGCCCGGTTGCGCGGCAACCGCTTCGCCCTCGCGCTGCTGATCCTCGCCGTGCTCTGCTCGGCCGGCATCGCGCTGTACCTCAACGAACGCGACACCCGGCAGCAGACCAGGGAGCTGGCCCTGCCGACCACCGGGGACTGGATCGAACTCGACCTCACCGCCCAGGAGATCGACCCCGGTACGGGGGAGCTCACCCTCTACGTGGTGCCCGTCCCGCACGGGGGCCTCGCCGAGGGCCCGGACTCCACCGCGTTCACCCGCCAGGTCGACATCAGCGCGCTGTCGGCGGCCCGCACCGACCTGCGGGCCGCGCCGGGGGAGCCGGCGACGCCGCAGGCCGTCCAGGCGAACCTCTACGAGGGCACCGAGTCGGACTACCCCTTCGACCGGTACCACTTCGCCCTGGGGTTCGCGGCCACGGACGCCGCCGGCGCGGTGCCGGTCGGCCTGGTGTTCGCGGACGCCGACCCGTTCTTCGTCGTCCGGCCGACCAGTACCCCGCTCACCGCCGGCGCGCGGCTGCTGGAGGGGAAGGTCACCAGGGGGCGCAGCACCTTCATCCTGGCCTGGTTCATGATCGCCGCGATGTGGGCGCTCGCGCTGGCCGTGCTGGCCGGGGCGGAGGTGCTCTTCCGCAAGCGCGAGGGCCTGGTCTGGCCCTCGCTCGGCTGGATGGCCGCGACCCTGTTCGCGCTGATCGGGATGCGCAACGCGGCACCGGGCTCGCCGCCGATCGGCTCGCTGATGGACTACCTGGCGTTCTTCTGGGCCGAGGGCATCATCGCCGCGAGCCTGGCGTTCACCGTCGTCGCGGGCACCCGGGTCGAGCACCGCGCGCGGCGGGCGGAGACCGCCGGGTCCGAACCACCGGCCGGGCCCGCCGGGCCGTGAGCGGGTGGACGGCTCAGACGGTGGCGGACAGCGAGTCCAGCAGGGTCCGCAGCACCCGTCCGTCGTCCACCGTTCCGTCCAGCGAGCCGATGGCGGCGAGCCCGTCCACGGCGGCGGCCAGGGCCTCGCCGAGCGGGACCGGGTCCGCGGCGGCGCCGCGTTCCTCGACCAGGCGGCGGAACAGCCGCACGAAGGCGGCCCGCCAGCGCGCGTACTCGGCCTCCAGGGCGGTGCGGACCCGGTCGTCGTCGAGGGCCAGCCAGTGCAGGGCCGCGTGCAGTCGGGCCAGGTCGGGGCTCTCGGGGCGGGTGAGCAGGGCCAGGACCCGCCCGGCGCGCTCGGCGTAGCCGCCGGGCCCGTCGACGGCCCGCTCCAGCGGGGCGATCCACTCGGGCCGGATGTCCACCACCACCGCGACGATCAGCTCGGTGCGGTCCGCGAAGTGGTAGTGGCACATCCCGTGCGAGACCCCGCAGAGCGCGGCCACGTTGCGGGTGGTGAAGCGTCCGGCGCCGTCGCCGGACAGCAGGGTGCGGGCCGCCGCGACCAACCGGGCCCGGGTCTGCTCGCCCTTGGCGGAGGCCCGGGGGCGGGCGCCGGCCGGTTCGCCGCCCGGTCCGTCGTTCGGTCCGTCGGCCGGTCCGCCGTTGGGTGCCGAGCCCGTGCCCGGAGCCCCGGCCGTCTCCCGTGTCGCCATGGCCGCCACTGTAACGACTCCGGGAACACCGCAGGGCGGAACGGCGGCGGATGCTTCCGCGAGGTATTGACCGAGCGCTTGGCCAGTTCTACCTTTCGGGCAACTCGTCCACCCCACATGGACGTTGACTGGGAGGCAGTGATGGAGGAAGGCTCCAGACCGCACACCGTGACCGACCTGAGGCTCGGCCGCCGCCGGTTCCTGACGGCCGCCGGGCTCGCCGCCGCCGGCACCGCGCTGACCGCCGCGACCGGCCGGCCCGCCCACGCGGCGCAGCGCCGCGAAACCCCCACCGGCCGGAGCCTCGCGGCGGGCCTCCGGGTACCGCCGGACACCGTCCCGCACACCCGGACCTGGATGGCCTGGCCGGACAGCACCACCATCTGGCGCGGCAAACTCGGCGGCGCCCAGGCGAACATCGCCCTGATCGCCCGGACCATCGCCCGGTACGAACCGGTCACGATGTGCGCCAACCCGGCCAGCGTCGCCAAGGCGCGCTCGCTATGCGGCTCGGCCGTCACCGTCATCGGGAACGTCCCGGTCGACGACTGCTGGATGCGCGACACCGGACCGGTCTTCCGCACCGACGGCGCGGGCGGCCTCGACACCATCGGCCTCAACTTCAACGGCTGGGGCAACCACCAGAACCCGCACGGCAACGACGCCCTGGTCGCCCAGCGGGTCGCCGCGTACCTCGGCCTGCCGTTCACCGCCGCCGGACTGGTCTCCGAGGGCGGCGCCATCGAGACCGACGGTGCGGGCACCCTGATGGCCACCCGGAGCAGCATCATCAACGCCGACCGCAACCCCGGCCTGTCCCAGACGGCGATCGAGGCCGCGATGTGCGCCGCCTACGGTGCCACCGAGGTGATCTGGTTCCCCGGCATCGCGGGCCAGGACATCACCGACGACCACGTGGACGCCACCTCGCGCTTCCTCGGCGCCGGCACCGCCGTCGTCCAACTGCCGCTGCCGGGCGACACCGACATCTGGTCCCAGGACGAGCGCCAGCAGTACGCGATCCTCGGCGCCGCCACCGGCGCCCAGGGCACCCCGATCACGGTCGGCACCGTCCAGGGCCCCGACTACTACCTGATCCGCTCGACCGACCCCAACTTCGTCGGCTCCTACGTCAACTACTACCTGTGCAACAACGCGGTGATCTCGGCCCAGTTCGGCGACACCCAGGCCGACGCCGCCGCCCGCGACGCCCTCGCCGCGCTGTTCCCCGGCCGCACCGTCGAGCAACTGAACATCGACTACCTCGGGGCGGGCGGCGGCGGCATCCACTGCGTCACCCAGCAGCAGCCTGCCGCGTAGGTCCTGTCCGGCCGAGGCCATGAACCCGACGGGGTCCTGAACCCGCCGGGGCCGGATCCGGTCCGCCGACCGGACCCGGCCCCGAACAGCGGCCGGTCCGGGCGTCCGTCCCCAGGACGCCCGGACCGGCCCGTCCGGTCACCCCACGGCGGGGATGTCGTGGGTGGCGCAGTGGATCCCGCCACCGCCGGCCGCGATGGCGTCGATCTTCACCGGCACGATCTCCCGCCCCGGGAAGTACTGCTTGAGGGTCTGCTGCGCCCGGGTGTCGGCCCGGTCGTCGCCGAACTTGGGCAGGTAGACGCCCTTGGAGCCGACGTAGAAGTTCATGTACGAGGAGACGAAGGCGTCCCCGCGGCCGGTGATCTTGTCCGGGTCGGGCTGCTGCAGCTCGATCACCTGCAGCTTCTTCCCGGTCGCGTCGGTGGCGTTCTTCAGCACGCCGCGGGCCTGGTCGGCCGCGCGGGACCAGACGTCGGCGGGCCCGCCGGGGAAGGCCTGGTCGAGCAGGACGACGCCGGGGGCGACGAAGCGGGTCAGGCAGTCGACGTGGGCGTCGGTGATGTCCTTGCCCTTGACGCCCGCCAGCCAGATCACCTTGGTCACCCCGAGCACGTTCTTCAGCTCGGCCTCGACCTGGTCCCGGCTCATCCCCGGGTTGCGGTTGGCGTTGACCACCGAGCTCTCGGTGACCAGCAGGGTGCCCTGGCCGTCGCTCTCGAAGGAGCCGCCCTCGCCGACCAGCCGGGTCTCGATCCGCTCCACGCCGTACTTGGCGAGTACCGCCCGGGCGACCTTGGAGTCGTTGCCGCGCTGCTGCTTGCCGCCCCAGCCGTTGAAGTTGAAGTCGACGCCCTTGACCTTGCCGCCCTCCTCGACGAACACCGGCAGGGTGTCCCGGGCCCACAGGTCGTCGACGGCGATCGGCACCACCTCGACCGCCGAGCCGCAGGCCTGCTGGGCGGCGTCCTTCTGATCGGGGCGGGCCATCAGCACGACGGGCTCCCGGGCGGCGATGGCCTGGGCCAGACCGGCCACGTCCCTTCGGACGTCCGGGAGTTGGTCGCCCCAGACGTTCTCGGAGGCGGGCCAGGACATCACCGTGCGCAGGTGCTTCTCCCACTCGGCGCCGAAGCGCCGGGCGCCGGGGGTGGCGCCGGGCTGCTGGGTGGGCGGTACGGCGCCGTCCACGTCGTCGGTGGCGTCGCAGGCGGTCAGCCCGAGGGCGAGGGCGCCGACACCGGCGCCGGCGACGGCGAGGGTGCGGATCATGCTGCGGCGGGACAGGGCGTCGGTCATACGGGTACTCCGGTACTGCGGTCGAGGTCGGTGCTGGGCGGACGGGTCGGGTCGGGTCACGGCATCGGCTCGTGCATGGTCGAGCAGTGGATGCCGCCGCCCCCGGTCATCAGCCGGTCGACGTCGAGCTGCACCACCTCGCGGCCGGGGAAGGCCGCGGCGAGCGTCTCCCGCGCGGCGGCGTCCTTGTAGGCGTCGCCGAACTGGGCGGTGATCACGCCGCCGTTGACGAGGTGGAAGTTGAGGTAGGAGTCGACGAACTTGGAGCTGCGCGAGCGGACGGTGTCCGGGCCGTGCACCACCATCACGTGCAGCCGGCGGCCCCGGGCGTCGGTCGCGGCGGAGAGGATCGCGAACTGCTCGCGGGCGTCCCGCGCCCACTCGTCGTTGCGGTCGGCCGGCGGCAGCTGCACCATCACCACGCCGGGCCGGACGAACCGGGAGGTGACGTCCACGTGGTCGTCGGTGATGTCCTGGCCCTTGATCCCGGGCAGCCAGATCATCGTGTCCGCGCCGTAGGCCTCCAGCACGGACTCCTCGATCTCGTCCCGGCTCATGCCGCGGTTGCGGTTCTTGTTGACCAGGCTGCTCTCGGTCGCCATCACGGTGCCGTCGCCGTCGGTCTCGATCGCGCCGCCCTCGCCGACGAAGTCCGCGTAGGTGTGGCGCAGGCCGCGGCGGGCGGCGATCCGCTCGGCCACCCGGGCGTCGTCGTAGTGGACCTGCTTGTTGCCCCAGCCGTTGAAGTTGAGGACGACGGCGTCCAGGCCGCCGTGGCCGTCCCGGCGGAACACCGGCGCGGTGTCGCGCATCCACAGGTCGTCGGTGGGGATGGCGGTGATCACCTCCACGGCCGGGCCGCACCGCTCGCGGGCCTTGTCCGCGGTCCAGTCGTCGGGGGCGCACATGACCACCGGCTCGAACTCGGCGATGGTGCGGGCGATCAGCGCGATGTCCTCCTGGACGCCGCCCAGGCGCAGTCCCCACACGCCCCGGCGGGAGGGCCAGGACATCCAGGTCCGCGCGTGCGGGACGTCGTCCGCGGGCACCCAGGGATAGCTCTCGGCGGAGTGGGCGTCGTGGTAGCTGGTCATGAGGGTCTCCAGTTCGTGCGACGGTGCCGGGGGAGGGTGCGGGAGCCGCCAGGACCCACTCTTCGCGCCGCTACGCACCGGCGCACCACGGGAACGGGCCGGCGGGAGCACCCTGCCTGCGACGCCAGGCTTGCACTGACTGAAAAATCAGTCAAACTCAGCGGCGTGCCATGACTCGGCGGGTGGAATCCCGTACGGAGCGTGACGAATCCGGGCGTACGGTCGGAGCTCCCGGGGCCTTCGGGGAACTGGGGGATCCAGGGGGCGTGCCGGGCCTTCGGACCTTCGGGTTCTCGGGCGCTCAGGACCCGAGCCGGGACACCTCGGCCTCGATCGCGTCCACCATCAGCGTGCGGGCGTGGGCCAGCGGCAGGCTGCCGCTGAGCCAACGGGTGCTCAGCCCCTCCAGCAGCGCCGTCAGCCGCTCGGCCGCGCCGGCCAGCGCGACCGCCGAGGACATCGGCTGCACCAGGCCGAGCAGTTCGGCGACCTCCTGCACCCAGATCCGGGTGGCCCGCGCCAGGTCCTCGCGCAGCGTGTCGTCGAACACCGCGCTCGCCCGCAGCTCGCCCCAGGCGGTGCTGTTCTCCCGCACCTCGACGGAGTCCTGGAGCTCCAGCAGCAGGGTCTGCTCCAGCTCCTCGCGGGCCGTCAGCGGCGGTGCGTCCGCGGCGCGCTCGGTCGTGTAGCGCTCCGCCCGGTCGTTGATGAACTCCAGCGTCTGCCGGAGGATCCCCGTGCGGTCCTTGAAGTGGTAGTAGATCAACGCGGTGGACACACCCGCCTCGGCGGCGAGCTCCTCCACCCGCAGCCCGCGCACCCCGCGCCGCGCGATCACCCGCGCGGCTGCTTCCATGATCGACGTTTTCCGACTGGCCACGGTGCACCACCTTACCCGCGGGGCGGGACAAGATCGCTCTGTGTGCTGAAAGTCCCGTCAGCTGAGACGGGGACCCCGGCGGCCAGGTGACGGCTTTCGGACAAGGTGGAGTCCGGACGCGGAATTCCTGGATCCTCCGCCGAACTTTCACGTGATCATCACCTAGGGTGACTCCGTTCCGCCACCGTCCTCGACACCCCCGTCCTCAACACCACTGGAGAACACCGGACATGATGCTGCGTCGGATATGGAAGCGTGTGACGGACCGGGTCGCCGGGCGGGGGGTCAGGGCCGTCGCGGCGTCGGTCGCCCTGGTCACGGCCGTCGCCCTGGGCGGCACGGTCTCCGGGATGTCCGTGGCGGAGGCCAAGGCCGGCTGGAGCTGGGGCGGCCCGGGCAAGTGGAGCTGCTCCGGGCAGCCCGTGGCCCCCGGGAACGTCATCACCGACCACGACAGCACCGGCTGCAACGGCTACGGCTCCTGGTACCAGCAGCCCGCCAAGGACGGCATCTGGACCTGTTCCGGCTCCCCGGTGGTGGCCGGCTACGTGATCACCGACCACCAGACCACCGGCTGCCGGGGCATGGGCGCCTGGCGCCACAGCCTGGTCCACAACGGCATCTGGACCTGCTCCGGCTCGCCCGTCGTGCCCGGCTACGTCATCAGCAACCACCTGCGGGCCGGCTGCGGCGGCATCGGCGCCTGGCAGCACAGCCTGCCGCACGACGGCATCTGGACCTGCTCGGGCTCCCCGGTGGTGGCCGGCTACGTGATCACCGGGCACATGACCACCGGCTGCGACGGAGCCGGGGCCTGGCGCCACAACACCGCCCGCGCCGGCCTGTGGGGCTGCCCGGGCTCGCCGATCCCGGCCGGCTTCCGCTCCACCAGCTACGCGGCCTGGGCCTGCGACGGCCTCGGCGGCTGGCTGCTCGCCCGCGCCTGACCCATCCACTCGCCGTCCTGGTCCGTCCCGCCGCCGCTCAGCGGTCCGGGCCGGCCAGGACGGCTTGCGCCGCGTTGTGCCCCGGGATGCCGCTGACCCCGCCGCCGCGCACCGCGCCCGCCCCGCACAGCAGCACGTTCGGATGGGCGGTCGCCACGCCCCAACGGGCGGCGACCCCGGCCGGCTCCTCCTCGGTGAAGGGGAAGGCCAGGTCCCGGTGGAAGATGTGGCCGCCCGGCAGCCCGATCTCCCGCTCCAACTGCGGCGGCGTCCTGGCCTCGATGCACGGCCGTCCGTCGGCGTCCACGGCCAGGCAGTCCGCGACGGGCTCGGCCAGCACCGCGTCCAGCTGCGCCAGGCTCGCGGCGAGCGCGCGCTCCTCGGCCGCCCGGTCGTACGGGACGCCGAAGAGCCGGGCGGGCATGTGCAGCCCGAACAGGGTGAGGGTGTGCAGCCCCTGCCGGGCCGCCTCCGGTCCCAGGATGGACGGGTCCGTGAGGGTGTGGCAGTAGATCTCGGAGGGCGGGGCCGAGGGCAGCCTCCCGGCCGCCGCCTCGGCGTACGCGGTCTCCAACTGCCGGTAGCCCTCGGCGATGTGGAAGGTCCCGGCGAAGGCCTCGCGAGGATCCGCGGCCGCGTCCCGCAGGCGCGGCAGCCGGCGCAGCACCATGTTGACCTTCAGCTGGGAGCCCTCCGGCGCCGGTCCTGGCCCTGGCTCCTCGCCCAGTAGCCGGGCCAGCGTGGCCGGGGCGGCGTTCACCAGCACCCGGCGGCCCGCGACCGTCGCCTCGCTCTCGTCCCCGTGCCGGTACGACACCTCGGCGTCGCCGTGGCCGTCGGTGGCGATGGCGGTGACCTCGCAGCCGGTCCGGATCTCCGCACCGGCCGCCAGCGCGGCTTCGGCGAGCGCGTCCGTCACCGCGCCCATGCCGCCGACCGGGACGTCCCAGTCGCCGGTCCCGTTGCCGACGACGTGGTAGAGGAAACAGCGGTTCTGCCGGAGTTCCGGGTCGTGGGCATGGGTGAAGGTGCCGATCAGCGCGTCGGTCAGGACCACGCCGCGCACCAGGTCGTCGGTGAAGCGGCGTTCGACCTCCTCGCCGAGCGGGCGCTCGAACAGGGCGGTCCAGGCGGTGTCGTCGCCGACCCGGCGCCGCAGTTCGGCCCGGGTGGGCAGCGGCTCGGTGAGGGTCGGGAACACCTGCCGGGCCACCTCGGCGGTCATCCCGTAGAAGCGCTGCCAGGCCTGCCACTCCCGGTCGGAACCGGTCAGCGCCCGGAACGAGTCCCGGGTGCGGGCCGGGTCGGCGGCGTCCACCAGTAGCCCGGTGGGCTTCCCGTCCCGGACGGCGGGGGTGTAGGAGGCGATCCGGCGCCGCCTCAGCTCCAGCCGCAGCCCGAGCTCCCGGACCACCTTCCGGGGCAGCAGGCTGACCAGGTAGGAGTAGCGCGACAGCCGGGCGTCCACCCCTGGGAACACCCGGGCGGAGACGGCGGCCCCGCCCACCCGGGGCAGCCGTTCGAGGACCAGCACCCGCCGCCCGGCCCGGGCGAGGTAGGCGGCCGCCACCAGTCCGTTGTGCCCGCCGCCGACGATCACGGCGTCGTACCGGGAGTTCGGGATCGTGGTCATGCGGTCACGCTACGGCAGCGGCCCCGGGTGGGGAACAGGTGCGACACCGCGGACCGGCTGGGCCGTTGGAAGGTCTGTGTTCATACCTGGTTCAGCCACCATCTACCGTTCGACGACGTACAGTTGGTGCTGATCGGTCATGTCCACCTCAGGATGTTGAACTGACAGGAACGGAGTGTTCCCTTGTCCAGCCACCTCAAGAACGGTGTCCGGGTGCTTCCGGCGCTGGCCGCGGCGCTGTGCGGGATCGTCGGCGGCACCACGCTCGGCACCTCCCCGGCCGCGGCGGCCGACCAGCGCCACGCGATCTACGCCATCGCCCACCGGGTCGACACCCTGGACGGCGTGGACGCCGCCCTCAAGCACGGCGCCAACGGCATCGAGATCGACGTCTGCGCCTGGTGGAACCCCAACGAGTGGCGCGCCTACCACGACTGTTCCTCGGCCGGTGAGAACCGGCTCGGCCCCAGCTTCGACGCGATGATCGACCGGATCCTCGCCAACGCCAACGCCGGCCGCCGGCTGTCGCTGGTCTGGCTGGACATCAAGGACCCCAACTACTGCGGCGAGGAGCCCAACCGCACCTGCAGCGTCGCCGGACTCCACGACAAGGCCCAGCGGCTGACCGCCGCCGGCATCCAGGTGCTCTACGGCTTCTTCGAGTACCACCCCGGCAACACCCCGGACGTGGGCGGCCGCGGCTGGAAGAGCCTGGAGGGCAAGCTCGGCAAGCTGGAGGGGATGACCACCACCGGCAGCCGCGACAAGGTCGTCGGCGCCTTCAACAGCTCCGGCGGCGGCATCCCGGTCGGCCACCGGGCGATGGACTACGGCGACACCGACATCACCAACGGCTTCGGCAACTGCACCGAGGCCACCTGGAACACCTGCGCCGAACTGAAGAAGGGAGCGGCCGACCGGGCGTCGGGCCGGCTCGCGGCCACGCTCTCCTGGACCGCCACCTACAACGACCCCTGGTACGTCGACAAGCTCCTGGGCGACGCCAAGGTGGACGGCATCATCGCGGGCTACGGAGCCTTCACCGGCGTCCGGGAGTACGACGACAGCTGGCAGTGCGCCAACGCGATCAACCTCGTCCGCGACTGGGTGAACCACCACAGCGGCACCCACCGGATGGCCGGCAGCGGCGACCGCCTGTTCCGCTGAGCCGCCGGCACCTGAAGCGGTGACAGCCCGCCCCGGGGCCGCGCGGGTGCGGCCCCGGGGTAGCCCCGGGCTGGGCGTTTGTTCCGGGGGAGGAGGAGGGGTACTGTCTACCAGTCGCCGGAGAGGCGGCCCCACTCACACCTCGAAGCCCATTCGGTTGGGTTTCTTCGGCGTTGCCGTCGACAGGGTGTGGGCGTGAATTTCGGGTGACACCGGAAATGCGCTAACGTGGTGGTCGTCGCGAAAAGCGGACCCGGCCAGTTCGGGAAATCGGATGAATGAAACTCCGGAAAACGGAGCGGAAAACATCTGGTAAGCTGGAAACACGAAAGAACGAAGCGCCCGGAGGGCCCGCTGGAAGGCGGTCCGAAGGAAGCGTCC
>NZ_JBEOSV010000059.1:6234-54302 GCF_040303245.1 Kitasatospora sp. NPDC096077 | reverse complement strand
CGACGAAGGGCCCTGACCGGTTCAACCGGTCGGGGCCCTTCGTCGTCTCCGGGCCGGCCCCATCGCGCCGCGGGCGGTCGCGAGGGCGCCGAGGGTCAGACCGCCGCCCGGCCCGCGGCAGGGCGGAGCCGGCGGCGGGCGGCCCACGCCACCGCCGCGAGGGCGAAGCCGTAGACGGAGACCAGCCCGTGGCCGTTGTCCTGGGCGAGCCACATCGCGAGGCCGAGCACCGGGACGCCGGCCGCCAGGGCGATCTCCTTGGGGAGGCGGGTGCGGGTGAGGAGGGCGAGGGCGAGGGTGGCGCCGAGGAAGTAGGTGGCGCCGGAGCTGCCGGCGAAGTTGCGGGGGTCGGTGCTGGGGCCGTCGCCGAACCCGAGCAGGTCGTCGATCCGGCCGGGCAGCACGATGCCGGCGAGGAAGAAGCCGAGCGTGAGCGGGCCGCCCCAGTACCACTGGGCGAGCGCGGCGACGGCGGCGAGGGTGACGAGGTTCCACAGGCCGCCGAAGAGGCCGCCGTTCTGCATGAACACCGAGGTGAACTCGCGCCACCAGCCCGACTTGGCCGGGTCCGCGTCCAGCGCGTCCATGGCACCCGACCACGCCAGCTGGAGCAGCACGCCGCCGACCGCGACGGCGGTCAGGGCGATCGCCGCCCACGGCAGCGGCCGCCCCCGCAGGGTGTCGCGACCGACGACGCCCAGTCCGCAGTTGACCATCATGACCATCAGCGCGGCTGTGGTCAGGTTGAAAACGATCGCCCCCATGACTGGACGCCTCCCCCGGACTCCGGCGTTTTCCAACACCGTTCGAAACTTGATGGGGCAAAGCTAGCACAGTTTTCGAACGGCGTTGGAAAACGCTGTACGGTGGACCGCATGAAGCTCACCAAGGACCGCATCGTCGACGCGGGCATGGCCGTCTTCGCCGAGGTCGGCTACCAGAACCTGTCCATGCGCCAGGTCGCCGACCGGCTCGACGCCCACGCGGGCAGCCTCTACTACCACGTACGCGGCAAGGACGAACTGCTCGCCCTGATGGCCGACCGGGTCTGCCGCCAGGCCTACGACGCCGGCACCGAAGCCCTGACCGCGCTCCCGGCCACCGCAACCTGGACGGACCGCATCGAGGCCCAGGCCACCGCCCTGCGCCTGAGCATCAAGCAGCACCCCGGCGGCGCCCAACTCCTCGCCGAGAGCCCCGGCCGACTCAGCACCGGCGCCCTCTCCCTGATGGAACGCCTGCTGCGCACCCTCCTCGACGCCGGACTGCCCGCCGAGCGCTGCGGAATCGCCGCCGACACCCTGCTCAGCCACGTCACCGGCTTCGTCCTCCAGGAGCAGAACCAGCCGTCCTCCCCACCACCCGTCACCGCCGAGCTCTACGCCGACCTGTGCGAGCGATTCCCTTTGGTCATGGGCGACCTGATCCCCCGCATCAGCCAGGACGACAAGTTCACGCGGAGCCTGCGCCTGCTCTGCACCGGCTTCGCGGCGCTCTCCTAGAGGTGGTCCCGCCCTCTGTGGGGTCGCTCGAACGAGGCGTAGCGTGTGGCGGCATGCCCTTTCCCGATGAGCGCGGCCAGGTGGCCGTGGTGGAGTACCGCCCGCAGTGGCCGGCGGAGTTCGAGCTGCTTGCAGGGGAGTTGCGGGACGCGCTGGGTGGCCTCGCGCTCGGGGTCGACCATGTGGGGTCCACATCGGTACCGGGCCTGCCGGCCGGTGTTGATGGCCACGGCCGAACGGTGGGCCGCCGGTACCGGTTGGAGTGGTCCCGAAGCGGCTTGAGCCAGGCAGATCATCTGATGTGCGTGCCGCCGTTGTGCAGCTGCACGGCATGTGGAAACTGAAAAGTTCCGTACGCAGCGCGGCGATCTCCGACAGAAAGCGATCACCCATATTCTCTCCGTAGTCAAAATGAGCCTACTGGGGGGCATCGATCGGCGGACGCATGACGGATCGCCTTCAGAAAGGCCTGCCATGTCGGAGAAGGAAAGCGGCGCCCTGTTCGAGCCGGCACGACTGAGCCGTCGGCGACTACTGCTCGCGGGATGCCTCGGTGCCACGTCCATCAGTGCCCTCGACGGGCTGTTCCACCCGCAACGGGCCGCGGCGTCGGTTCTGCAGCAGCAGACTCCGCTGCCGGGCGCGCAGATCCCCAAGTACCTGACGCCGCTGCCGACGTTCGGCGGACAGCGGGTCGGCGCGTCCTCGATGACGACCGCGTTCGTCGAGTTCCCCCAGCACGTGCTGCCGCCCTCGGTGTACCCGGACGCGTACCGCGACGGCACCTGGGTGTGGGGGTACCAGGTCGCGGACCGGCCGGCGAGTTGGCCGGGGTGCACCGTCGAGGCGTGGGAGGACCGCCCCACCACCGTCCGCTACGTCAACAACCTGCCGGGGGTCGACGGCGGATCACGGGTGGCGCCGCTGTTGACGGTCGACCAGACCCTGCACTGGGCCGATCCGCTGGACCGGATGGGCTCCTTCGACCCGTACCGCGGTCCGGTCCCGGCCGTCGCGCACCTGCACGGCGGCGAAGTGCCGTCCACGGTCGACGGTGGACCGCAGGGCTGGTTCACCTCGGCCGGCCAGCGCGGCTCCGGGTACGCCACGAGCGCCCCGGCGGCGCCGAACGAGGCCGTGTACGAGTACCCGAACGCCCAACCGGCGGGCACCCTCTGGTTCCACGACCACGCCCTCGGCGTGACCAGGCTCAACGTGTTCGCCGGGCTCGCCGCCTTCTACCTGGTGCGCGACCGGTACGACACCGGCCGCCCGGACAATCCGCTGGGGCTCCCGGCCGACCCGTACGAGATCGAACTCGCCATCCAGGACCGGCAGTTCGACACCAATGGACAGCTGCTCTTCCCCGACGGCTCGAATCCGGCAGCCGCGCTGGTCATCCCGCCGCAGAACCCGCAGGCGCACCCGTTCTGGATCTCCACGTACCTGGGTGACGCGATGGTGGTCAACGGCCGTACCTGGCCGGTGCTCACCGTCGAACCGCGGCGCTACCGCTTCCGCTTCCTCAACGGGTGCAACGCGCGGTACCTGTCGATGAGCCTCACCGAGGCGCCGAACGCGGACCGGGCCGACGCGCCCTCCGCGGTCGCGTTCTGGCAGATCGGCACCGACACCGCGCTGCTCGACGCCCCCGTGGAGCTCAACACCCCCGGCCGGCCGAATCCGCGCCGGCTCACCCTGGCACCGGCGGAACGTGCCGATGTGATCATCGACTTCTCCGGGCTCGCCGGCAGCTCACTGATCCTGACCAACACGGCGGCCCACTCGTTCCCGCTCGGCCCGCAGCCGGACCCGTCCGTGGACGGTCAGGTCCTGCGCATCGACGTGACCCTCCCGCTCTCCGGCCGGGACACCACGTACGACCCGGCGTCCGGTGTGCCGTTGCGCGGTGGTCCCGGGCGTCCGGAGCCGATCGTGCGGCTCGCCGACCCAGGAACCGGCCAGGTCGCCCCCGGGGTGCACGTGGACGCCAACCGCCAACTCGTGCTCAACGAGCAGGACACCGTCCCGTGCGCGGTACAGCCGCCCGACAACCTCTGCGGCACCATCATCGCGCTGGTCAACAACAGCATGTGGACCGGCCTGCGCGGCGGCACCAGCACACCGATCGAAGGCTCCCGGCTCGACCGGTACGGCCAGGGCCTGTGGCTGACCGAACAGCCGCGCGTCGGCGCCACCGAGATCTGGGAGATCCTCAACACCTCCGACTTCGCCCACCCCATGCACCTCCACCTGGTCAGCTTCCAGGTCCTCAACCGGCAGTGCATCAAGGTCGACGACTATCTCAACGCCTGGGCCGCGGAGTTCCCCGGGGGCACCTACGAAGGACAGCTCTGCGACGGCACCATCGGCAAGGTCGACTACCCGCCCGGCACGATCATCCCCGGCTACGGGCCGCCCCGCGACTACCTCGCCCCGAACGCCGACGGCGCGCTCGGCGGCAACCCCGCCTTCAGCCCCTTCCTGACCGGCCCGGTCCTGCCGCCGGACCCGAACGAGGCCGGCTGGAAGGACACCGTCAACACCAACCCGGGACAGGTGACCAGGCTGATCGCCCGCTGGGCGCCCAGTACGGCCCGGGTGGCGGACGTCGCCCCCGGGGAGAACCACTTCCCCTTCGACCCCACCGAAGGGCCCGGCTACGTCTGGCACTGCCACATCATCGATCACGAGGACAACGAGATGATGCGCCCGTACGCGCCGACGCCCTGACCCACCGGGGCCCTGGCACCCGAGGCCATGACGCACCGAGGACACGCCCAGGGCGGGGCGGACACGCCGCCCCGCCCATCGCGGCCGGTCAGGCCGGGGAGTCCCCGTTGGTGCAGGTCAGCCAGGACCGGGTGATCGTCTTCGCCTCGTCCGCCTGTTCCGGGGTGACGACGCCCTCGATGTCCGGGTTACGGCCCAGGAAGTCCCGGACGGATTCGCGCTCGTCGGCGCTGACCACCCAGACGGACGAGGTGGAGGACCCGTCGTCGTGCCAGTCGAGCACGCTCAGCGTATGCCTGTGGGTCATCGTGTCCTCCCAGCCGATCGGTGAACGGAACGGGATGCTCAGAGCGGCCTGACGTTCTCCGCCTGCAGGCCCTTCTGGCCCTGGGTGACGTCGTACTCCACCGGCTGGTTCTCCTCCAGGGAGCGGAACGAGCCCGGGCCCGCGTCGATCGCCGAGAAGTGGACGAAGACGTCGGCACCGCCGTCGTCCTGCTCGATGAAACCGAAGCCCTTCTCGGCGTTGAACCACTTGACCCTGCCTGTAGCCACGGCCCCTCCTGAGGGGGTGAGGGCGGCGCCCCACTGATCGACCAGCGGATACGTCGCCGAAAGGCGACTGCCGGTCCCACCGTAATGCCGACGTCCCCTCCGCGCGCGTCGCCGGGGCTCGCGGAGCCGGTCGAAGACCCCTCGAAACCGCCGCTTCCGGTCGGGGCCTGCTTCGGCTGGTCACCTCCGGCCCGCAGCCGTACGAGGTGGCCGTCCAGCAGCGGCTGTGGGCCGTCTCCGAAGACCTCACCGGGGTGAGGTTCCCCATCGCCGAGTCCGGGCAGAACCCGCTTCCCTCCGGATCGGCCGCCACCCCGTAGCGGCGGGCCCTCGGCGGCGGCTGACTGCCGACTGCCGATCGCACTGTCACAGCCTGCTGGCATGATCGTCCGAACAGCACGGACGAGGGGGCGGACATGGACCTGGCGGTGGAACAGGCGGCGCGGCAGATCACGGCGGAGATCGTCGCGCGGGCGCCGGAGGGCTGGGCGGAGTGCGTGCTGCGGGCGCACGGGGGCCGGAGGGGCACGGGCATGTACGGCAGCGGGTACGTGGTGCCGAGCCGTCCGGGCTCCCACTTCAGCGTGCCGGCCCCGCACGAGACCCTCGCCTCGCTGGCGTCCCGGTTCCGGGACAGCCACGGCTGGGAGTCCATCGCCCTGGAGTTGACCTGCCGCCCGTCCGGTGCCTTCGAGCTGGTGGTGTTCCGGGACGCGCTGGAGCCCGAGGGCCACCGCGAGGACGGCTGGACGCTGACCCTCGACCCCGACTTCCGGCCGTCCGAGCCGGGCGCCGTCGACAGCGCGGAACCGTCCGGTCCGCGCCCGGCCGGGGACCCGGCGGAAGCGGTCGAGCGGCTGCGGGCCGTACTCCGGCAGGACGCCGAACTCTCCAGCTCGGAACGGCAGTTGCCGGCGCCCATCACCGAGGAACAGCTCGCCGCCGCGGAGCGTCGCCTCGGGCGGGCACTCCCCCCGGACCTGCGCGCGCTGTACCTGGAGGCCGACGGGGACGGCGGCAGCGAGGCACTGGGCGGGTACTGCTGGCTGTCGCTCGACAGGGCGCTGGCCGCACACGACGAGTACATCGGCGTCCCGACCTGGTTCGGCTGGGGCCTCGGCTGGCGCCAGGTGGTCTTCGACGCCGACCCGCCCAACACGGTGCGCCGTAGCTCGGGGCATCCGGGCTGGCTCCCGTTCGCCACCTGGTTCGACGGCAACTACTTCGCCGTGGACCTCGCACCGGCCGCAGAAGGCCGCCCCGGCCAGGTGATCGAGGTCGGCCGGGACTTCACCACGGGCCCGCGCTACGTCGCCTCCTCCGTCACCGCCTGGCTCGGCCGGCTCCTGGGGCAGCCCGATCCGCACACCCCGCAGCAAGCCGGGGACAGGGCGCGCAAGTTGGTGGTCTCCGCGCTGGACGAGCAGCTCGCGCCGGGCCTCCAGGCGATCCACCTCAACGACGCCCCGTCACCCGTCGACCTCGCCCCGCTCTCCGCCACCACACGGCTGCGACGCCTGCACCTCAACCGCTGCGCCACCACCGACCTGTCCCCCGTGGCCGCGCTCCCCGTCGAGGACCTGACCGTCGGCCTCGCCGCCGAGGCCGACCTCACCCCGCTCACCGGCCACCCGCAGCTCGCCTCGCTCGCCGTCGCCTCCGAGACCCCGACCGGCCTCGCCCCGCTGCGCACCCTGCCCGCGCTGCAGTCCCTGGACCTGTCCCGCTGTACCACCCCGGACTTGGCGTTGCTGGCCGACCTCCCCGGCCTGCGCTACCTGGCCCTCTCCGCCACCCAGTGGGCAGCCCTGATCGCCGCCGACCGTCTCCCCGGCCGTCTCGCCGCCGCTCGCATCGCCGGAGCCCCGTCCCTCACCGCCGCCCTCGACCTGCTCACCGCCCTCGGCGTCGACACCTCCACCGCCTACCACCTCTCCGGATGAAGCAGAAAGCCGGCGGCACGGGTTCCGAAGGCGAAGTCCGGCGACCGATGCGGCAGGAGAAGCGGCTCGGCGAGATCGTGCTCGACGAGATCGTGCTCGACGAGGTCGGCGCCGGTCAGCCGCCGCCGAGCAGGCAGCCGCGTGGGGCCCCGGCCGGACGGAACCTCGGCGGGGGCCTGCGGCGGTCGGGTCAGAGGTTGAACATCCCGGTGAACGGCTCGGTGATGCGTTCCTGGCGCGACCCGAAGTCGACCAGTACCGCGGCTTCGCCTTCGACGCCGATGACCCGACCGAGGCCGTAGGCGTCGTGGGTGACGCGGTCGCCGAGGGCGAAGTGCTTGCGCGGCGCTTCGACCTTGGCCTTGAAGGGACTGGTGGGCAGGTGCCGGCGGACTGCTTCAGGTTTTCTCATCCACGCCAGTATGCGCCGTGGAACGCCGGGGACAACCATTTCGGACGGCCCGGGATCAGGGATGCCCGAAATGCCGGACGTGTCGGACGGCACTCCCCCGGACTCCCCCCAGACTCCCCCCGGGAGCGCGGGCCCGAAGGACCACCACGGGTCGGCGGCCGCGCCAGGGGGCGCACCGGGCGGCCGCGCGCCGCCGGACCAACTGCCCGGTGCGGAAAGATCATTGGCGTACCGGACCGCACCGGCCAGGACCGGCCCGACGGCGCGGGCGGCGACCTCCGCCGAAACCGGGGTGGAAATGTCCCACCACAGCGGGCTCGGAGCTGCTACAGTCGAGGCAGTTGCAGTAGTGGTTCCCATGAACTTTGTGTGCGCCTGCTGATTTCTGCGGGCGCATTTTTGTTTTCCGGATCCTTTCCGGGCGGGCACTCATCGCGGTGACTCGGTACTCGTAATCGTGCGAGTGTCGGAAGGTCCCTTGAAGGAGATTTTTTACATGGCTAATGGCACCGTGAAGTGGTTCAACGCGGAAAAGGGCTTCGGCTTCATCGAGCAGGAGGGTGGCGGCCCGGACGTCTTCGCCCACTACTCGAACATCAACGCCAGCGGTTTCCGCGAGCTGCTCGAGGGCCAGAAGGTCGAGTTCGACGTCACGCAGGGCCAGAAGGGCCCGCAGGCCGAGAACATTCGCCCGCTGTAGTTCCCATTGCCACGGCAACCACGTGGCAACGAGGGGGCCCGCACCGCGCACTTGATGCCCGGTGCGGGCCTCTTTGCGTCTTTGCGTCTATGCGTCACCACGCGCCGACAGGCTGTAACGCACGGCGCCACGCCCTGGCGGTCCACGGTTCAGGGTTCTCCGCTCCCGCTCTCCCGGTGAGCGCCGACGTACGTCACCTGCCGTCCCGAGGAGGGCCTCCGCATGAACCGTTCCAGCCGTCCTCCGCATCGGGAGTTCGCGGTGCCGACGTGCACCGTGCCGGGGCTGCCCCCCGTCGAGTCCTTCGACGAGCTGGACATGCCCGAGGAACTGCTGCGGGTCCTGACGCGGCGGGGCGTCACCGCCCCCTTCCCGATCCAGGCCGCGACGCTGCCGAACTCGCTGGCCGGCCGCGACGTGCTGGGACGGGGCCGCACCGGCTCCGGCAAGACGCTCGCGTTCGGCCTCGCCGTGCTGGCCGGCATCGCCGGGCAGGAGGCCGCGCCGCGGTCTCCGGTCGCGCTGATCCTGGTCCCCACCCGTGAGCTGGCGCAGCAGGTCACCGAAGCCCTCACCCCGTACGTCCACGCGATGCGGCTGCGGATGGCCACCGTGGTCGGAGGGGTGCCGGTCCGCCGCCAGGCGCAGGTGCTGAACCGTGGCGCGGAGATCGTGGTGGCCACGCCCGGCCGGCTGGGGGACCTGATCGAGCGCAGGCTCTGCCGACTGGACCGGGTCGCCGTCACCGTCCTCGACGAGGCCGACCAGATGACCGACCTGGGCTTCCTGCCGGAGGTCACCGCCCTCCTCGAACAGGTCGCCGAAGGCGGCCAGACGATGCTGTTCTCGGCCACCCTGGACCGCAACGTCGACAGCCTGGTGCGGCGCTTCCTGAAGGACCCGGTCACCCACTCGGTGGACCCCTCCGCGGGGGCGGTCAGCACCATGGAGCACCACGTGCTGCACGTGCAGAACTCCGACAAGAACGCCACGATCGCCCACATCGCCTCCCGCGACGGCCGGGTGATCATGTTCATCGACACCAAGCAGGGCGCGGACCGCCTGGTCGAGAACCTGCTCGCGAGCGGCGTGAAGGCCGCGGCCCTGCACGGGGGCAAGTCCCAACCGCAGCGCACCCGCACCCTGGAGCAGTTCCGCACCGGGCAGGTGGCCGCGCTCGTCGCGACCGACGTCGCCGCCCGGGGCATCCACGTCGACGGCCTCGACCTGGTCGTCAACCTGGACCCGCCGGCCGACCACAAGGACTACCTGCACCGCGGCGGACGCACCGCCCGGGCCGGCGAGTCCGGCACCGTCGTCACCCTGGTCCTCCCCGGCCAGCGCCGCGGGATGGACCGGATGATGACCGCGGCCGGCATCACCCCCGTCACCACCAGGGTCCGGGCCGGCGACGGGGAACTCACCCGGATCACCGGCGCCCGGGTCCCCACCGGCGTGCCCGTCACGATCCCCGACCCCGTCGTCGAGCGGCCCCGCCACAACCGGTCCACCGGTCGGAACCGTCCCGGCCGCCCCGCCCCCGCCGGCCGCGCCCGGCTGACCGCCGACGGCTCGCGCGGCAGCTCGCCCCGGTCGGGCAACGGACAGCCGTCGTAGGACCGGCGCACGACGTCGGGAACCGGCGACGCCCTGCACAGTTGACGGCCGCGCCACCGTGGTGCCCCACCACCTGCCGGACCGACGCGTTCTGCCACCTGAACTGCAAGGACCGCACCGGCCGTTGATGGGTCTACGCGCACGGGTGCGACGTCCTGCACCGGACCACCTGCTGCGGCGGAACGTGCTTCGACCTCAGCAGCGACCCCGACAACTGGGGCTCCTGCGGTACCGTCTGCCCGACCGGCCGGTGCTGTTGCTCCGGCCTGTGCACCGACCCGTTCAGTCAGGGCATCGGCGTCCATCTCGGCAGGCTGATAGGTGCCCACGGCAAGGGTGTGTGGCGAAGGCCGACCGCTCTTCAAGCGGTCGGATGCGGTTCCCGGCCTTGATCAGCTGATTGTGGAGCCAGTGCGGGTCACAGCCGTATACGATCGCGAGCCTCCGGACGCTGACACCGGACTTGTGCCGTTGCGCGATGGCCGGAAGCGCAGCGATGACGAGTGTCCTGAGCATGGCCTGCCAGTCCTGCTCGGTGGTGGCCCACATGGCGTGCTCCTGTAGGGGCTAGGACGAAGAGAGGGCCCGCCGCCGGGGAGGTCGAGGACGGCGGGGTGCGGGTGGGCAGGGGTGCCTCGGGATGGGTGCAGGCGGGGTTCTTCCGTCGGTCGGTGTCTGGCGGGGTTCGGCGGGTGTTCGGTGCGGGTGGTCCGGCCGTCGGCGTCCGTGATGACCAGGACGAGCGGGGTGTCGTCGGGGATGAACAGCTCGCGGCGGACCTCGTCGGCGATGACGCGGTCGAAGTGGGTGTCGATGTCGGCTGCCGGCACGTACGGGTGGGACAGTGCGTCCTCGATTTCGAGCTCGTAGCCGTCGGCCGGGACGATCCTCACTCTGACTTCGCGCGGGACCGGCGGTTCGGTCACGTGCACTCCGTGTGGGGGGCCCGTCCTCGCCGTTCTTCCCCAGGTCGGCCGGGACAGGGCGGGTCAGTCCCTTGTGGGGACGGGGTTGTCGGGGGTGTCTAGCCAGGCGGTGTGGCGCTCGGGGGTGACGGTGAGGCCGAAGCGGTCGAAGCCGGGGCGGCCGTGGTCGTCCCACCAGCGGTAGGCGGCCTCCACCTCGTCCCACAGGTTGCGGGGGCCGGACTGGTAGACCTCGTACTCGACTCGGTCGCGCTCGTAGTCGGCGGACGCCCACGACTTCTTGTCGCGGCTGTGGAGCCACAGCGTGTAGGCGTCGTTGTCATAGCGTTCCGCCCGCCAGAACGCGCCCGGCACGGCAAGCCCGATGACGAACTGCTGGAACCACTTCCCGGTGTCCCACGGGGACAGCGCGGTCATGGTCCTGACGCCGTCGGCCGGCCACGGCACCCCGTGCAGGTACTCGTCGAACACCGGCCGCTCGGTGCGCTGTTGGCGCAGCCGCATGAACGCGGAGCCGCCGGTGAAGCGGCCGCTCGCGCGGGTGCCGTCGTCGTTCACGGTGAGGCGGGCGATCTGCTCCCCGCCGTACTCGGTGCCGAACGGGGCGACGATCACCGCGCCGGGGGCCGACTGCTCCAGCCAGGCCGCGGGGATCTCCAGCAGGGAGCAGGTGGCGATGATGCGGTCGTAGGGGGCGCCCTGGGGCCAGCCCCTCTGGCCGTCGCCCTCGACCACGGTCGGGGCGAGTCCGGCCCGCTCCAGGTTCTCCCGGGCACCGCGGGCTACGTCCGGGTCGTATTCGACGGACACGACGTTCGGGTTCCCGAGGCGGTGGGCGAGCAGGCCCGCGTTCCATCCGGTGCCCGTGCCGATCTCCAGCACCCGGTCACCCGGACGGACATCCAGGTCGCGGAGCATGGAAAGGACCATCGTGGGCATGGAGTTGGACGAGCTGGGGGTCGTGCCGAGGCCGTCGCCCTCGTGGTCGCCGTCGTCCCACTGCGTGGTCAGCGGGATGTCCGAGTAGACGGCCCGCTGCCAGGCCCGGGGGTCCTTGGACCGGTAGACGGCGGGGTTCTGCCGGGTGCCGTCCGCGATGCCCGGCCAGATGCGGTCCGGGACGAACAGTTCGCGGGGCACGGCCTTGAAGGAGGGGAGCCAGTCCGAGGAGAGCGCGCCGCTGGCCACCAGCGCGGAGGCGAGCCCCTGGGGGCCCGCCTCCCTGTGCGTCTCGCCGGTCACCGACCGCCGCCCGCCGGGTTCTGGCCGTCGGAGGTGTTGCCGCCCTCGTCCGAGCCGCCCCCGCCGTGCCCGGAGCCCTTGTTGCTGTCGTCCTGCTGCTTGCCGCCCTTGCCGTCGCCGCTTCCGCTGCCGCGCTTGCCCATCTCCGTACCTCCGTGCTGGTATCGGCCGGCGGGTGGTCGCCCGTCGGAACAGCTGGTCCGGTGGAGTTCCGGACGGCACGCCGAACACCCTTACGGCGTACGGCGCGTGGCTCCCCGGGCGTGCTTGACCACGGTCCGGGGATGTCCCGCCCAGGCGCGGGACATGGTGTTCGGGATCAGTCGTCTGGGTCGCTCCGGACCGGGACGCAGACCGTGTGCGCCAGCCCCAGGGGCGCCTGCCGGTCCACGGTGTTCCGTTCCGGCTCGCGGGTGGCCTCGCGCAGCCGCCTCATCGTCGGCGACTCGGCGGGCCTGAGGGCCGGGACCGCAACGGCCTGGCTGTCGTCGGCCGGTTCCTGCGAGGTCGCGGGGAGCGGCTCACGCGGCATCGTTTCCGTCCTCCTGGTTCTGGTGCGGGGCGGTCAGCGCCGGGTGGTTGTGGAGCGCGGCCCGCAGCGCGGCAATGCGGCGGGGGGCCGCGGGCGCGGGTGATGCCGTCGTCACAGATCGGGTGGCAGGTGCCCTGCCGGTAGCCGTCGGGCCGGTCCGCGACCATTCCCTCGACCGTGAACGGGACGGGCAGCGGCGGGTTGCTCAATCCGCGACCTCCAACTCGGTCAGGAGCACCAGTTCCGGGTATGGGTCCCCGGAGCTGTCCCGGTTCACCCAGGCGTGGTTGGCGAGCCTGCTCGGGGTTTCGGCGACGACACCGGTCCAGCCGTCCGTGCGGTGGCGGACCGGGTCGCCCTCGATCACGTTGTTCACGCCGCCCTCCTCCGGGCCTCGCAGCCGACGCAGGAGCAGACGGAGCGCACAGCCGCGATCTGGAGGAGCATCCCCACACTCGGGGCCCGCTCGGCGGCCCGGGCCGCCCGGTAGTCGTCCAGCGGACTCCAGCCGGCCGGGAGCCGCTGTCGTTCGAACTTCGAGAGGCCGGTCACGGCCTCGCGGTACTCACGCTTGGGATTGCGTCTCGCCATCGGTCCGTCCTCCTTCGCCGTGGCGGCGGGGGTGCGTGATAGACCGTAGGGAGTCGGCTACAGCGCGCTCAACGAACTTGCGACTTCTTGCGGGACGTCACTCCAACGAGGCGATAGCAGCGGCAATCAGTGCCCTTGCCTTCGTCCCGTACACGGCCATGCCGGACAGACCCATGAAGGCCCGGGTGTAGTCCGTGATCTCCCGGGGCTGGAACACGTTGACCTTCGCCGTCAGGGTCTCCACCGCCACCCGCTGATCGTCGAAGAGGTAGAAGGCCTCAAGCGGCCAGATGGTCCGCGGGCGGCCGGCCGGGATGATCCCAACAGAGACGGACGGCAGCGACATCAGAGTCAGCAGGTGGCCGAGTTGAGCGGCCATGTCCTCTGCGCTGCCGATCCTGGTGCGCAGCACCCACTCCTCGATCAGGACGGCGAAGCGGCGTCCCCCCGTGTACATCAGCTGCGCCCGCGCGAGCCGAGCCGGTACCGCCGCCGCGACATCGTTCGGGGTGCCCTGGAAGTCAGTGATGGACTGCAAGAGCGCCGTCGCGTACTCAGCGGTCTGGAAGAAGCCGGGGAGCACGTTTGAGACGTAGATCCGGAAGTGCCTCGTGCGCTCGTAGTCGCTGATGACCTTCTCTTGGGCGAGCCTCATGCCGGAGCTGTTCCGGCGTCGCCACTCCTGGTACATCGAATCAGCAGCGCGGGAGGCCGCGATAAGGTCCGGGATCTGGTCGGCGGCCCCGCACGCGGTACACCAGGCCCGTATGTCGGCCTCGGACGGAGCCACCTTGCCGGACTGGATGCGAGATGTCTTGGCCGGATCCCAGCCGCACAGGGTGGACAGCTCACCCCCTTTGAGCCCGGCGTCCTTGCGAAGCTCGACCAGTTGGTCGGCGATGGCCTTCCGTGCTGCGACGACGCTGGACGATGGCGACGTTGACATCTGCTGTCTACCTGGTGGATCGGAGCGGGCTCAGACCTTGAAGTCCTCGTGCGGAACTGCCCGTTCCCACACCGCTTCGAAAGCGTTCGTGCACAGATCCGCTGTGGTCGGGTCCTCCGTCATCACGTTCCGGGGGTCGGCCCACTCGCCATCGCCGGTGAACAGGTTGAATCGCACAATCCTGCTGTCGAACAACCAGAAGTCGGCACCCGGCAGCGCGATGTCCAGCGCGCGGCTGCGGGGAAGCCATCGGATCTGCTCGCCGGCCGCGATGTTGGTGAATGTGTGGGAGTGCTCGTAGCGGATGTACTCGGTGACGGGCTCCGACACGATCCGCGCGCGTCGGATGGTCACCCCACGGGCGATGGTCTCCACCACGAAGTCGTGGAACGGGTGCCACCACTCAGCCCGGTTCTCCAGAGAGTAGCGGTGCCCGGCCTTCCACGCGGCGAACTGCTCGGTCTCGTCGGCGACGCTGTACTGGTCACGCATCTCCAGATGCACGGCCGACTTCTTCGCCCCCCGGAGCAGCGTCCTGAAGTCCGGCATGTTCGATTGCATCGCAAGCCTCCCTGATGAACGGGATCATCCGCGCGGGGATGGTGATCACGGACTCGTGGACCGGTACGCCGACCTCGTGGCCGGCGACCCATTCAGTCCCGTTGATCTCCGCGAGCTCGGTCCCGGTGACGGTGTCGCTCTGGATCACGAGCCGACCCTGAGTCACGTCCGCCCAGACAGTGGGCGAGCCTTCCTCGTTGGTCTCAGGGTCGATTCCGAAGAACTTTAGGCCCACGGCTACCTCCCGAGTCAGTGGCTTGCGCATACTTGCGTCCGGAGTTGACGTAACCACCAGCATCTAGCGTTCGGGGTCGCCTTGTCAGGCGTTTCGTTTTTTGACGAACCGCCAGCTTGGTAGACGCGATCCTCGCCTTCTGTAGCGGCACCGCACGGCGAGGTCGTTCCCGCGTTCGGGAAGCAGAGCTGCTGCGATCCGTCCGACCGGGCGGTGCTGGATTCCTGCGACGGTCGGATCAAGTGCAACATCCCGGACAAGCCACGGGATCCGCCGGGGCGGTCAGCGGGGGTCGGCGGGGTCGGTCGGGGCGCGGCCGGGCCAGAGGGTGGTGACGATCGGCCAGATCAGGCTGTAGATCAGGACCTTGGTGAGGGGGTTGAGCCAGACCAGCAGGGGGGCTCCCCGGTCGAGGCCGCCGACCAGGGCCACCAGGCCGAAGATCAGGCCGACGCTGATCCCGTAGGCCAGCAGGAAGCGCAGCCAGCCCAGCCACGCGTCCGCGACGGCGGCCCGGCCGTAGAGCTTCGGCGGCGGGGGCGGCGGGTTCTCGGCGTAGCGGCGGGCGAACTTGGCGTCGGCCCAGCGGATCGTCCGATGTCCGTAGACCACCGTGATGCCGAGGTAGGCCGCCGACAGACCGTGCCAGACCGTCGGTTCGGCGCCGTCGCGGATGCTCAGCACGGTGGTCGCCAGCAGCACCACGTCGATCAGCGGGACGCAGAACAGCAGCAGCCCGCCGAGCCGGGGCATACCCGCCGCGTAGCGGGCCGCCAGGCCGGCCACCAGCAGGACCCAGAAGAGCACGTCGCAGGCGAGGATGAGCGTGAGGATGGCACGGTCCTTTCGTGTGACGGTTCGAACACCCATTGTCCCCGGCGGGGGTGCGGCCCGGCACCCGACGACCGGCGGGGGCCGGTCAGTCCGGTTCGGGGGCCGGACCGATCAGCGTGGTCCGGACGGTGGCCAGCCGGGCGCCGGTCGGGTCGTCGATCGCGGTCAGGAACACCACGCGCTCCCGGCCGCCCTGACAGTCCATCAGTTCCGGGACGGCCTCGGCGGTCAGTTCGTCGCCGGCCCGCAGCGCCCGCTCGAAGCCGAACCACTGCGCCGCGTGGACCGCGCCCTCCGGGGGGAGGCCGAACTCCGGGTCCGCCAGCAGCTGCCAGTACGCCTCCCCCGCGACCAGCGCGGCGAAGGTCGGCGGCGCCGGCAGGTCCGGGTGGCCGGCGGCCCGGGCGGCGGCCGGGTCGCGGTAGAGCGGGTTCGGGTCGCCGATGGCCGCCGCGAAGGAACGGACCGCCGCGCGGGTCACCAGGAACGGCTCCGGGGCGGCGAACACCCGGTTCAGATAGGCCCGGTTGAGTGCCACGGCGGTCAGCGGCCGACCGCGTGGGCGCCGCCGTCCACGTGGACGATCTCGCCCGTGGTGGCCGACAGCCAGTCCGACAGCAGGACGGCACAGGCCCGCGCGGTCGGCGCGGCGTCCGCCGCGTCCCAGCCGAGCGGGGCGGCCTCGTCCCAGCCGTGCCCGTCGAAGCCCGGCACGCCGCGCGCGGCGGTGGTCGCCAGCGGCCCGGCCGCCACCAGGTTGACCCGGATCCCGCGCGGCCCCAACTCCTGGGCCAGGTACCGGGCGCAGGACTCCAGGCCGGCCTTGGCCACGCCCATCCAGTCGTAGCCGGACCAGGCCCGTGACGCGTCGAAGTCCAGCCCGACCACCGAGCCGCCCGGGCCCATCAACGGCAGGGCCGCCGTGGTCAGCGCCTTGAGCGAATAGGTCGAGACGTGGACGGCGGTCGCGACGTCGTCCCACGGCGTGCTCAGGAAGTTACCGCCCAGCGCCGACGGCGGCGCGTACCCGATCGAGTGCAGCACGCCGTCCAGGCCGTCCAGGTGCGTGCCGACCCGCTCGGCCAGCGAGTCGAGCTGTCCGGCGTCGGTGACGTCCAGTTCGACCACCGGCGGCGGTTCGGGCAGCCGCTGGGCGACCCGCCGGACCAGGCTCGGCCGGCCGTGCGCGGTGAGGACCACCCGGGCGCCCTGCTCTTGGGCGACGCGCGCGACGTGGAAGGCGATCGAGGCCGGGGTGAGGACGCCGGTGATCAGCAGGCGCCGGCCGTCGAGGATGCCCATCGGTTCTCCGCTCGGTGCATGGGGTGTACAAGGTTCTTGGGAGGTAGGGGGGTTGGCGTAGGGGAGGTTGGCGGGGTGCGGCCGTCAGTGACCCATCGAGGAGCCGCCGTCCACCGGGACGAGCGCGCCGGTGACGTAGCCGGCGTCCGGCGAGACCAGGAAGCGGACCACCCGGGCGACCTCGACCGGCGCCGCCGTCCGGCCGAGCGGGATCTGCCGGACGTACTGCTCCCGCAGCTCCTGCGACAGCCCGTGCGTCATGTCGGTGTCGACCAGTCCGGGCGCCACGATGTTCACGGTGACGTTCCGGGGCCCCAACTCCCGGGCCAGGCTGCGCCCGAACCCGATCAGGCCCGCCTTCGACGCGGCGTAGTTGGCCTGCCCGGTGGAGCCCTGCAGGGCGACCACCGAGGACATCAGCACGATCCGCCCCCGGCCCAGGCGCAGCATGCCCCGGGTGGCGCGCTTGACCACCCGGTAGGCGCCGGTGAGGTTGGTGTCCAGCACCTCGGCGAAGGAGCGTTCGGACATCGTGGCGAGCAGCCGGTCCTGGACGATGCCCGCGTTGACCACGAGCACCTCCACCGGGCCGTGCGCGGCCTCCACCGTCCGGAACGCGGCGTCGACCCCGGCGGAGTCGGTCACGTCGCAGTGCACGGCGAGGGCGCCCTCGGGGGCGTCTCCCGCGCGGTGGGTGACGGCGACCCGCTCGCCGTCCGCCAGCAGTTCCTCGGCGATGGCGCGGCCGATGCCCCGGTTGCCGCCGACGACCAGGCAGGAGCGGGCCGGGGGGCGGTCCATCAGGCGGCCCCGACCGTCGCCTGCCGTGCCCCGACCGTCGCCTGCCGCGCCTCGACGCGCTCGGCGACGTGCTCGGCGAGGCGCTCGGCGACGTGCCGGTTCAGCGCGTGGCGGCGCAGCGCCTCCGGGGCGGCGGCGCGGGCGCCGGCGATGGTGCCCAGGCAGTCGGCGGCCCCGCAGAGGCACTCGAAGGGGCCGACCATGTCCCACTCGGTCGACGGGTAGAAGAAGGCCAGCTCCTCCCCCACCGCGACCGGCCGCAGGGCCCGGGCCTCCAGCCGCTCCGCGTCCACGTACACGTTCGGCGCGCAGGAGTGGTTGAGGTAGCGGACCTGCGGCCCGTCGATGTGCCGGTCGCCGACGTCGATGGTGTAGATCGACGGGGTGTCGGCGGTCACGCAGTGCCGGAGGTCGGCGATGACCTCGCCCTCGGCGAGCGCGCGGGCGGCGACGACGCCGGCGCCGTAGGGACGGTCCTGGACCACGAGGAAGGCGTTCTCGGACAACGGTGGTTCCCTTCTGTGCTGGAAGACTCGGGTGGTGGTGCGGGGGGCTGCGGGACGCGGGGGGCGGCGGGACGCCGGGGCGGCGTGGCCGTCAGCCGTCGGTGGCGGTGGCGGTGGAGTCGCGGTGCCGCAGCACCGCGTCGGCCAGCTCGGCGACCGTCCGGTGGAGGCTGACGGCGGACGGTTTCAGGCCCGGGGCCAGCACCTTGAGGCGGCGCAGGACGGTCATGCTCATCAGCGAGTCCAGGCCGAAGGCGTGGTAGTCCGCGTCCGGGTCGAGGGCCTGCGGCGGGTCGATGGCCAACGCCCGGGCCACGGCGGCCTGGACGTGGCCGACGACGATCTCCCGGCGCCGCTGGGCCGTCGGGGCCGCTTCGAGCAGCGCGAGGACGTCCTGCTCTGCGGGGGCGGCCGGGTGGGGGTTCAGGTCCGGTCCGGAGTCCGGGTCCGGGGCGTGGTGGTCGGCCAGCAGCGGGACGGGCGTGCGCAGGCCGTAGGCGGCGGCCACCGCGGACCAGTCGGCGTCGGCGACGACCAGCTGGGTCCGGCCCCCGGCGAGCGCGCGGTCCAGGGCGGCGGCGGCCGTCGCACCCGTCATCAGCCGCATGCCGGTGGCGGTGATCGGCGGGTGGAGGGCGGCGTCCAGTCCGTCCCGCCACGGTCCCCAGGCGACCGCCAGGGCGGGCCGGCCGGCGCGGTGGCGTTCCTGGACCAGCGCGTCCAGCCAGCAGCTCGCGGCGGCGTAGTGGGCCAGCCCCTGGGAGCCCAGCAGGCCGGTGGTCGAGGAGAAACAGACGAAGTGCTCCACCGGGTGGTCGGCCGTCAGCCGGTGCAGGACGTCGGTGCCGTGGACCTTCGGCCGCAGCACCGCCGCGACCCGCTCCGGGGTGAGCTCGGCGATCGGGGCGACGTCCTCGGCGAAGGCGGCCTGGACCACGCCGCGCAGCGGCGGGAGTCCGGTGCCGAAGCGCGCGAACAGGGCGCGCATGGCGGCCTCGTCGGTGACGTCGGCGGCCACCTCGTGCACGGTGACGCCCGCGGCCCGCAGCCGTTCGAGGGTCGCCGCGACCGGGCCCGCCGCACCGGCGGCGCCCCGGCGGGAGACCAGCACCAGGTGCCGGGCGCCGAGCGCGGCGAGCCGGTCGAGTACGGCGGGCCCGGTCCGGCCGGTGGCGCCGACGACCAGGTGGCTGCCGTCCGGGTCGAGGCGCACGGCGGCGCCGCGCGCGGCGTCCGGGCGGGCGGCGAGCCGCGGGGCGTACCTGGTCCCGGCGCGGTGGGCGCTCTGGGTGCCCGTGCCGGGGGCGGCGGCCAGTTCGGCGGCGAGGGCGCGGGCGGCCCGCACCGCGTCCTCGGGGCCGGCGGGCGCGGCCAGGTCGACCAGGCCGCCCCAGGCGTCGGGGTGCTCCAGTGCGGCGCTGCGGCCGAGCCCCCAGAGCGCGGCGTGCGCCGGGTCCAGGGGGGTGTCGGAACCGGGCTGCTGGGCGTGGGTGGTGACGATCCACAGCCGGGCCCGGCCCGCCCCGGCCACCGCGCGGACCAGCCGGGCGGCGTCGGCGGTCAGCCGCACGGCCGCGTCCGGGGCCGGTCCGCCGGGCACGGGCAGGTGGACGACGTGCCGGACGTCGTCGGTCAGGGCGTCGGTGATCTGGCCGTCCGTGCTCTGTCCGTCGGCGATCCGTCCGTCGGTGGTCCGGCAGTCAGTGGTCCGGCAGTCGGTGCCCCGGTCGCGCAGCAGAGCGGCGAGGGCGTCGGCGACCGCGCCGCCGCCGACCAGCAGCACCGGCCCCTCGGGCGTGCCGTCCGCCCGGCCGGCCGGGGTGTCCGCCGTCAGCGGCGCCGGCCGCCACTCCACCGTGTGCAGCCACCCGGCGGGCACTCGTACCGGCCCGGTGTCCACCCGGCGCACCCGCACCCCGCGCGCCCTGGCGACCGCCGAACCGCCCCGGTACCAGTCGAGTTCGGCGAGCAGGGCCGGTCCGTCCGGGTCCCCGGTGACCCGCGCCCGGACGGTCAGCGGCCCGGTCACGCGGTCCGGGCGGACGGCCAGGCCGTCGAGGCCGACCACCGTCCACCCGCCGGTGCCGCCCGTGCCGCCGGGCGGGAGCGCGGCGGGCAGCGCCTGGAACGCGGCGTCGAGGGCGGCGACCCCGTCGGCCGGGAGCCCCGGCAGCGCGTCGGCCAGGACGGCACCCGGCCGGGAGCGCAGCGCGCCCAGCGCGCGGAGCGCGGGGCCGTGCACCAGCCCGGCGGCGGCCAGGGCGGTGTAGTGGGCGGCGGCGTCCAGCGGTTCGCCTCGGCCCACCGCGCTCGGGTCCGTCGCGTCCGGGTCCGTCACATCCAGGTCCAGGGCGTACGGGTCCTCGTGCACCCGGGCGGAGGCGTGGCGGTGCCAGTGCCCCTCGGCGTCCTGGGAGTGGACGTCGAAGGCGGCGGGCGCGGTGCCGTCCTCCGCCGGGCGGAGGGTGAGTTGGAGGGCGCGGACCGCGCCGTCGAGGACGAGCGGCTGGTGCACGGTGAGGTCGCGGACCTCGGGGGCCGCCAGCCCGGCTTCCCGGGCGGCGGTCAGCGCGAGCCAGGCGTAGCCGGCCAGTGGCACCAACTCGGCTCCGTACAGCAGGTGTTCGCGCAACGGCCGGAGTGCGGGCCGGTCCGGCGCGGGCTGCCAGAGCCGGGTGCCGGGCCAGGCTGCGGGGGTGGTGACCGGTCCGAGCGGGCCCTCGGGGACGCCCGCCGGGAGCTCCGCGACGGGAGCCGGAGCCGGGGCGGGGAGCGCGGCCCGGACGGTGGTCCAGTGCCGGGTCCGCCGCCAGGCCATGCCCGGCGGGTCGGTGGGCGGCCCGCCGGGGGTGAACCGCCGCCAGTCGGGGGCGAGTCCGTGGCAGTACAGCCGGCCGAGCGCGGCGAGGAAGCTGCGGTACGGGTCGCGGTCGCGCAGCAGCGTCCCGGTGACCAGCACCCCGCCCTCGCCGTCCAGCGTGGCGGCGGTGTCCCGGGTCAGCACCGGGTGCCCGCTGAGTTCGACGAACACGCCGTACCCGGCCTGCCGGGCCGCGCGGACGGCGGCGGCGAAGTGCACCGGCGCCCGCAGGTTGTCGCACCAGTACGCGGCGTCGCAGGCGGGTTCGGTGCCGAGCCGTCCGGCGACGGTGGAGAAGAACGGCAGCTCGGGCCGGCGGGGTGTCAGGCCGTCGAGTTCGGCGCGGAGCAGCGGCAGCAGGTCGTCCATCTGCGGTGAGTGGGAGGCGACGTCCACCTGGACCGGACGGGTGTCGATGCCGTCGGCGGCGTAGGCGTCCCGGAGGGCGTCGATCCCGGCCGGGTCGCCGGCCACGACGGTGGAGTGGTCGCCGGGGACGACGGCGACGGTCACCGAGCCGTCGGGGACGGTCCGGGCCAGCCGGGCCGCGACCTCCTCGGCGGGGCTCTCGACCACCGCCATGGCGCCCCGCCCTGCGACCTTCAGCAGCAGCCGCGAGCGCCGGCAGACGACCCGGGCGGCGTCCTCGACGCCGAGCGCACCGGCCACCACGGCGGCCGCGACTTCGCCCATCGAGTGGCCGACGACGGCGGCCGGGCGCACCCCGTGGGCGCGCCAGAGCGCGGCGAGGCCGAGTTGCACGGCGAAGATCAACGGCTGGACGACGGAGACCTCGGCGGGCACGGTGTCGGCCCGCAGCACCGCGTGCAGCGAGAACCCGGACTCGGCGGCGACCAGCGGTTCCAGCTCCTCGACGGCCCGGCGGAAGGCGGGCGCGGTGTCGTACAGGGCGCGGCCCATCCCGGCCCACTGGGAGCCCTGGCCGGAGAACAGCCAGACGGGCCCGGCGGGTGCGCCGGCCCGCCCCTGAGCGGGGCCGGGGGCGGCGGGGCCGGATACCGCGAGGCCCGGTACGGCGGCGCCGGCCAGGTGGTCGGCGAGGGCCCGCCGCAGTTCGCGGGCGTCGCGGGCGGGCACGGCGAGCCTCTGCGGCTCGTGCGGGCGGCGCACGGCGAGGGTGTGCGCGAGGTCCGGCAGCGGAACATCGGCGCCGGGGCCGGCCAGCCAGTCCGTCAGTCGGCGCAGCCGCTCGGCCAGCGCTTCCGGCGAGCCGGCCGAGACCGGCACCAGGTGGACGCCGGCGCCCTCGGGCGCCTCGGGTCCGGAGGGGGCGGACGGCGGGGCGGGGTCGGGCGACTCCTCGACGATGACGTGGGCGTTGGTGCCGCCGAAGCCGAAGCTGCTCACCCCGGCCCGGCGGGGCCGGTCGGTGCGCGGCCAGGGGGTGGCGGCGGTGACCACCCGCAGCGGCAGCCGGTCGAAGGGGATCAGCGGGTTGGGGCGGTCGAAGTGGAGGCTGGCGGGCAGGGTGTCCCGGCCGAGGGCGAGCACGACCTTGATCAGGCCGGCAACGCCGGCGGCCGCCTCCAGGTGCCCGAGGTTGGTCTTGACGGAGCCGATGAGCAGGTCGCGGTCGCGCCCGTCGAGCAGGACGGCGGCGAGCGCGGAGGCCTCGACCGGGTCGCCGAGGGCGGTGCCGGTGCCGTGGGCCTCGACGTAGTCGACGTCCGGCCCGGTGAGGCCGGCGGCGGCCAGGGCGGTGCGCAGCAGCTCCTGCTGGGCCTCCGGGTTGGGGGCGAGCAGTCCGTTGGAGGCGCCGTCCTGGTTGACGGCGCTGCCGCTCAGCACGGCGAGCACCCGGTCGCCGTCGCGGCGGGCGGCGGAGAGGGTCTTGAGGACGACGACACCGCAGCCCTCGGCCCGGCCGTACCCGTCGGCGTCGGCGGCGAAGGTCTTGCAGCGGCCGTCGGCGGCCATCACGCCGGCCTCTTCGAAGTTGACCGTGACGGACGGGGAGAGCAGCAGGTTGACGCCGCCGGCCAGGGCGAGTTCGCTCTCGCCGGAGCGCAGGCTCTGGACGGCCTGGTGGACGGCGACCAGCGAGGAGGAGCAGGCGGTGTCCACGACCAGGCTGGGGCCGCGCAGGCCGAGCGTGTAGGAGACCCGGTTGGCGATGACGGCGAGGGCCGAGCCGGCGCCGGTCCAGGCGTCGATGCCGGACAGCTCGGCCATCTGGGCGGCGCCGTAGTCGGAGACGGAGGCGCCGACGAACACGCCGGTGCGGGTGCGGGCGAGCGAGCGCGGCGGGATGCCGGCGTGTTCCAGGGCCTGCCAGGCCACTTCGAGCATGAGGCGCTGCTGCGGGTCGGTGGCGGCGGCCTCGCGGTCGGACATGCCGAAGAAGGCGGGGTCGAAGGCGGCCGGGTCGTCGGTGAGGTAGCCGCCGCGGGAGGGGGTGCGGTCCAGGACGGCGCGGGCGGCCGGGTCGAGGGCGCCGAGGAGTTCCCAACGGCCGGGCGGGGCCTCGCCGATGGCGTCGCGGCCGTGGGCGAGCAGGTCCCAGAAGCCGTCCGGGTCGGCGGCGCCGCCGGGCAGGCGCAGCCCGAGGCCGATCACGGCGACGGGTTCGGCGGCGGTGGGGGCCGGGGACGCCACGGAAGCCGGAGCCCCGGCGGCCGCCTGCCCGTCCGGCCGGGTGAGCCGGCGGGCGAGCGCCTCGACCGTCGGCGCCTCGTAGAGCAGGGCGGGCGAGAGCGCCCGGTCGAGCAGTTCCTCCAGGGCGCCGGAGAGTTCCACCACCCCGCGCGAGGTGAGGCCGAGTCCGGCCAGCGGCTGGTCGGTCGGGACGTCCGTCGCGGCGAGGCCGAGGCGGTCCGCGAGCCAGTCGACCAGCCAGTCGCGCACCGTCGCCTCGTCCGGTCCCGCGCCCGTACCCGTACCCGCACCCGCACCCGCACCCGTGCCCGTGGCGGCCTGTCCGTTCACCGTGTGCTCCTCGATCAAGACGTCCACCGGTCCGTCTCCAGGTGGTCCAGGGTTCCCAGCCGGTGGCCCTCCGCGCAGGCGTGCCGCCGGACCTTGCCGCTGCTGGTCCGGGGCATGGTCCCGGCCCGTAGGAAGACCACCTCCCGGGGCTCGACGCCGTGCTGCTCGCCGACGGCGCGGCGCACGGCGCGCACCGCCTGGTCGCGGGTGACCGCGACCGGGTGCTCCGGCGGGCGGCGCAGTTCGACGGCCACCGCGAGGTGTTCGCCGCCGCCGTCGATCACCGGGAAGGCGGCGACGGCGGAGACCACCGGGGCCGGGGCGGGCAGGGCGTCGAGCGCGGCCCTGGCGGTGGCCTCGATGTCGGCGGGGTAGTGGTTACGGCCGTCCACGATCACCAGGTCCTTGATCCGTCCGGTGACGTACAGTTCGCCGCCGTGCCGGAAGCCGAGGTCTCCGGTGCGCAGCCAGTGGGGTGCGCTGCGGCGGCCGTCGGGGCCGGTGAGGACGGCGCCGAAGGTGCGGCGGGTCTCCTCGGGGCGCTGCCAGTAGCCGTGGGCGACGTTGGGGCCGCTCACCCAGATCTCGCCGACCCGGTCGTCGGCCAGCTCCCGTCCGTCGGCGGGGTCGGCGATGCGGACGTCCACCCCGGGCAGCGGGGTGCCGCAGCCGACCAGCCACCAGGCGTCGGGGGCGTCCGGCGGGCAGGGCCGGGCCAGGCCGTCGACCAGTGCGGGCCGGTCGAACGGCAGGACGGTGGCGCCGCCGACGGCGGAGGTGACGCCGAGGGTGGCCTCGGCGAGTCCGTAGCCGGGGGCGTGGCCGGAGGCCGCGAAGCCGCTGGGGGCGAAGGCCTCGGCGAAGGCGCGGACGCTCTCGGAGTGGACCTGCTCGCTGCCGTTGCACAGGGTGTGGAGGCTGTCCAGACGCAGCCCGGCCCGCTGCTCGGGGGTGGTCCGGCGCACGCACAGGTCGAGGGCGAAGTTGGGGGCGGCGGTCCAGGTGCCCCGGTGGTCGCTGATCAACCGCAGCCAGCGCAGGGGCTGTTGGACGAAGGCCAGCGGGGTCAGGTGGACGGCGTGGGCGCCGGTGACGAGCGGCATCGCGACGCCGGTGATCAGGCCCATGTCGTGGAAGTAGGGCAGCCAGGAGACGACGACGTCCCGTTCGGTGAGCCCGGACTGTTCGGCGCTCTGCCGGGCGGCGGCGACCAGGTTGGCGTTGCTGACGAGCACCCCGCGCGGGGCCCGGGTGGAGCCGGAGGTGTACTGGAGGTAGGCCGTGTCGTCGGGCCCGGCCTGGTCGTCCGGGCCCGGAGCCGTCAACTCGCCTACTAAAAGAGGCAGTTCGTCGATGCCGAGGACGACCGTCCCGGCGCCCCGGACAGCCCGGGCCAGGGCGGTGACGGCAGGCGCGGCGTCCCGGGTGGTCAGCACACAGGCCGGGGCGCTGTCGCGCAGCACGGCCTCCAGCCGGTCGTTGCCGCGGTACGGCTCCGGGGCGTACAGCGGGACGGCGACGGCGCGGGCGTACAGGCAGCCCAGGAAGCCGACCAGGTAGTCGAGGCCGTGCGGCGCGCACAGCGCGACCCGGTCCCCGGGGCGGCAGTGCGCGGCCAGCGCGGCGGCGACGGCGACGGCCCGGCGGTCCAGCCCGGCGTAGTCGAGGGTGGTGGCGACGCCCCGGCGGTCGGTCCCGTGGTCGACGAAGGTCAGCGCCGGCGCCGTTCCCCGGGTGGCGGCCCAGTGCCGGACGGCGTTCGGCAGGTCGCGACGGGCGGCGGCGGTGGCCGCGGTCTCGGACATGGTGGTGGTGCCTCTTTCGTACGGGGCCGGGGTCCGCCCGGGCGCGGCGGTGACGCGCGGGCGGGCCGGCGCGCGGGCGGTGGCGGCCGGTCAGCGGCGCTCGTGGACGTCGCGCAGGTAGCCGGCGCCGGTGCGGTCCAGGTGTTCCAGGAAGAGCCGCCGGGCCTCGGCCTTCTCCCCGGCGGGCACGACGTCGGCGGCCAGGCCGAGTTCGGACGTGCGGGCGAGCGCGTAGAACTCGTCGCGCAGCAGCGAGCAGACCACCGCGTCCCAGTGCCGGCCGTCGAGGAAGAAGTAGTCGCGCAGCACCCCTTCGACGGTGAACCCGCCGTGGGTGATGATCTGCACCATCTGCCGGTTGTGCAGGCCCAGGGTGAGCTGGACCCGGTGCGCATTCTTGGCGTGGAACAGGTAGTTGAGCAGCAGCACGTTCGCCTCGACGCCGTACCCCTGGCTCCACAGCCCGGTCACGCCGATCGCCGAGCCGATGGTGTAGCTGCCCTCGTAGGCCAGCGGCCCCCAGTTGACGGCGCCGACCCGGGTGCCGTCGTGGGTGGCGACCATGAGGTAGTGCATGCCGCCCTGCCGGACGGCGTCGCGCAGCAGTTCGGCGGAGAGGAACTGCGGGGATCCGGAGGAGTAGGTGCCGACCCGGCTCCCGGTCCAGTCCACGATCAGCTGGAAGTCCTCGTCGGTGCAGGTCTCCAGGGCCACCAGGTCGCCGCGCATCACGGCTCCCAACGGCGGACCGCGAGGACCGCGTTGTGGCCGCCGAAGCCGAAGGAGTTGGTGAGCGCGGTGCGCACCTCGTGCCGCCGGGCCTCGTGGGGCACGAAGTCGAGCTCCGGGTCCTCCGGGTCCTCGCAGTTGAGCGTGGGCGGGACGATCCCGGTGGCCAGGGTCCGCAGGGTGGCGATGAGTTCGACCGCTCCGGCGGCGCCGATCAGGTGGCCGATCATCGACTTCTGCGAGCTGATCGGGATCCGGGGGGCGTGGTCGCCGAGGACGGCGCGCAGCGCGGCGATCTCGGTGGAGTCGTTGAGCGCGGTGCTGGTGCCGTGCGCATTGACGTAGTCGATGTCCCCGGGGGCGAGGGCGGCGTCGGCCAGCGCGAGCCGCAGGGCCCGCTGGGCGCCCCGGCCCTCCGGGTGCGGGGCGGAGGAGTGGTAGGCGTCGGTGGTGGCGCCGTAGCCGAGGATCTCGCCGAGGACGGGGGCACCGCGCCGGATCGCGTGCTCGGCGTCCTCGACGACCAGGACGCCGGCGCCCGCGCCGAGCACGAAGCCGTCCCGGCCCCGGTCGAACGGGCGGCTGGCGCGGGCCGGTTCGTCGTTGCGGCGGGACAGCGCGCGGACGTTGGACATGGCGGCGACGTCGAGCCGGGTGATCGGGTCGTCGGTGCCGCCGGCGACCACGGCGTCCACCCGGCCGGCCCGGATCAGGTCCACGGCCTCGCCGACGCAGGTGGTGCCGGTGGCGCAGGCGGTGATGATCGCCCCGCTCGGGCCCTCGAAGCCGTACCGCATGGCGATCTCGGCGGACGGGTTGTCCGGGGAGCCGCCGATCGCGTAGGAGGTGGGCACGCCGCGCGGACCGCGCACCCGCAGCCGTTCCAGGGCCTCGATGCCGGCGATGTTGGCGCCGTAGCCGGAGCCGACCAGGACGCCGATCCGCTCCCCGCCGCCGGCCTCGGCGGTGAGCCCGGACTGCGCGACGGCCTCGGCCGCCGCGACGACGGCGAACTGGGCGAAGCGGTCCATCCGGCGCGCCTCGATGCCGGTCATGAAGCGGGTCGGCTCGAAGCCGGTGACCTCGGCGGCGATCCGGGTGGGCAGGTCGGAGGCGTCGAAGGCGGTGATCGGGCCGACGCCGCTGCGCCCGTCGACCAGGGCGGACCAGTACGCGTCCACCGTGGCGCCGGTCGCCGTGAGGGCGCCGGCGCCGGTGATGACGACGCGTCGGCGCGGCGGGTGTTCAGCGGTGCTGGACATGGGGCCTTCCATTTCGTTCGTACGATCCGGTGCGGTGCGGTGCGCTCCGGACGGCGGGGTCCGAAGAGCGACGGCGGGGTCCGAAGGGCGACGGCGGCCCGGCGGCTACGGCCGGTGGGCGAGGGTGCGCACGACCCGGGCGGTGAGCGCGGGGACGTCGGTCTTGCCCCGGCGGGTGACCGGGAAGCGGTCCACCACCAGGACGTGGTTGGGCTGTTCGAAGGGGGCGAGGTGGGCGCAGATCCGCTCCCGCCAGTGCCGGGCCTCCCCGCCGCCCGGGTCGGCGACCACGAAGACCAGCTCGTGGCCGCGCCGGGCGTCCGCCAGCGGGATGATCTTGACCGGCCGGCCGCAGGCGGCGGCCCGGTGCTCCAGCACCTCCGGGTAGAGGGTGTGGCCGAGCCGGTGGACGGCGAAGCGCCGGCCCAGCACGGTCAGGTTGCCGGCCGCGTCCAGCCGGCCCAGGTCGCCCGTCCGGTACGGTCCGGCGGCGGGCGGCACGAGGGTGTCCGGACCGGTCAGGTAGCCCGCCATCAGATCGGGGGTCAGCAGCCGCAGTTCGCCGGTTTCGCCGGGCGGCAGCGGGGCTCCCGTCTCGTCCGTGACCAGCACCTGGACGCCGTCCAGCACCCGGCCGCAGGCGACCGGGTTGTCCGGGGTGGCGAACGCGACGTTGCCGGCCTCGGTGCTGCCGTAGCCGTCCAGCAGCGGCGCCCCGGTGGCGGCCTTGAAGCGCCGGCCGAGGCCGCCGTCCATCGGCGCGCCGCCGGTGCACCAGAGCCGGACCCGGTCCAGGGCGGCGAGCAGGCCGGGCCGGCGCTCGTCCAGGTTGAGCATGCTCAGGTAGGTGGCCGGGGTGGCGTCCACGACGGTGGCCCCGTGGGCGGCGGCCAGCGGCAGCGCGCGGTCGAGCCGGGTGTAGGGGACGGTCAGCAGCGTGGCGCCGGCCATCCGGGCGAGCAGCAGCAGCGACATGCCGTACTGGTGGGAGAAGGGCAGCAGCGGGAGGAGGACGTCCCCGGGGCCGTAGCCCATCATCCGCCGGGTGCGCTCCAGGTTCTCCAGGACGGCCCGGCCGGACTTGACGATGCCCTTCGGCTCGCCGGTGGAGCCGGAGGACCACAGGACGAGCGCGTCGCGACGCTGCCGCCACGCCCGGTCGGACAGCTCGACCGGCCCGGACAGCTCCGCCGGCCCGGACAGCTCGACCGCGGACAGCTCCGCCGGCCCGGACAGCTCGACCGCGGACAGCTCCGCCGTGGACAGCGCGGTGACGCCGGGCGGGGCCTCGTCCGGGCGGTCCAGGACCGCCCAGCGGATCCCGGCGAGTTCGGCGATCCGGGCGGTGGCCGCCCCGGTGTGCTCGGCGTCGAGCAGGACGACCGAGGCGTCCAGGTGGATCAGGGCGAACAGCAGCGCCGGGTAGAGCGCGGAGTTGCCGGCCTTGACCAGGACGCGGTCGCCGGCGCGGACGCCGTGTCCGCGCAGTGCGCGGGCCACGGCCGCGGCGCGGGCCTCGGCGTCGACGGCCTCGGCGGACCCGAGGGGGTCGGCGATCCTCATCGGCATGGGGCGGTCGCTCTCCTGGTGGGTGGGCCGGTACGGGGCGACGGCGGGCGGGTCCCGGCGGCAGGAACGGTCCCGTCGGGGGACGGTCCGGACGGGAACGGCCCGGACGGGGACGCCCGTGCGCGGTAGCGTGGACGGGTATGGCGTGAGCCGAATTGCAGTCGGCTCACGCCATACCGCTGTTTCCTCACCGGACGGCGTCTCAGCAGTTCCAGCTGGACGCGCTGGCCGCCATCAGGGCGGTCTCCTCCTCGGAGGTCTCCAGCTCCTGGAGGTCCAGAACGGACTCGGTCATGTCGTACACCTCCTTCCCGGTACTCGGGGGTCGCCGGCCCGGCCTGCGGCCGGACGGTTTCAGCAGCTCCAGCTGGAGACGCTGGCCGCCATCAGGGCGGTCTCCTCCTCGGAGGTCTCCAGCTCCTGGAGGTCCAGAACCGATTCGGTCATGTCGCACCTCCCTCCGGGATGTCGGGGGCCTTCGACCGCGCCGCGGTGCGCGGCGGCCGGTGTCAGCAGTTCCAGCTGGAAGCGCTGGCCGCCATCAGGGCGGTCTCCTCCTCGGAGGTCTCCAGCTCCTGGAGGTCGAGAACGGACTCGGTCATGTCGCACCTCCTCTCGTGGTGTCGCGCGGGGGCCGGGCCCGGTCGGGCACGGCCACGTCCAGGGGGGTGGGCGCGGCGCGGGTCAGCTGCGGCGCGCGGCCACCGGGCGGGGCGTGAAGAAGGGCAGGAACGGCCCGGTGCCGTCGACGGCGGCGCGGATCCCGAGCAGCACCCCGGCGTTGCCGGTGGCCAGGTCCATGGAGAGCCGGTACGACTGGTCGCCGGGGAAGGCCAGCCGGCCCCGGTAGGACAGCTTGTGCCAGGTGAGGCGGCGCAGGTGGCGCTCGACCGCCTCGCGGGCCTCCGTCCCGGGGTCGCGGTGGGCGAGCCGGGCGGCGGTGGCCATCAGGCCGCTGCGGCCGTTCAGCAGGTGCGGTTCGGTGACGTACTCGGTCTGGCAGGCCCGCCGGATGGCCGGCAGCACCTCCTCGACGGCGGGGTCGGGGCGCGCGTCCAGCAGTTCGTCCGCGACCAGGGCGATCCCGCCGCTGCCCACCTCCAGGTAGGCGAGGGTGCGCACGCCCCGGTCGGCCACCTGCACGCTGCCGTTGGAGCGGGTGACCAGCACGGACAGGTCCCGGTGCAGCGCCTCGAAGGCCAGCTCCAGGTGGCGGGGGTCGCCGCCCGCCTGGTGCATCCGCAGCAGGAACAGCGCGCAGCCGGACCAGCCGTGCATCAGGCCCGCGCGGGCGGCCGTCGGGGCGGCCGGGTGGTCCGGTTGGCGCAGCAGCCGTTCGATCCGGTCGGCGCGCGCGGCGGCCTGCCGCAGGTGGCCGTCGTCGCCGTGCCGGCGGGCGAGGTGCAGGTGGGTCAGGCCCTCGCCGGCGGTGCCGGCGTAGAGGCCGGCCGCGGCGGTGTCCGGCGCGTCCCCGGCGTCGGCGAGCAGCTTGGCCGCCTCGTCGTGGTGGCCGAGGCCGTCCAGGACGTACGCGATGCCGTACCGGCCGGTGTAGAGGCCGCGCCGTAGCGGCGGGGCCTCGGCGAGGCGGTCGAGCAGCCACTGCTCGTGCTCGGGGAAGCGTCCGGCGCCGGCGGCGTCCAGCGCCCACAGCACGCCGGCCGCGCCGTGGGCCAGGTTGAGCCCGTCGTGCAGGAACTGCTGGACGTCCCCGGGGAAGAGCCGGTCGGTGCGTTCGGGGGTGGCGCTGAGCAGGACGGCCTGGGCCAGCGAGGTGCTGACGGCGTCCCAGTCCGGTTCCGCCGCGTCGAGGTCCACGTCCAGCGGCGGGTCGAGCAGTTCGGCCCGGCGTCGGACCAGCGCCGCGGGCAGCGGTGACGGCATCGGGGCCGTCCCCGGGGTGGCGGGCGGCGCGGTGTCGGCGCGCAGCCGGGCGATGAAGCCCTCCGGCAGGTCGGCGAAGCGCCGTTCCACCGCGTCGACGGTCTCCGCGAGCTTGGTCCGGGAGAGCGGCAGCAGCCGGTTGACCGGCAGGAACAGCCAGAGCCGGAGCAGGGCGAGGGCGTGGTCGTCGACGGCGGTGCCGGTCACGCCGGGGGGCGCGGTGAAGCCCTGGGCGCCGAGCGCGGGCCGGGCGTCGGGCTCGTCGGCGGCGTAGGCGGCCTCGAAGTCGATCAGTGAGAGCCGGCCGTCCGGGGTGACCAGGATGTTGCCGGGGTGGAGGTCGCCGAAGACCAGGCCGCGTCGGTGCACGGCGTCCAGCAGTTTCCCGAGCCGGTCGGCCAGGTCCACGGCCTTGGCGGTGTACTCGGCCTCCTCGGCCCGGCCGGTGCCGAAGTGCACCATGGGGTGGAAGGTGGCCAGCCAGAGCCAGAGGATGTCGCCGGGCATCTTCTCCATGGCGAGGAACTCGTGGCCGCCGGCCTCGACGTAGTCGTACAGCTCGGGCACCCCGGGCACGCCGGCCAGTTGCTCCAGGGCCCGGCGCTCGCGGCGCAGCCGGGTGACGGCGTCCTGGCCGGCCAGGTCGAGGCCGGCGCCGGGGCGGGCCTCCTTGAGCACCACCGGCCGGCCGTCGGCGAGCCGCTCGGCGAGGTAGACGCCGCCGCCGTTGGAGAAGTGCAGGGCGCGCAGCACCCGGTATGGCAGGCCCGCCCCGCCGCGTCGGCGCTCCAGCTGCGGCCGGAGGAAGTCGGGGAGGTCGACCCAGGACGGGGCGTGGCGCCCGGGGCCGCGCCGGTCCGGGACGAGGACGCCGTCCGGGTCCTCGACCGCGAGCACCCGGTCGCCCTGGGCGTCGGTGCAGAAGCGGCGGCGGAAGCCGCCGTAGCGCACGTGCAGTGGGCCGGACTCCCAGCGCAGGTCGCTGAGGACGTACGGCCCCTCGCAGTCCGCGAGCAGGGCGTCGAGCTGTTCCAGGGTGTTCCGGAGCTGTTCGTCCCCGACCGGGTAGAGGGTGATCAGCTTTCCGCTGGCCTGCCGGGGCATGTACTTGGAGTTGTAGAGCCGGAACAGCTGGCGGTCGCGCAGGAATTTGAACGGTATTCGGTTTTCGGTGCAGTAGCGCCACACCACGTCGAGGATCCGGTCGGCGTGGCCGGCCAACGCGGAGACGTGGATCTTCCAGCCCTGGCCGGGAAGTTCGGAACCGTCCGGCTTGAGCGAGACCCAGACGTCCTGCCCGGACCGGCTCCAACCCGCCGGCGCCGGACGGTCCGTCACCGCGAAGCCCTCCTCGGCGCTGGACCAGGCGCCGGGAGTCTCGTAGAACACCAGGTCCGCCCAGCCGTACAGCTGGCGCTGCTCGATCACTTGACCTCCCCGACGGTGCACGACCTGGGTCCTGACGGCCCGCCGACGGCTATCTGTCGGCGGGGCGGTCCCAAGCATGCTGGTCACCACCGGCATGCGCATCATTCCAGCCAGTGAACTCGGCTAGTTCTTTCGTTTACATTCCGGGTCGCCCGAAAGGAGGATCACTTTGCCAGAAGATGATGTTGGGATGACTCGCAGATGGGTGCCAGAAGTCTGCTCATGCGGACGCCGGGCATCCGAATCGGGGGTTCAGCGAATGAAAATTCAACTGCTGGTGGCACACACGGAAGGACTCGCCCGGGCCGGCATCGTACAGATCCTGCACGGAACCGACGACATGTCCGTCGTCGCGGAGGCCGCTTCCGGCTGCCAGGCCGTCCAACTCACCCGGCTGCTCCGCCCGGACGTCGCCGTGGTCTGCGGCGGCAGCACGGAGTTCGGCAATCCGGAGGTGACCAGGGACATCGCCGAACACGGCTCCACCGACGTGCTGTGGCTCACCCCCAGCACGGTGGACGCGACGGCCCTGCGCATCATGAACGCCGGCGCCGTCGGCCTGCTGCCGATGAACACCGACGCCGGCCAACTGCTCCACGCCATCCGGCTGATCGCCGACGGTCTGGGCTTCATGGACCCGAGCGTGATCAGGCCCCTGGTGCGCGCCGCGGCGCTGCACGCACCCGAGGACCCGGACGAACCCGAGGACCGCTTCGACGAACTGCTCACACCACGCGAGCACCAGGTCCTGGTGTACGTCGGCCAGGGCCTGTCCAACCTGGAGATCGCCCGCATCCTCACCGTCTCCGAGAACACGGTGAAAACCCATGTCAGCCGCGTCCTGGCCAAGTTGGGCCTGCGCAGCCGCGTGGAGGCGGCGCTCCGCGCCCGTAGCGTCCGGCCTGGGCAGCGGGCCGGACACCGCGGTCGCAGCACCGATCCGATCCGTCACACACAGATGGGAATCGCACCATGACCGTCCAGCCCACCGACACCGCCCGGCCCGCCGACGCCTTCGACCGGGACCTCTTCGACGCGGTCGCCGCCCTGCTCGTGGAGATCGCCGAGGTCCCGGCCGAGGCCATCACGCCGGAGGCCCGGTTCCGGGACGACCTCGACGTGGACTCGCTGCTCATGGTCGAGTTCGGCGTCTCGCTGGAGGACCACTTCGAGGTGGCGATCCCCGACGACGACTTCATCAAGCTGCTCACGGTCGGCGAACTGGTCGCCTTCGTCCAGAAGCAGCGCGCGGCCTCGGCCTGAGGCCGGGGCGCGACCTCGGCCTCGGCCCGGGGTCGGGGCAGGACCTCGACCCGAGGCCGGCCGGGGTGCTCGGGCGGGCGGGTCGGTTCCGCGGTTGCGGAGCCGGCCCGCCCTCGGGCGTGCTTGCCCGTCCCCACGTGCAGGTCGTTCGGTGGCCGGTTCGCCGCCCGTCGTCAGCGGCCGGCCGGCGGTCACCGGGCGTTGGCCTCGGCGATCCGGCGGGCGATCTCCCGGGGCGCCACCGACTCGGCCCGGGCCCCGGCCAGCACCTGACCGCACAACTCCCGCATGGTGCGCCCGATCCGCCCGAACGCGCTCGCCGGGGTCGGCTCGACGTCCCCGAAGAGGGTCCACCACCACCAGCTGTTCGCCGCGCAGTTGGCCAGGAAGTCCGGCAGTACCAGGACGCCGCGCGCCAGCAGCCGCCGCTCCGCCGCCGCCGTCACGGAGGCGTTCGCCGCCTCGACCAGGTACCGGGCGCGCACCGCGTCGGCGTTGCCCTCGTCCACCGCGTACGAGACGGCGGCGGTGACCAGCACGTCGCAGTCCACCGCCAGCCAGTGCGCCCCCGACAGGACGACGTCGCCGGGGCGCAGCGCGCTCCGGTCGATCCGGCCGTCCGCCGTCCGGGTCGCCAACAACCGCTCCACGTCCAGTCCGTCCGCACTGGCCACCACGCCCTCCGCGTCGCAGACGCCCACCACCCGGATCCCGGCCCGGGCCAGGTAGCGGGCCGTCGCGCCGCCCATCGAGCCGAAGCCCTGCACGAAGGCCGTCCGCCCGGCGGCCGGCTCGCCCCGGTCGGCGAGCACCGCCAGCACCGCCTGGGCCACCCCGAACCCGCCGACCAGGTCGCCGAGTCCGATGCCGTCCACCTCGGCGGCGAAGGCCTCCGCCAGCCGCCGCAGACCCGTGCCGGCGCCGTCCGGCACGAACGGCAGGGCGGCCTGCACCGAGGAGCGCAGGCCGGCCGCCGTGACCGCCGCGTCGATGTCCGACTGGTGCAGCCCCAGGTCCTCGCCCAGCGCCCACCGGGTGGCGATCAGGGGTCGCATCGCCGCGATGTACCGGTTCAGGACATCTTGGGCGGCCGGGTCCCGGGGATCGAAGTCGATGCCGCCCTTCGCGCCACCGAAGGGCTGGTAGCGGTCGTCGGGCGAGCGGACCAGCGCCTCCTTGAGCGTCATCAGGGCGGCCAGGTCGGTCACTTCGGCCAGGGTGCAGCCGGCCCGCATCCGCAGTCCGCCGCTGGCCACCCCGCGGCGCAGCCGGTCGACCACCAGGTAGCCGCGCGCGCCGGTGGGCTCGTCGCGCCACACGACGCTCAGGTGGGGGCCGTCGGGGGTGACGTCAACTGTCTTGTCGGACACGGTGGTTGGTGGGGCACTGGGGGCGCTGTGAGTGACGGTCGGCGGGGCGGCGGGGTGGGCGAGGCGGTTCGGCATGAGGACTCCCTTGGACGGACGTACGGGCTGGCGGTCCTGCGATCGTGCGGAGGGGGTGTCGCGGCTCACGCGGCCCGACAGTCGGACTCCCGGCAGGCGGACTCCCGGCAGGCGGACTCCCGGCAGCCGGGCTCCCGACAGTCGGACTCCCGGATGGCGACGACGGTCGGTCCGTCGGCCCGCAGTGCGGCCGCCACCGCCCGGGCGGCCTCGGCCGGGGACGCCGCGTGCACCCCGGCGGCGCCGAAGGCGCGGGCCAGCGCGACCGGGTCGGGCCCGGGCACGTCCACGGCCAGCGGGCGGAAGCCGCGCCCGCTCATCTGCGCGCGGATCTCGCCGTAGCCGCCGTTGTCCACCACCACGACCGGCAGCGGCAGCCGCAGTTCGACGGCGGTGGCCAGCTCGTTCAGCGTGAACTGCAGCCCGCCGTCCCCGCAGAGCGCCACCACCGGTGTGTCCGGGCGGGCCGTGCACGCGCCGATCGCGGCGGGCAGCGCGTAGCCGAGCGTGCCGAAGCCGGTGGGGTAGAGGAAGCGTCGCGGCCCGGCCACCCGGAAGGCCGTGGTGGCGCCGTAGTAGCAGACCTGGGCGCTGTCGTTGACCAGCACGGCCCCGGCGGGCAGCGCGGCCCGCAGCCGCCCGACCAGCCCGGCCCACGGCGCGGCCAGCCGATCGCCCTCGGCCCGGACGGCGGCCCGCCAACGGGCCAGCTGCGGGCCCGGCGGCCGGTGCCCGGCGGGCAGCGCGGCCCGCACGGCCCCCACGAGTGCCGCCAGCACCGGGCCGGCCGGCCCGCACAACGGGTGGGTGGCCTCGGCGTTGCGGTGCAGCTGCCCCGGGTCGAGGTCCACCCGGACCAGCGGGCCGGGCACGGCGAGCGGCCGGTCCCAGGTGTCGGCGGGCGACAGCTCGGTGCCGACCGCCAGGGCGGCGTCGGCCTCGGCGAGCGCGGCGTGCACCGCCGCCAGGTGCAGTCCGGCGCCCAACGACGACGGGTGGTCCTCCGGGAACACCCCCTTGCCGTTGACGGTGGTCACCACGGCGGCGCCCACCAGGGCGGCCAGCTCCGCCAGTTCGGGCCCGGCGGTGACGGCTCCCCCGCCCGCGACGAACAACGGGCGGCGCGCGGCGGCCAGCACCGCGGCGGCAGCGGCGAGCCCGGCGGGCGACGGTTCGTACCGTGGCGGCTCGGCGGGCGGCGGGTCGGCGGGCGACGGCCCGTCGGCCGGTGCGTCGAGGAGGTCCACCGGGACTTCGACGTGCACCGGCCGGGCCCTGGCGGCGCCGAACCCCGCGTACGCCTCGTCCAGCGCGTCCAGCAGTTCCGCCGCCGAGCCGACCCGGCGGCTCCAGCCGCACAGTGCCGCCATCACCCCGCGCTGGTCCTTGACCTCGTGCAGCGCGCCCGTGCCCGGCCGGTGCCCGCGCGGCATGCCCGGTGAGACCACCAGCAGCGGCACCGAGTCGGAGTACGCCTGCCCGACGGCGGCGGCGGCGTTCAGCAGGCCGGGCCCGCTCGTGGTGAACACCACGCCCGGGCGGCCGGTGACCCGCGCGTACCCGTCCGCGGCGTACCCCGCGCCCTGCTCGTGGCGGGTCGTCACATGACGCAGCGGGGAGTCGGCGAGGGCCTCGTACAGGCCCAGGCTGTGCGTCCCGGGGATGCCGAACACCGTGTCGGCGCCGTGCGCCACCAGCCGGTCCACCAGCAGCCGCGCACAGCTCGGGGCCGCCCGGCGGACGGCCCGGCGGGCGACGGCCGGGTCCGCCGTCATGCCCGCGCGGCGCCGACCAGGGCACCGGTCGGGGCACCGGCCGGGGCGCTCCGGTCGGCCCCGGCCTCCTGCGGCGCGGCGTCCGGCCGGAGCACCGAGGCGGCGAACCGCAGCGTGGTCTGGATGTCCGGCATCCCCGACGCCACCCCGACCTTCGCCTTGTGGGCCGACAGCCCCGGCTGCATGGGCGTCACGTGGAAGCCGTCCTCCGCCAGCGTCCGCAGGTTGCGCCGGACGGCGGGCCGCTCCAGCGCCCCGGCCGGGATGCTGGGGGCGAGCACCACGGGCGCCCGGGTGGCCAGCACCGTGCTCAGCGCCAGGCTGTCCGGCATGCCGAGGGCGCACTTGGCGACGAAGTTCGCGGTGGCCGGGGCGACGATCACCAGGTCCGGCCACTCCGCCAGCTCCTGGTGCGGCACGATCCCGCGGGCGGTGTCCCAGTCCGGCCCCTCCACGGGCGCCTGGGTGGCCGCCGCGAGCGCCTGCGGGGCGACCAACTGAGCGGCCGCGTACGTCAGACAGGCCCGGACGTCCCAGCCGTACCACATCCGCATCAGCACCGCCCAACTCGGCAGCGCCGTCACGCCGAAGGCGCCCGAGCCCACCAACAGGAGCCGGGAGCGGGGCAGTTCGATGGCGGGCGGCCCGGCCTTGGCCGCGGGCCGGCCGGTCCCCTCGGTCCCGCCGACCCCCTCGGTCCTACCGCTTTCCTCGGGCGCTGCGGACATCTCGGGCACTGCGGACATCGCTCTCCTCGGGAACGCCGGAATCCTGCCGTCCCATTCGACCCGCAGACCATCGATCACGGATCCGCCGCACGAAGGACCCGGCCGTCACCTTTCGAACTACGCCCCGCCAACCTTCCAACGATTTCGTCCCGGCGGAGCGCCGGAGGTTTGCCCGCCCCGGCCGGCGCTGCCTATCGTTCGACGGAACCGGCCCGGTGAATCGATCGCAACGCCACCCGAGTGAGACGAGTCGACCGATGAACTCCCCTGCCCCGCCCACGGATTCCGACGTCCTCCGGACCCTGGAGGAGGTCGTCGAGAAGGAACTCGACCGGCACCTCGCCGCCGCCCGGGAGTGGTTCCCGCACGAGTACGTCCCGTGGAGCCGCGGCCGTGACTTCGCCGGGGAGCTCGGCGGCGAGCCCTGGGCGCGCGAGCAGTCACCGGTCGGCGAACTGGCGGCGATCGCCCTGAAGGTGAACCTGCTGACCGAGGACAACCTGCCGTCCTACCACCACCAGTTCGCCACCCTCTTCGGCGCGGACGGCGCCTGGGGCACCTGGGTGCGCCAGTGGACCGCCGAGGAGGCGCGGCACTCGGTGGTGATCCGGGACTACCTGCTGGCATCCCGCGCGATCGACCCCGTGGACCTCGAACGGGCCCGGATGGCCCACATGACCGCCGCCCCGCCGCCCAACGACGTCGGCGTGCTGGAGAACATCGCCTACGTCGCCTTCCAGGAGCTCGCCACCCGGATCTCGCACCGCAACACCGGCCGGGTGTCCGGCGATCCGGTCTGCGAACGCCTGCTCACCCGGGTCGCCATGGACGAGAACCTGCACATGGTGTTCTACCGCAACGTCCTGGCGGCGGCCCTGGAGGCCGAGCCCGACCGCACCATGCGGGCGATCAGCCGGGTGGTCTCCTCCTTCGCCATGCCCGGCGCAGGCATCCCCGGGTTCACCCGCGCCGCGGCCCGGATGGCCGTCGGCGACATCTACAACCTCCGGATCCACCACGACGAGGTGCTGCAGCCCGTACTGCGCCACTTCGACGCCCTGCACCGCTCCGACCTCGGCCCCGAGGGCCGCCGCCACCAGGACCACCTGGGCCGCCACCTCGACGACCTGGCCGTCCAGGCGGCCCGCTTCGACGAACACCGCGCCGTCGTCCTCTCCCGCACCGCCGCCCGCGACCGAGCCCACGCCGACGGCTGAACCCGGGCCCGTCCACGGCAACAACAGGACGGTACGGACACGGGATCCGGCCACGGATGAACGCATCGACCCGGAGCCGGCCCTCCCCACACCCGTGGCTCATCGTGCTCAGCGGTGCGCCGCCACAGGACGCGGCGAAGCCGGCGGGTACAGATCTCCGTCACGGCTGGCAGACCAGGATGCCGCCAAGACATGTGATCTTGAATGAGCCCTCGGTTTCGATGGTGACGGCAGCCATCTCTGCCGCCCGACCGACAGTCTCGTGGAACGGGACACCGCATTGATCGGCCCACGCCTCGTAGGAGGCCAGGTGGGCAACGATTGGCGCTGGGTCGGTGATCTCGATGGTGCCGGGCAGTCTCCGGACCCGGACGTCCTTGAACGCCGTCCCCAGGTAGCTGCGGGCCTTCTCCAGGGAGAAGCGGGAGCTCAGGGAGACCCGTGCCGGCCCCTCGGGAATCCCGAGAACGTCTCCTGCGGCCCTGGCCCAGAGCTGATCGAGTTCCTGCTTGTCGGTGTCGCTGTTGGTCGAGGCGATGAGCACGCCGCCGGGCCGGAGGATGCGGGCCAGTTCCTTGATCGTGGCCTCGATGTCGCTGACGTGGTACAGCATGTGCAGGGCCAGTACCGCGTCGGCGCTGTCGTCGGCGAAGGGCAGGGCCTGGGCATCGGCCACCAGGACCGGCTTCTCGACGTCGGCGAGGATGCCCGCCGAGATGTCCATCCCGACGACCTGGAGGTCCGGCCGGTCCTTGTGCAGGCGGTTGACGAACTTGCCGTTGCCGCAGCCGATGTCGAGGACAGTCCCCTCGGTGTCGACCAGCTCTTCGACGACGATCCCGGGCAGGTCGTACTGCGGCTGCTGCCACCGGTAGATGGACTGGCGGGCGGCCAGGTGGCGTCCGTCGGCGTACGCGCTGTTCGCGAGGATGGACTTGTCGGCGACTGCGGCGTCCTGCTGTGCGGTGTTGCTCGTCACTGGGGCAGCTCCGGAGGGTTCGTGAGTGCGGGGCGAGAGCAGGCTTCTCTGACATCTTCACGGAGGCTCAGGACGAGCGGGGAGCCCGCGTAGGCGGGTTCAGCGAGACGAGTGCTCAGTGCACGGAGGCGACTGGAGATGCTCGCTGTTCGCCGGTCCGGTGCGGCGTCCAACACCACCGATAGCTTCTCCTGCACGCCGTCGAGGTCACCGTGGGCGAGGTGGGCGTTGGCAAGGTCGAGGCGGGCGGCCAGCAGGTCGCCGGAGGACTGTTCCTGTTGCGGTGCGGACTCGTACAGGCTGATGGCCCTTGAGGACGCCTCGATGGCGCGGTTCACGTGACGGTGGGTGTCGATTGCAAGGAGGGCAGTGCCTGCGTAGGCCCACTGCTTGGCCTCGGGGAACGTGAACACGCCCGGGAGATCAACGTCGGCCACTGCGCTCCTTGCGGTCCTGGCGGCCTCGACGGCCCGTAGCGCGCTCGCGCTGTCGCCGAGCGCGGCGGTGGCCCGTGCTTCGAGGCTGAACAGACGAGCTGCGATCGTCCCGCTGTCCGCGTACGGCAGTCCGGCTCTGGCCAGCTCGGCGGCCTGGCGGTGGTCCTGCTGCCAGTAGGCGATCAGGGACTGGACGGATCGGATCCAGGCCCGGAGACCGTTGTGGCCGGCCGACTCCGCGCAGCGCCAGGCCGTTCGCGAATGGGTGGCCGCAGCTGTGTATTGGCCGAGGTCGAGGGCGACATGGGTGGCCAGCCCGCAGAGGCGTCCGGCCTGCAGGTAGAGATGGCTTGTCTGGTAGGGGTGTTGGCGGCCTCGGAGTAAGTCGAACACTCCTCGCCGGAGGGTTCCGATGTCGTGGAAGAGCTCGGACACCGGCTTGCTCACGTAGTCCCCTGCCAGCCTCGCGATGTCCGCGTCGATTTGTTCGAGCAGAGTGTCGTCCACGTTGGACGCGCTGGCGAAGCGGAGGAAGAGCGCGGACTCCGCCGAGTCGGCTGCCACAGCCACGACGAGATGGCGGCCTGCGCGCCGGACAGGCACAAGAGCCGAGGCGTCACCGACGCTGCTGGACAGTGGAACTGCTTCGGCGGCTGCAGGGGGTACTGCCAGCAGGTCGGCCAACTGGTCGGCCGAGAGGCCCAGGGCGCGGGCGAGCATCGGCCGCATCCAGGGCTGCGGAGCGCCTCTACCGCTCTCCCACCGCCCCACGGTCGTGCGGTCCACGGCAAGGGCTTCGGCCAGGGATTCCTGGGTGTGGCCGACAGCCTCCCTGCGCTGGATCAGCCGGGACCTCCTGGATGCCATCCCGCGTCCTCCAGAGGTACGTCAGTTCGTCCGTAGCCATAACAGGCCAGCTCATGGCCGGGTTTGCAGCACGGATGCCTCATTGGCGCCTCAATTCTGCTCTGGTTCACCGGCGTTGGAGGCGGTTCCGTAGATACCTGCCGGGTGAATCCCGGCGTGAATCGGCCCGCTGCCGACCTCGTCCCGGTGAAAGGTCCGCGCTCATGTCCGTCACCACCCGCCGAGCCACTGCCCCCGCCCCGTTCGGCTTTCGGGTGCTGCCCAGTACTGAGGCCGTGCCGGACGCCCGGCGGCGGGTGATACGGGCCGTGCGCGGTTGGGGCTTGCCGCTGGCGGAGGACGCGCTCCGCGATGTCGAGTTGCTGTCCAGCGAGCTGATCACCAACGCCGTGTGCCACACGGACGCCCCGTGCATCGTGTGCGTGTCCTGGGGCGGTGAGCGGCTGCGTGTGGAGGTGACGGATGTCGGCCACGAGCTGCCGGCTGCGGGCGGGATCGATCTCGGCGCCACAGGCGGGCGAGGGCTGTTCCTGGTGGCAGCGCTCGCGACGGACTGGGGCGTCGAGCCGGACCCCGCCGGCAAACGGATCTGGTTCGAGGTCGGCACCACCGCTGCCATTTCGGGCGACGAGCGGCTCACCGCGCTGGTGAGGGCCGCTGCCCCGACGGCACGGGACGTCGTGCCGACCAGCATCTGACAAGACTTCCTCCGACCCCGACGCGGGCCGGGGGGATGCAGGTGCCCGCGCTGGTCAACAGCCACGCGGCGTAAGCACCTGAGGTTCCTTGCCGACGGCGACCTGCCCCGGCAACGGATCCATCGCTGCACCCACGACGGGGCCGGGAGGTCTGCCCGCCCCACGACTCCGAAGGAGTGCTCCATGCCCGAGAACCTGACGAACACCACCGAGCTGGAGGGCGACGGCCTCCTGGTCGCCCATGCGAAGGTCGCCGCGGCCCGCTCGCGCGGCGAGCAGCCGTCGGACGGCGGCTCCACCGGCCGAACCGACACCAACGACTGACAGCTGCATCACGATGGCCGCCGAGCGCTTCTCGGTGGTCGAGCGTCTGGGCGGGGATGACTTCCTCGCCCGGACGCTCGGCCGCAGCTTCAAGGTCGCACGCGGCGAAGCCGCGTCACTCGCCGGACTCATGAGCTGGGATGACCTCAACGCCATCCTGACCCACCACCGGTTCGAGCCCCCTCGCTTCCGACTCGCCACCAACGGGGAGCAGCTGCCCGCGCACACGTACTCCCGGCCGATCGTCACTCGGCGGAGCACCGTCTGGCACCAGCTCCAGCCCTCCGAGTTGCACCGGCGTCTGGCTGAGGGCGCCACGCTGGTGCTGGACGCCGTTGACGAGCTGCACCCCGGAATCGGTGCTCTGGCCGGCCAGTTGGAGCGGTGGCTGCGAACCGGCGTGCAGGTCAACCTGTACGGTTCCTGGACCGGTGTCGAAGGCTTCGGTGTCCACTGGGACGATCACGACGTGGTCGTCGTCCAGCTCGACGGCGCGAAGCGCTGGCGCATCTACGGCCCCACCCGCACGGTGCCCATGCACCGCGACGTCGAGACGCCCGAACCGCCGCCCGAGGAGCCCGTCGCCGATCTGGTCCTCACCGCCGGAGATGTGCTCTATCTGCCCCGCGGCTGGTGGCACGCCGTCGCCGCGTCCGAGGGCCAGCACTCGCTGCATGTCACGTGCGGGCTGCAGAGCACGACGGGTGCCGATCTGATCACCTGGCTGTCGGAGACGTTGCGCGCCCACGAGGCGGTCCGGGCGGACCTCCCGCGCTTCGGGACCGCCGAGGAGCAGCGCTCCTTCCTCAACACGATCGGCAAGCTCCTCGCGGCCGAGTTGGAGAGTGACGACCTGATCGCCCGCTTCTCCTCCGCGCGTGACGCCACCGAGCGAGCCCGGCTCGTGCCGTCGCTGCCGCACATCACGGCGGCTCCGCCGGACGCCGACCTCCAGGTGCGTCTGGTCACCACACGACCCGTGCTGGCGACTGGGGCCGACGGCACCGTCCGGCTGACCGCCGGCGGTGAGGAGTGGACGTTCGCCGCCAAGGCCGAGCCGATGCTCGCGCTCCTCGCCGGCGGGGAACCTCACCGGCTGGCCGATCTCGCGCAGGCCGCAGGCATCACGCTCGGGCAGGCGGCCGGTGTCGTGACGGGGCTGGTCGACGGCCAGGCCGCCGCGATCGGAGGTGCGCGATGACGGCCCGGCTGGGCCTCGGCACCTACCGCTGCCCCGATGTGGCCGAGGCCGCGCTGATGGCCGCGTCCCGGGGTGCCGACTGGGTGGACACCGCGCCCAACTACGCAGGCGGCCGGGCGGAGACCTCGCTCGCCGTGGTTCTGGCTGCCTACCCGGATCTGCGCGTCTCCACCAAGGTGGGCTTCGTCCCGGCCGACGCCAGGCACATCGGTGTGCGAGCCGGTGCCCTGTCCGCTGCCGACGCCGACCGCGGGCACTGCCTCACCCCGGACTACATCGCCTGGCAACTCGCGCGCAGCAGGCGCATGCTCGGCCGGGCACCCGACCTGGTGTTCGTGCACAACCCCGAACACGGCTGCCCCGACGACGAGATCACCGACCGGCTCTACAACGCCTTCCTGGCCCTGGAGGAGGCGTGCAGCCAACAGGTCACCAGTGCCTACGGAGTGGCGACCTGGCGCGGTTTCAGCAGCGGCCTCTTCGACGTACCCACGCTGATCGAACTCGCGGCCAAGGCCGGCGGCCCCGACCACCACCTGCGGGCCATCCAGCTCCCGGTCTCCCTCGTCCACCTTGCGCCCGTCGCCCAGGCTCTCGACGGACACGGCCCGCTGACCGCTGCCCTGGCTTCGGGACTGGAGGTCTTCGCCTCCGCCCCACTCCACGGCGGCGAGATCCCCGACATGGTGACCCCCGAACTGTTGGAGCTGATCGCCCCTGGCAAGACCCCTGCCGAAGCCGCCCTCGCCGTCGTCGCTTCAGCCCCCGGAGTGAAGCGCGTGCTCCTGTCGACGGGGAACCCGGAACACTGGGTGCGGGCCGCCGAAGCCGTCGGCCGACCGCCCTTGTCTCCGGACGTACTCCGAAGGGTCGTTGATGTACTCGGAACCTGAGCCGGACACCGCCAGGCGGATGCGCGGGATGCACGCCGCAGCAGCAGCGGCGCTCGACGCGACGCCTACCGGCTCCCGCGAAGCCTGGGGCTGGCGCGGACGAACCCTCAGCCGTCCGGTCGCCACCTCATCCGGAGACGGCTGGCTCCGCCTGGTGTCAGCCCCGGCCGACAAAGCCGGCGGAAAACTCTGGGAGGGACCGCAGGAGGCAGAACGACTCATGCCCCCTGCGGTACCCAGGCCGCGCCTGCGGGAGCGGCACACCTGGACCGAGGGCGAGCACGGCTACCTGGCGGAGCTGTACGACAAGATCACCGCCCTCACCATCACCACCCACGCGCCGATCCTCCGGAAAGCGCCCGACCTGGACGACGCCTGGTGGGACGAACTCAGCACCGCCCTCGACACCATTGCCACCGTTCCCAGCGACCGGGTGGCGGTCCGGCAGGAATACCTGGACCGCGCCATGCCCCAGTACCTGGGCATCCCGATCGACACCAAGGCGCCCGCCTGGACGACCGCTCACGGCGACCTGCACTGGGCCAACCTCACCGGTCCGACCCTCACCGTCCTAGACTGGGAAGGCTGGGGCATCGCACCAGCCGGCTACGACGCCGCGCTGCTTTACTCCTACAGCCTCCTGGTCCCCGACACCGCTGCCGAAATCCGGCGGCGCCTCGGGCACATCCTCGACACGCCCGCAGGAAGGTTCGCCGAACTTGCGGTCATCACCGAACTCCTGCAGACCACCACCCGAGGCGACAACCTCGACCTGGAGGAACCCCTGCGGAGGCGGCTCTCCGAGCTCACCAACGCCGCCCGGCCCTCCGGTCGGGGGAACCGCGCCGATTAGCCCTTGGGGTATCCAACACGGCAACTCGCCCCGCCCTGAGCACAGCAACGGCCACGTTCGTCGTACGCCAGACCCTGTCGGCGGCTCGACGCATCCACCCGGGTCGGACGCCGCGGAAAACTCCTGGCAGTCTGCCCGTCCGGCCCGGAGAATCCGGACGTATGGGAGCCGACATACACGGGTTCGTCGAGTGCCGGGCCACTTACGGAACGCTCGACGAAGGCAAGGCGCGCTGGCATGCGGCGATGGACCTGGACCTGCTGTACGGCGGTCGAAGCTACGACGCCTTCGGCTGCCTGTTCGGCGTCCGGAACCATGCCGGCTTCCGCCCGCTGGCCGGAGATCGAGGCATTCCCGCCGACGTGTCGTCCCGGACCCGACAGGCGTGTCAGGAATGGGACCCCGATGGGCACAGCCCGTCCTGGATCAGCTGGGCCGAACTGGCCACGGTGGACTGGGACGAACCCGCCGAGGCCGTGGACGAGCGCGTACACGAGTACACACGCACGCCGGACCGGGATTGGGTGCGGACGGGCAAGTCGTTCCGTGGCCACCAAGGCAGGCCGGAAGGGGCTGAGTGGATCGAGGACGGGATCCTGCTCCGCGTCGTACGAATGGTGCGCCGGGACGCCGTGCCGGAAGACGGCGAGTGGGCACCGGTGTGGAAGGCCATGAGCGCCCTCGCCGATGTCCATGGTGGAGAAAACGTCCGACTCGTCGTTTGGTTCGACAACTGACAGTGACCTGCAGCAAGAACCGGGCGAAGGCCCGGAAGACGGTCGCGCGGCAGCACGCCCGCGTGGCCGACCGCCGCCGGGACCGGTACCAGAAGGAATCCACACGACTCGTGCGCGACAGCCAAGCGCTGTACGCGGATGGCCTCGCGGTGAAGGGGGCCTCGCCCGGACCGGCCTCGCCAAGTCCGTGCACGAGGCAGGATGGTCGCAGTACCTGGAAGGAGGCAGAAGAGCGCGGGCGGCCTGCGGGGGCTACATCTGTTTCGAGGACGAGGCAGGCTTCACCCGCAGACCGCCGAAGGGACGCACCTGGGGCCGGCGTGGCCGCACCCCGATCGTGACGCCGAGCGGACGCCGCTCGGCCATCAAGGCGGCGCCCGGAGGGGCCGCTTCACAGCTCTAATGTGGGCATCACACTGGGGTGGTTGCGAAGACCGAAGAACGCTCCACGAGGGAAGGCTTCCTCGATGGCCGCCAATTGAGCGTCATCGAGCTCGATCTCGGCAGCTCCCGCGTTCTCCTCCAGGTAAGTGGCCTTCTTGGTGCCGGGAATGACGATCAGCCCGGGATCCTGGGCGAGCAACCAGGCAAGGGCAAGCTGTGCAGGAGTGCATCCCACGTCCACGGCCACCTCGGCCAACCGGGATGCCAACCGGACATTCGCTGCGAGGTTCTTTCCCACGAACCGCGGGTTGTAGCAACGGAGATCATCCTCACCGAAGACGTCGGCCTCACGGACCCGACCGGTGAGGAGGCTGCGACCGAGCGGGGAGTACGCCACGACGGACACTCCCAGCTCGCTGGCCACCGGAAGGATCTGCTCCTCGATGTCCCGCGAAGCGAGCGAGTACTCGCTTTGAAGTGCTGCGACCGGATGTACCGCATGCGCTCGCCGCAGGGTTTCGGCGCCGACTTCCGACAGACCGATGGCGCGGATCTTGCCGGCCTGAACAAGCTCTGCCAGTGCTCCGATCGGTTCTTCGATTGGTACCTGCGGATCGCGCCGATGAATATAGTAAAGATCGATGTGGTCGACACCGAGCCGCTTCAGTGAGGAATCCACTGCACTCCGCACATAGGCGGGAGAGTTGTCGATTCGCCGCTTCCCGCCATCCTCACCCTCACGGACGATGCCGCATTTGCTGGCGAGTACCAACTCCTCGCGGCGGCCGGCGATCGCCTTGCCGACGAGTGACTCGTTATGGCCGACGCCATAAGAGCTGGCGGTATCGAGCATGGTCACACCGAGATCCAGGGCCCGATGGATCACCGTGATCGACTCGGCACTATCGATGGGGCCGTAGAATTCCGACATTCCCATGCAGCCGAGACCGATCGATGACACCTTGAGCTCGGATCGACCGATCCTGCGGTATTGCATTTTCGCTCCCATGCCCTACAGTCGCGCTCGGATCACTCGGACGTCGAATATGACCTGCTGGGACGACACCCACCCAGGGGCTCCTTCAAGGCTGCCTGAGGTGCAACGTCAACCGAGACGGCGGACGCATTAAACGCGGCCTTCCCGGCTCCTCAACTCCCGTCCGTTCGCGCAGGCCTGCGACGGGCGGTCGAAACCCCGATCTCGGAGAAGTGCCCGGCCTGCAACTCCGTGAACTCCTGCTCCGGGCGCTCTTCCGCCCCGCCCTGGCCCTGCCGGCTCGCACGCCCAGTCCGACGGGGAGACTAACAACCTGCTGTGGAGACTGCAAGAAAAACCTTGGCATAGAAGCTTTCTGACTATCCGTCAGATCACGGAGGTACCGCCCGCTTCGGAGGTCGGGCGACCCTGGCCCCCCTCTCGGCGTGACACCGCCGGCCGACCTTGGCCATGATCCGCTGCGATGTCCGCCGGCTCCCCCGACCGGCGCGATGCCCGGACGGAGGCCAGTGCTCCGGCTACATCTTTACTGGCGACAGAAGTTGCCCCCCTCCGGCAGGCTGCCAAATCGAGTTGCAACAGTCTCTCCAGTTAACGGACTTCGCAATTCCCTTTGGTTGCGCCCCTTGCGGACCGTCAAGCAGCCTGCAATGCTCAGGTCGCCCCAAGTGACGGGGGAAACTTCTACTGCGGAGGTGCATCGACATGGAGAACACCACCTGGGACCTGGACGAGCTGGACGACGAGACCGCGGAGTTCACGGTGCTCGTCACCTGTGGCTACTGATATCTAGTCTTCGGACAGATATCTCGCAGGCGGGTGTGCCGGGGCCGCTCGAGCGGCCCCGGC
>NZ_JBEOSV010000059.1:0-6224 GCF_040303245.1 Kitasatospora sp. NPDC096077 | reverse complement strand
CCGTGGTTTGTCGTACGGTCCGTCCGTGGTGTTGTCGGGGTCCGCTCATGTGTTGGGATTTTAGTATTATTCTTTGACCTCGTGTGGGGGGGGGGGGGGGGGGGGGGCCCCCCCCCCCCCCCCCCCACACCCGTGAATCCTGCCCGACGGGCTCTCGATGGTCTACTTCTTCGCTATGGAGACCGTTCTCAATGAACTTAGTCATGGGAGAAGGACCGCCCGTACGCAAAACCGTTGGACTGCTCGGTGGCGCAGCATTTCTGTCCTGGGTGAAGGATCTTCCCTCCGGAATATCTGGAGCGGCCTGCGACCTCGACCGCGAGATGGCGGCCGTCCGTGCGAACGGCGAATATCTGGAACACCTCAGCCAGTCGCACGCCACTGCCCCAGCCCTTGCGTCAAACGGAGTCCGCATCCAGCCGCATCTACTGTGCGGGAGCGTGAGCGAGTCGCTGGGCGCGGAGCACTGGATGGCCGGTCGCGGAATCGTCTCGGGCGCGGAATACCTGGTCCCGGCCCAGGCCGTGCTTCTCGGCTGGGACCCACCAGCCGAGAAACGCTGGTGGGTGCAGACGTCGGTGGGTACCGCTGCGCACCCAGATCCTGACGCCGCCAGCCGTGCCGCGCTCGCCGAGGTCCTCGAGCGCGACGCGCTGGTCCGCGGATGGCGAACGGGCGAGATCGAGTTCCATGACCTCGGCTGGCTGTTGGCGGAGGCCCTTCCCGCATCCCTGTACAACAAGATCGTCACCGACAACGTCACCATCTCGGTGGTGCGGGCCGGCAGTACAGCGTTCCACCCCGTATTGGCCATGATGCATCGCCGGGACGGCGGTAACCTCACCTGCGGCGCCGCCATTCGCGCCGACACCCGAGCTGCGGTACGTCACGCAGTACTCGAGGCCCTGCTCGTCCGGGTTTCGCTGAGTGCCCCGGCCCAGCCGGGCCGCCTCGAGGCGCACCACCACACCCGCGGCCTGCTGGCTGCCCAGAACGGCCCGCAGCATCTGCGGTTCATCGCCGAACGCAGCAACGGCCCCGATACGGCTGTTGCCACCGAAACCACCCTGCCAGCGCTGAGCGTTCATGCCAGGGAACGGTTCGGTCACGAGCCCGTCGTGGTCGATCTGCCGGCGGCGGCCGGCCATGCGGTACGCCGGGTGATCTGTCCCGGTTCCAGCGTCCTGGAACCGCGCGGAGCGGAGACCGGGCTCCTCAGTCCCATCGCGTAGGAATGAACATGGCGAACTATGGTTACCCGCGGACCACTGACACACCGATCGGTGAGCTGGCATTCGAAGCTCCGGCCGTTTTGGACCTGTCCGAGCTCCGGCGTCGCTGGGCTCCCTGGTTGCGGTTGGAGGAATCCCCGACGTCACCCTTGCGGGCACAACACGCCGTTCTGCTGCGCCGACTTCTCGGCCGGTCCGCCCCCGGGCAGCCACACTGGTTCGGCATGATCTCCGTCACCAGCGCCAGGACGCAGGTGGCCGCACAGTCCCGGCTCGGTCGGCTGGCCGCACAGCCGGCCGAGGCTGTCGCCCAGGCCGGCGACTCACCCGGCTGGCAGGCTCTGGGGGCTGCGCTCGGCAACTGGCAGGAACTGGACGTGCCGACTCGCACCACCGTAGTCGCCCTGCTCGCCCAACTCGGCTTCCATCGGTATGTCGTACAGCTTGTGCCCAGACCTTCGGCAGCCGACAGCGAGAGCGAGCAGCTGAGCTACGAGGTGGCCCGGGCGGCACACCAGTACAACCGGATGTCGTCCGCGCCCATGCAGATCTTCTCCTGGCTCGCCGAGCAGGCCGGCTCTCCCGTCCTGCGGTTGCTCAGTGCACTGCAGTTCGTGTCGAACCAAGTACGCGAGCACCGCAACACCGAGGAAGCCGCGAAATGGCTGGCGGTTTCCGCGGAGCTGGTCGAACGGCTGAAGGGACCGGACTGGTTGGTACACCTCGGGCGCAGCCGCTTTCACCGGGCCGCAGGACTCTTCCATACCCTGACCCGGGACAGCGCGCAGGCAGCAGCCGTCATGACCGCCGGGCTGCTCGCCGATGACGAACTGGCTCTGGCTCTGCCGAGGACCGACACGGCCACTGGTGTCGACGCCTTCGAGGCCGGACTCGTTGTCCACTACCACCGGGAGAACAGGCGACTCGTCCTGGAAGCACTGCTCAAGCTCGACACGCTGGCCGGAACGTCCCATGCTCCGAAGGACGCCGTCGGGCAACTGCTCGCTCTGGATCCGTACGACCCGGACCCCAATTTCACGATCGGCTCCTACCTGGAGCGGCAGGGTCGGGTGGAGGAGGCGGCCGAGCGTTATCTGGACTCCGCTGCGAGCGGCACCGTCCGTGGCGCACACGCGGCCTGCATGGCCGCGGACTGCTACGAAAAACTTGGCAACACGGACGGAGCCACCCGAGCTCGGCAGCTCTGGAGGGATCTCGATCCGGCAGCCGCGGTCCCGCCCTCCGTCCCTCTCGGCTCCTAGGATCTACCTGCAATGACAGCCGATGCGCACAACACGACCCGTGCCTGGGCAAAGACAAAGACATGGCGGCCACGCCTGGGCATCGCCGACACGCCCGACTTCTCCAAGCTGCTGACCGCGTCCACCGTTTCCTCCCTCGGCAACGGCGTGTACACCACCGCTCTCCCCCTGATGGCCGCGGCGCTGTCGTCAAAGCCCGTGGCCGTCGCCTCAGTTGTCATGGCGGGGCGACTTCCCTGGCTCCTTTTCTCCTTGCTGGCCGGGACCCTCGCGGACTCCTGGGACCGCAAGCGGGTCATGTGGACCACGAACCTGCTGCGAGCGGTGGCAACCAGCGCTCTGGCAGCGCTGATAGCCACCGGCAACGGGAACCTGACGGTACTCGCGATCATGAGTTTCCTCATCGCCTGCGCCGACGTCTTCTTCGACAGCGGAAGCTTCGCGGTGGTACCGAAGATGGTGAACCGGGACCCCGCCCGCATCCGGGCGGCGAACGCACAGCTCACCAGCGGTCAGATCATCGGCATGAACTGCATCGGCCCGTCCGCCGGCGGGCTGCTGTTCGGCCTCGCACGGAGCATGCCGTTCGTCACCGACGCACTGTCGTTCGTTACGAGTGCGCTGTTCCTACGCCGAATGGACGGCAACTACCGCGTGCCGCTCGCGTTGGCGCCGCGCGGCGGGCTGCTCGCCGCCGTACGCGAGGGCCTGCACTGGGTGTGGACTCATCCGCTCCTGCGCTGGCTCACCCTCATCTCAGGCGTTTTCAGCCTGATGTGCATGGTGCCGATGGGCGCCTTCGTACTCTTTGCCGAACAAGTCCTGCACCTCGACTCCTTCGGATACGGCGTGCTGCTGACGACCGGGGCGCTCGGCAGCCTGGTCGGCACGCTCGCAGCGCGTCACGTGGAGACAGCCATCGGCAGCTCCAACGCGCTGGCCGTGGGACTGGGTATCGGCGGCATCGCGGAGCTGCTCATGCTCTATGCCAACAGCCTGCCGCTCGCGGTCACCGCGATGGTGCTGGGCGGCGGCTCCTCGATGATCTGGAACGTGGTGCAGATCTCGCTGCGCCAGTCAGCCACCCCCGATCACCTCGTGGGCCGCATCAACGGTGTGCACAAGTTGGTGACCTGGGGGGCGATGCCGATCGGGGCGATGATCGGCGGCGTGATCGCCGAAATTGCCGGCCTACGCGCCCCCTTCCTGGTCGCGGGTTCGACGATCACCCTTGTGGCCGTGGCAGCGCGCTTGCTGCTCTCCCCCGCACGCATAGCCGCGACAGCCGCGGACACCTTTCCCGACTCCACCATCAGCGCCTCAGACGCGGAGAGCGAGAGCCTGTGACACTGCCCGAGATCAAGTGGGAACGAACCCTGGAACGTTCCCGTACCGACATCTGGAACCTGATGTTCGACGCGGAGGCCGCGCGCACCTGGCTCGGCGTTGCGGGATATGTGATGCCCGAGCAGCAGGGCGCAGCCTTCTGCTGGCTGTTCGACACAGGCAGCCCGAAGCCAACGGCATTCACCGGCCGGCTGACGACCATAAAGCCGCAGCAGCACATCGAGATGCAGTGGGAACTAGCCAGCTGCGCCGCCGACACCCGGCTGATCTGGGAGTTCCACGAGACCGGAGAAGAACGGACAACGGTCGTGCTGCGCCACGCGGACTTTCCCGACAGCGGCCTCGGCCCCTTCGAGCACGACGGTTACGCCCATCACTGGGGGCACATCCTCGACGGCCTGCAGGCCTATGCGAACGGTGAGCCGCGAGACACCCTGCACCGGCACGGCGCGATGCTCGGGCTGATCCCGGTCGGAGCTGCGCCGGATCACGGGCTGCTGGTCAAGGAGATCATCCGCGACAGCCCGGCCGAACACGCCGGCCTGCGGCCGGGTGACTACATCAGGTCCGCGAACGACACGGTCATCCGCTGTTTCGACGACTGGGACGACTGGATCGATCAGCGGGTCCCGGGTGAGACCGTGCGGCTGCAGCTTGCCGACCGGGTGATCGAGGTGGTTCTCGGAGAATGGCGGCGCTGAGATGGGCACCGCGGCCGATCCCGCTCGGTCCGTGCAGCCTCCGGCGCTGCCGGACCGGGCGCGCGAGGTCAGCGCCGGGCTTCCCTATCCGTTCCTGCGCTCCCAGGCGGATTGGGTGGCACCGGCCGTGGCCCTCACCGCCGTTGGACCTGTACTGAGCACCGATGCCTGGTCCGGCCGCCATCTCGGGGTGTACGACGGAACCGCCTGGACTCGTCTCACCGACGGACCGTCCTGGTTCCGGGGGCCGTGCTGGGAGGAGGGCGGTCTCTCTGCGTTGGTCTATGACGATCCAGCGCGCGAGGAGAGTGCACGACGCACCCTGAGAGCCATCGCCATGCCGCGCCATGACGCGTCGCAGGTTCCCCGGTCGCCGAATTTCGCAGGGCTCGACAGGATTCCCCGCCCGCCCGCCACCCGCATCGTTTCCAGTAGCGCGGCGCCGGGGGATTCAGGACATGGCTGCGTCCTGCTGGCCCGCGGAGCCGCCCGACGACTCGTGGCACTCTCCCCGCAGCAGGGGCGTTCACTGGACGCCCCGGTCACCTCGATCGGTCCGTGGCTGTCCCCCGATGAAGTCCTGATCACCATCGAGGAATGGCCGGCCAGACGTCTGCATTCCTGGAACACCCGCACCGGAGAACTGACCTCTCGGTTGACCGGCGACGAGGACGGTGTCATCGGTGATCTCCTGGCAGGCGCGGGGCAGTTGGCGATGACCTGGACGTCCCCGCGGCAGCCACGACGACTCCTGCTGTTCGACGAGAGGCGGTTCAGTACGGTCGGCGCCCCGCAGGGCCTGACCACCGACGCGGCCGGCGGGCCGGTGCCGCCGCCACCCGAGACGGTCGTCCTCACCGCCGCCGCAGGACACCGGCTGCCGTGCCTGGTCCAGCCTGCCGTCGAACCCACGCGTGGCACCGTCGTGCTCCTGCACGGCGGTCCCAACGGGGCTCACCTGGGGACCTGGTCCCCCCTCGCGGACTCGCTGGCCTTGCACGGCTGGCGGGTGGTACGCCCCAATGTGCGAGGCAGTTCGGTGCTGGACCGATCGGTACGTCCCCCGGCACCCAGGATGTACGGAGTCGACGACGCCGAGGATGTGGCCGAGGTGGTCCGGTTGCTCGGGACAGGCCCGGTGGCGGTCGGCGGCGTCAGCTATGGCGGCTACCTCGCGGCCCGAACGGCAAGGAGGGTAGAAGTCCAGGGTGTCTTCAGCCTCGGAGGCTTCCTGCGCATGGCGGACATCTCCGGATCTACGCATCCCGAGGTACGCGGCTTCCTCGACACACTCGCGCAGCGGCTGGCCCCGGACGAACCGCTGGCGGAGATCCCGCACTTCATCGCACACGGTCGTCTGGACGCTCGGATCCCGATCGCGGCGATGACGGACTACCGGAGGCGGTTGACGGCGGACTCCCGACTGATCGTGATCGACGGAGAGGGACATGGCATCGTCTCCGACCACGCTGCGCGCATCGCCTTCGCCGAACTGTTCGACTGGTTGGACGGACTATGCGCGCTCTGACCGTGAGGTACACGTGGCATCGTTCGCGGGGCTGGCCGATACTGCGGGCCGTTCTCCTTAGGGCGTCCGCCAGTAGGTCATCGGATGCGGGGTGTGCGAGGCCGGGTGTTCCAGCGGTAGAGGGACCAGGCGCGGCGGATCAGGCAGCGGATGG
>NZ_JBEOSV010000058.1:0-54892 GCF_040303245.1 Kitasatospora sp. NPDC096077 | reverse complement strand
GCCCGGCAGGACGCTGCCGGGCCGCTCGCCCGTTCCCGACCCGCTCCGCACCGGTCAGCCGCCGGTGCTGTTCCAGTCCGGGGTGCTGGTGCCGACGCCCGTGCCGCTGCCGGTGCCGCTGCCGGTGTGGGGCGGGGTGGCGGTGCCCGTGGTGGCGCCGTCGGCCCGGACCGAGACGGTGCTGCCGGCGGACGGCCCGGCCGGGTGGGACGCGGTGGCCAGCAGGACGGCGGCACAGCCCGTGGTGACCAGGATCGCGGCCTTGCGCAGGATCGAGGACTCGGGGGAACGCTGCTTCATGGGATGCCGTCCGCTCTGGCGAGTAGGAGTTCTGCAGTGGGCGAGCCCGGGTGTTCTCGTGGTGCCCCGTTCGGCTCGACACCGAGTCTGGTCGACGGCGATATACGGTCGATATTCGCCTGATCGCGGGGCCGGGGGAGGCCGTCGCGGCGGCGACGACCGCCCGTAGATCCCCCTCCCGGAACATCTGTGCTGCGGCGGCCGACCACGGTTCCAGCCGCGTCAACCACAGGTGTGACCGGGAGGGATCGGCATGGACGGCGTAGCGCCGGTGGCCGGCTTCGGTGGGCTGCTCAAGTACCAGCGCGAACGGACCGGACTGACCCAGCAGTGCCTGGCCGACCACGCCTCGCTGAGCGTGCGGGCCGTGCGTGACATGGAGGCGGGCCGGGTGCAGCGCCCGCGCCAGGAGACCGTGCGACTGGTCGCGGACGCCCTCGGCCTGCGGGGCCGCGCCCGCTCGCTCTTCGAGGCCGCGGCCCGGCAGCGGGCCCTGGTGGAGGAGCTCGCCGCCCCGCCGGCGCCGCGCGGCGCCATCATCGGCCGCGAGGCGGAGTCGGAGACGCTCACCCAGGCACTGACCGGGCACGGCGACCGGCTGCTGTCGCTGGTCGGGCTCGGCGGGGTCGGCAAGTCCCGGCTGGCACTGGACGTGGCATGGCGGGTGCACCACACGGCGCGCTGGTCGGTCCGCTGGGCCGCCTGCGGCGAGCCGCAGGCCGGCGCGGCCCGGGCGCCGTTCGCGGGCCCGGCGGGGACGGCCACCGCGCACGGCGGACTCGACGGGCTCACCGACCTGATCGAGGACCGGCCCACCCTGCTGGTCCTGGACGGCGCCGACGACACCGTCGGCCCCGCCGTCCTCGACGAACTGTTCCGCCGATGCCCGGAGTTGAGGGTTCTGCTCACCTCCAGGGCGCCGCTGGGGCTGGACGGCGAACAGGTCGTCCCGCTGGCGCCGCTCGCCGTTCCCGGGCCCGACCCGGACCCCGAGCGGGCGATGGGGACCGCCGCCGTACGGCTGCTGCTGGCCCACATGCGGCGGCTGCGTCCGGGCCTGGCCCTCGACCCCGCCGACCGGCCCGAGGTCGCCGCACTCTGCCGGTACCTCGACGGGCTGCCGCGGGCTCTGGAGTACGCCGCGGGCTGGACCCTGCTGGAGTCGCCCGCCCGGCTGCTGGACCGGCTGGCCGCCACCCCGTTCAGCCTGCCCGCCCCGCCGGTGACCCTGTGCGAGCGCGGTGACCTGCGCGACACCCTGGACGAGGCGAACCGCCGACTGACCGACCGGCAACGGGAGTTGCTGGTGCTACTGGCCGCGGAACCGGGCGACTGGTCGGTGGAGGAGGCCGCCGCGGTGAGCGGCCGGCCCCTCCAGGACTGCCGGGCCACCGTGCAGGAACTGCTGCTGTGCGGCCTGGTGCGGCTGGTGCCCGCCGCGGACGGTGCCCGCTTCGCCGTGCTCAACCTCCTGCGCACGCTGTGCCGGGAGCACCGGGGGGCGACCGCCCCGGCCACCGGCGACCGCACCGTGCGGCCGCCCCACCTCGCAGCGCTGGCCTCGTGACCAGCCCCGATCGACGGAGAATCCCGTGACGTTCGCAGCAGCCTCGCCCGCCGGTCTGGACATCGTCGTGTCGACCATGGCATCGGACGCGCACACCTGGAACCTGGTCTTCCTCCAGATGTTCCTGGAGGAGCGCGGCCACCGGGTCACCAACCTCGGGGCCTGTGTCCCCGACGACCGGCTGGTCGAGCACTGCCGACAGGCGGCACCGGACCTGATCGTGCTCAGCAGCGTCAACGGCCACGGCACGCTGGACGGCCTGCGGGTGGCCCCCCAGCTGCGGGCCCGCCCCGAACTGTCGGACACCCCCATGGTGATCGGCGGGAAGCTCGGCATCACCGAGGAGGACGACGTGCAGGCGGGCCGCTCGCTGCGGGCGGCCGGCTTCGACGAGGTCTTCACCGGGCCCGACTCGATCGAGCGGTTCACCGCGTACCTGGCCCGGTGGTCCACGGCGGTCCCGGCATGACGGCCGCGGCCTCGTTCGGGGGCTTCGTGGCCCGGGCGCACGCGGCGGGCACCCTGGTCGTCCAGCCCCGGATGGGCATGGCCGGGCCCGGGCCGATGCGCGCCGGTCTGCACGCCACCAAGCGGGCGGCGGCCACCACCGTCGGCACCATCACCGTGGACAGCTACACCAGGACCGGCGAGACGGCCGCCGCCCGCCGGGCCCTGGAGGAGGGCGCCGCGCTCAACGGCTACCCGATCGCGACCCACCCGGTCGAGGTCACCCGCGGCGTGCTGGAGGGCATCGTCGGACCGGACTTCCCGGTGCAGGTACGTCACGGCTCGGCCCGGCCCGAGCCGATCGTCGCCGCGCTGCTGGCCGTCGGCCTGCACGCGACCGAGGGCGGGCCCGTCTCGTACTGCCTCCCGTACAGCCGCACCCCGCTGGCCGTCGCGGTGGCCGACTGGGAGCGGGGCTGCCGACTGCTCGCCGACGCGGCGCAGCCGGGGGTGACGCCCCATCTGGAGACCTTCGGCGGCTGCATGATGGGCCAGCTCTGCCCGCCCGCGCTGCTGGTCGCGATCAGCGTGCTGGAGGCGCTGTTCTTCCGGCAGCACGGGCTGCGCAGCATCTCGCTCAGCTACGCCCAGCAGACCGACGTCCGGCAGGACGAGGAGGCCGTCACCGCGCTGGCCCGGCTCGCCGACGAGCTGCTCCCGGACGTCGAGTGGCACGTGGTGCTCTACGCCTACATGGGCCTCTACCCGCTCTCCCCGGGCGGCGCCCAGCTGCTGCTGGACGAGGCGGCCGGGCTGGCGGTGCGCACCGGCGCGGCCCGGCTGATCGTCAAGACCACCGCCGAGGCGCACCGGATCCCCACGGTCGAGGAGAACGTCCGCGCCCTGGAGACCGCCGCCGCGATCGCCGCCGGGACCACCGCCGGCACGGACCTCCCGGCCGCCGACAGCGTGACCTACGCCGAGGCGCGGGCGCTGGTCGAGGCCGTCCTCCAGCTCGACGACGACATCGGCCGGGCCCTGGTCCGGGCCTTCGCCGCCGGCTACCTGGACGTGCCGTTCTGCCTCCACCCCGACAACGCGGGCCGGGCGCGCGGCGCGCTGGACGCCGACGGCCGGCTCCAGTGGGCCGACACCGGCGCGCTGCCGCTGCCCGGGCGACCGGTCCGCGGCCACCGCGCCGTCCTCGGCGCCGCCCAGCTGATCGACGCGCTCTCGTACGTCCAGCGCAGCTACGACCGGCGGGCGCTCGCCACCCGCTGACCGCCGGCCGGCCCCGCGCGACACCCGCCGGCCCCGCCCGACACCCGACCACCATCCGAGCACATCCGACGACGGGAAGACCGAACATGCCTGACGACGGCCGTACCCCCCTGCCCGGGACCAGGTCCCACCTCACCTCCCCGGCCACCCGCAGCACCCTGCGGATCCAGGGCGGACTGCTCGCGGCCGCCCGCGAGCACCTCACCTCGGCCGGTTTCACCGAGCTGCTGCCGCCGGTGATCGGCCCGGTCACCGACCCCGGTTCGCGCGGCGCCAAGCAGGTGGACGTCGACTTCTACGGCCACCGCTACAAGATGATGACCAGCGCCATCCTCTACAAGCAGGCCTCGCTGCTGGCCTTCGACAAGATCTTCTGCATCGCCCCCAACGTCCGGCTGGAGCCGCTGGAGACCGCCCACACCGACCGGCACCTCGCCGAGTTCCACCAGCTGGACGTGGAGGTGGCCGGCGCCGGGCGCGACGACGTCCTCCAACTGATCGAGGACCTGGTGGTCCACATGGTGCGCCGCACCGGGGAGACGCTGCCCGAGGACTTCGCCGTGCTGGGCCGGGACCCGGACGCCTTCGCCGACCTGCTGCGCGGCGGTTTCGGCCGGACCACCCACGCCGACGCGGTGGCCGAACTGCGGGCCGTGGGACACGACCAGAGCCCGGACGCGGAGATCGACTGGGCCGGTGAGGCACTGCTGTCCCGCAAGGCGAGCCGCCCGTTCTTCGTGACCGACTACCCCAAGGGCTCCCGCGGCTTCTACGACCGCGAGTCGCGCACCGAGCCCGGCGTCCTGCGCAACTTCGACCTCATCGCGCCCGAGGGCTACGGCGAGCTGTGCAGCGGCAGCGAGCGGACCAACGACTACGCCGACATCGTCACCCGGATCCGCGAGACCGGGGAGAACCCGCAGAAGTACAGCTGGTACCTCGACCTGGTCCGCGCGGGCGTCCCCGCGAGCGCCGGCTTCGGCATCGGCGTCGAGCGGCTGACCCGCTACGTCGCGGGCCGCGAGTCGGCCTGGCAGGCCAGCGCCTTCCCGAAGCTGCCGGGAGTGGTCTCGCCGTGACCACGACCACCGCCACCCTTCGGTCGACCACCGCGTCTGACACGGCCACCGCCCCCGGTTTCCCCGAGCAGGAGGTCCGCCGCCGGGCCGGGCTCGGCGCGCCCGCCGTCTTCCCGCCCGCCGACTCCTACGGCCGGGTGCTGCTCGGCGCGGGGGCCGCGCCCGCCGGTGACGGCCTGGACGAACTACGCCTGGTGCCACCGGTCTTCATGCCCCGGCGGCTGGCCAAGCTGATCGACCTGGGCCGGGAGCCGATGTACCGGGACGTCGACCTGGCCACCGCGATCGGCGGCTTCGCCGCCCCGCTGCCGGTGTACGTGTCGGCGCTGGGCTCCACCCGCGCCGCCGGCGGCGACCCGGGCCTGGCGCTCAGCCGCCAGGCCGGGGCGCTCGGTGTGCCGATGGTCATCGGGGAGAACGTCGTACCGGTCAACGGCTACGGCCGGCTGGACGAGGACGCCTCCCGCTCGCTGCTCGGCCGGCTGCGCGCCTACACCGAGCAACTGCCCGACGGGCTCGGCGGCGTGACCGTCCAGCAGAGCACCGAGGACGCCGACGCCGAGGTCTGGAACCTGGTCTACAGCGACCCGGCGGCCCGCGTGCTGCTGGACTCCGGCCGGCTCGGATTCGAGTTGAAGACCGGCCAGGGCGCCAAGCCCGGACTCGGCGGGATGACCGTGCTGGACGCGACGGAGGCCGCCCGGCTGGACGGCCGCTACGGTCTCGACCCGGACCTGCTGGACGGGCCGTACGTGCTGCGCTCCAGCAGCCCCGGAACCTTCACCGCGGAGATCCTGCGCCAGCAGGTCCGGTTGATGCGCAACAACTTCCCGCGGGCCCGGACCTGGGTCAAGCTCCACCCCGGCCGTGACGTGGCCGAGGCGGCCCGGGTGGCGGCCGACGCCGGCGCCGACGCCGTCACCGTGGACGGCGCCGAGGGCGGTACCGGCTGGGCGCCGCTCGCCTTCACCGCCCAGGTCGGCCTGCCGCTCGCCACGTGCCTGGGCCGGCTGGCGGCCGCCCCCGTCCCCTGTCTGCTGGTGTCGGGCCGGATCTGGGAGGGTTCCCGGGCCGTCAAGTGCCTGGCGCTGGGCGCCCGGGCGGTCGGCCTCGGCCGGGCCGCGCTGCTCGCCGTGGCGGAGGACCCGGAGCGCGGCCTGATCCGCCTGCTGGACTGCATGGCCGCCGAACTCCGCCTGCTCGTCAGCGCGTTGGGCAAGTACTCGGCTGCCGAGCTGGGCCCGGAGGACCTCTGGGCCCCGGGCACGCCGTAGCCGCGGCAGTCGAAGCCGCAGCCTCCCGAGGCGCCGTCCTGTGCCGCTCTCCCCACCGACTTCCGCCCCGGCCGACCGAGTCGCCCGGTGGCAGCGGCGACCGACGCCGCCTCCGTCCCCCTTCCGAACTCCTTCACCCAGCGGGGTAGAACCATGTCCTCACACGGAATCACAGACGCTTTCGCGGCGGCGGTGCGCAGCCACCCCGACCGCCCCGCGGTGCGGGGAGCGGAGCGCAGCCTCGACTACGCGGAACTCGACCGGCTGAGCGGGGCCCTGGCCGAGCGGATCGTCCCGGGCCAGGTGGTCGCGGTGTCCGCCCGGGACCGCGTCGACCACGTGGTCGGGCTGCTCGCCGTGCTCCGGGCCGACGGGATCTACCTCCCGCTGGACGCCGGGGCGCCCGCCGAGCGCAACGGGTTCATCGCCCGGGACGCCGGGGCGACCGCCTTCCTGACCGACGGCGTGCTGACCGTCCCCGACTCCCCGGCGGAGCCCGCCGGCGGGGCCGGCTACATCATCTACACCTCCGGAACCACCGGGCGCCCCAAGGGAGTCCACGTCGGCGCCGACCGGCTCGCCGAGCACCTCGGGGCGGCCGTCCGGGCCTTCGGGACGACCGCCGCGGACACCGTGCTGCAGCTCGCCCGCCCCACCGTGGACGTGGCCATCGAGCAGGTCCTCACCGCGCTGACCACCGGCGCCCGCCTGGTCGTCCCCGGCCAGGCGCTGCTCGCCCCGGGCGAGCTGCTCGGCCTGCTCGCCGAGGAGGGGGTGACCGTCGCCAACCTGTCGGCCGGCTACTTCCAGGAGATCGTCACGGCCGTCCGGGCCGGCGCCGCCGTCCCCGCCTCGCTGCGGCTGATGATCTCCGGCAGCGACCGGCTCTACCCGGAGGCGGCCGCCGCCTGGCGCGAGGCCACCGGGGTACCGCTGGTGAACGCGTACGGCCCGACCGAGACGGTGATCACCTCGACCGTCCGGGAGCTCACCGCCGCCGACGTCCTGGTGCCGATCGGCGACGCCCTGGGGGAGCGCGCCCTGTACGTGCTGGACGACCGGTTGCAGCCGGTGGCCCCCGGCACGGCCGGCGAGCTGTACATCGGCGGCCCGCTGCTCGCCTCCGGCTACTGGGGGCGCTCCGGGCTCACCGCCGAGCGCTTCACTGCAGACCCGTACGGCCCGGCCGGCGCCCGGATGTACCGCACCGGCGACCTGGTCCGGCGGGACGGGCGGGACGGCGCGCTGGTCTTCCTCGGCCGCGCCGACCACCAGCTGAAGATCCGCGGCTTCCGGATCGAGCCGGGCGAGATCGAGCAGACCCTGGCCGCCCACCCGGCGGTGGCCGCCTGCGTGGTCACCGCCCCGGAAGGGCGGCTGACCGCCCACCTCACCGCCGTCCCCGGGGCCGCCCCCGCCCCCGGCGAGCTGCGGGACTTCCTCGCCGGCCGGCTGCCCGAGCACATGGTCCCGGCCGCCCTGGTCGTCCTGGACGCCTTCCCGCTGACCGCGAACGGCAAGATCGACCGGGCCGCGCTGCCCGCGCCCGGCCCGGAGGCCGCGGCCGGCGAGGCCGCCTGGGTCGCGCCGCGCACCGAGGCCGAGCAGCTGCTCGCCGCCGTCTGGTCCGACGTGCTGGGCGTGTCCGGGGTGGGCGCCCACGACAACTTCTTCCACCTCGGCGGCGACTCGCTCACCGCGGTGCGGGTCGTCGGCCGGGTCGCCGACGTGTTCGGCCTGATCTCCCCGTACGCGATCTTCGACGCCCCCACCCTCGCCGAGTTCGCCGTCGCCGTGACCACCCCGGAGGGCGAGCAGCGCCCCGCGCTGACCCGCACCGGCCGCACCGAGGCGCCGCTGTCCGGCTTCCAGCGCGGCCTGTGGTTCCTCGACCAGTGGAACCCGGGCGCACCCACCTACAACGTGCCGTGGGTGTTCCGCTTCGACGGCGCCCCGGAGCCGGAACTGCTGCGCACCGCCCTGGAGACGGTGGTGGCCCGGCACGAGAGCCTGCGCACCGCGTTCGTGTTCGGCGAGGAGGAGCCGCTCCAGGTGGTCCGGGAGCGGATCGAGCTGCCGTTCACCGTCGCCGACGCGGCGGAGGCCGACCTCGACGGGCTGATCACCGCGGCCGCCCGGACCCCGTTCGACCTGGAGACCGACCCGCTGCTGCGGGCCCACCTGCTGCGCGTCCCGGCCGGGCGGACCGTACTGGTGCTGGTCATGCACCACATCGTGTGGGACGAGGGCTCGCTGGCCGTGCTGGAGCGCGAGCTCAAGGAGGCGTACGAGGCGCTGCGCGCCGGGCGCCCGTACCACCTGCCCGAGCCCGCCGCCCAGTACGCGGACTACAGCGCCTGGCAGCGGGAGCCCGCGGTGAGCGCCGCGGTCGGCGGCCAGCTCGCCTACTGGGAGCGGCAGCTCGCGGACGCCCCGGTGGCCGAGGTGCTGCCGGTCGACCACCCGCGCCCCGAGCTCCAGGCGTTCCGCGGCGCCCACCACTCCTTCGCGGTGCCGGAGCCGGTGGCCCGGGCCGTCCGGGAGCTGGCCCGGGGCGAGGACGCCACCCCGTACATGGTCCTGCTGGCCGCGCTGGCGATGACCCTGCACCGCCGCTCGGGCGCACCGGACCTGGTGATCGGGGCCCCGGTGAGCGTCCGCAACCGTCCCGAACTCGCGGACATGATCGGCTACTTCGTCAACCTGCTGCCGCTGCGGCTGCGGGTCGGCGCGGACACCGACTTCCTCGACCTGGTGCGCCAGGCCCGGGACGTCTCGATCGGCGCCTACCGCAACCAGGAGGTCCCGTTCGACGCCATCGTGGACCGGGTCGTCACCGACCCGCCGCAGGACCGCAACCCGCTCTGCCAGGTCGTGCTGGAGATGCACGCGCTGGACTCCCGCCCGCTCTGCGTCGACGGCATGGCCGTCACCCGGGAACTGCACATGCACGGCGTCTCCCGGTTCGACCTGTCGATCTCGGTGGACGACCGCGGCACCGGCTTCACCGGGCGCTTCGAGTACGACTCCGACCTGTTCGAGCCGGCCACGGTCGAGGAGCTGTGCGAGGCCTGGCTCGGCACCCTGGCCGCGGCCGTCGCGGCCCCGGTGCACCGGCTGTTCGAGGTCGTCGCCGCCCGCACCCCCGGGGCCGTCGCGCTGATCGCCGAGGGCGCGGAGCTCTCCTACGGCGAGCTGGAGCGCCGCGCCAACCGGCTGGCGCACCACCTGGCCGGCCGGGGCGTGGGCCGCGGCACGGTGGTGGCGATCCTGGTCGAGCGCGGCTTCGACCTGGTGGTCGCCCTGCTCGCCGCGCTCAAGACCGGCGCCGGGTACACCCTGCTCGACCCCGACTTCCCGGCCGCCCGGCTCGCCGCCGCCGCCACCGACAGCGGGGCCCGCCACCTGGTCACCCACCGCGGCGCGGCGGTCCCGTTCGACTGGCCGGGCGAGCACGTCGACCTGGACGCCGTCGCCGGCCTGCTCGCCGGGGCCCCCGACCACGCCCCGGACGTGCCGGTCACCGGCGCCGACCTGGCCTGCGTGATGTTCACCTCCGGCTCGACCGGCCGCCCCAAGGGCGTCGCCGTCCCGCACCGCGCACTGACCACGACCTACCTCGGCCAGGACTACGCCCGGTTCGGCCCCCGCGAGGTCTGGCTGCAGTGCGCCCCGGTCTCCTGGGACGCCTTCGCCCTGGAACTGTACGGCGCGCTGCTGTTCGGCGGGGTCTGCGTGCTCCAGCCGGGCCAGCGGCCCGACCCGGAGGCCATCGTCGAGCTGACCCGCCGCCACGGCGTCACCCAACTCCAGCTCTCCGCCAGCCTGTTCAACTTCCTGCTGGAGGAGTTCCCGGACGTCTACTCCGGGCTGCACACCGCCTTCACGGCCGGCGAGCGCGCCTCGGTCACCCACGTCGGCAAGGCCCTGGAACGGTTCCCCCGGCTGCGGGTGGCCAACGGCTACGGCCCGGTGGAGAGCCTCGGCCTCACCACCTGCCACACCGCCCGCCCGGAGGACGCCGCCGCCGGGTCCATCCCGATCGGCCGCCCGCTGGCCGGCAAGGGCGTGCTGGTGCTGGACGAGGCGCTGCGGCCGGTCGGGCCGGGGGTCACCGGCGAGCTGTACGCCAGCGGTGACGGCCTCGCGCTCGGCTACTGGGGCCGGCCCGGGCTGACCGCCACCCGCTTCGTCGCCGACCCGCACGGCGGCTACGGCCGCCGGCTCTACCGCACCGGGGACCTCGGCCACCGCACCGCGGACGGCCTGCTGGAGATCACCGGCCGGGCCGACGACCAGATCAAGATCCGCGGCTTCCGGGTCGAGCCCGGGGAGATCGAGGACCTGCTCACCCGGCACCGCGACGTCCGGGAGGCGGCCGTCACCGTCCACGAGACGGCCACCGGGGACCGCCGGCTCGCCGGGTACGTCGTCACCACCGGGCCGGACGCCGACACCGAGTCCATCCTCGCCTGCCTGGCCGAGCAGGTGCCGGCCCACATGGTCCCGGCCACCCTCGACGTCCTGGACGCGCTGCCGCTGAACGCCAACGGCAAGGTCGACCGCCGCGCCCTGCCCGCCCCGGCACCCGTCACCCGGACCGTCCCGCCCGCCGGGGTGCCGTCCGGGCAGGCCGGGGCCGGGGAGCCGGAGGCCGCCCGCGCGGCCGACGTCGAGCGCCTGGTCCTCGACGCGATGCGCGAGGTGGTCAAGGCCGAGCACGTCGACCGCCACGACAACTTCTTCCGGATCGGCGGCAACTCGCTCACCGCGGTCCGCCTGGCGATGCGGCTGTCCCGGGCGACCGGCACCCGCGTCCTCCCGCAGCTGGTGTTCCGGGCCAGGACGGCGAGCGCCATCGCCGAACAGCTCCTGCAGCGCTGACCCCCGCCGACCGCACACGCAGAGAGAGGTACGAGAACAGTGAGTTCAGCCACCGACACGGCCGTCGCCCGGGTGGCCCCGGTCTCCGGGCTCCAGCGGGGCCTGTGGTTCCTGGACCGGTGGGACCCGCAGGCCGCCACCTACAACATCCCCTGGGTGTTCACCTTCAGCGGGCCGGTCGACCCGGCCTTCCTGGAGCACGCGATCGACACCGTGGTCGCCCGCCACGAGGCCCTGCGCACCACCTTCGAGCTGCGCCCCGAGGGCCCCTGCCAGCTGGTGCGCGAGAGCCTGCACATCCCGCTGGGCGTCACCGACCTGCGCGGCCTGCCGGACCGCGAACAGCGCCGCCGGGCCGAGGAGCTGACCGCCGCCGAGGCGGCCGCCCCGTTCGACCTGGAGACCGGGCCGCTGCTGCGCGCCTCGCTGCTGCTCCGCTCCGACACCGGGGCGACCCTGGTCCTGGTCGTCCACCACATCGTGTGGGACGGCTGGTCCGCTGACGTCTTCGAGACCGAGCTCGCCGAGGTCTACACCGCGCTCACCGAGCACCGCCCACCCCGGCTGCCGGAACTGACCGCCCAGTACGCCGACTACGCGGCCGAGGAGGCCGCCACCTCCTACCAGGAGCACCTCGCGCACTGGAAGGAGCGGCTGGCCGGCGCCCCCGGGCTGCTCGAACTGCCCACCGACCGGCCCCGCCCCGCCGTGCCGACCCACCGCGGGCGCACCGAGGCCTTCGGACTGCCGACCGGCACCGCCGACCGGGTGCGGGCGCTCGCCGAGGCCGAGGGCGTCACCCCGTTCATGGTGCAGCTGGCCGCCTTCGCCGTCCTGCTCAACCGCTGGACCGGAGCCGAGGACCTGGTGATCGGCACCCCGGTCACCACCCGCGACCGGCCCGAACTCGAAGACCTGGTCGGCTACTTCGTCAACCTGCTGCCGCTGCGGATCCGGCTCGGCGCCCGCACCACCTTCCGCGAACTGCTGCACCGGGTCGAGGACGAGGCCTTCGAGGCCTACGGCTACCTCGACGTGCCCTTCGACACCGTCGTCGACCACCTCGGCGTCGAGCGCTCCACCCGGCACACCCCGCTCTTCCAGGTGGTGTTCGGCTCCCACACCGAGAACCGCGCCCCGCTGGGGTTCGGGCCGGTCCACGCGGACCGCCGGGTGCACTCCAACGGCACCACCAAGTACGACCTGACCTGGTCCGTCTACGACGACGGCGAACTGCGCGGCGAGGTCGAGTTCCGCTCCGACCTGTTCGACACCGACACGGTGCGCCGGATGAGCGACGACTGGCGGGCCCTGCTGGCCGGCGCGCTGGAGCAGCCCGACCGCACGGTGCGCGAACTCGCCGGGCCGGCCGCGCCCGCCGGGCCGCCGCCGGACGTCCCCGCCGGGCGCAGCCTGCACCGGCTGTTCGAGGAGGCGGTCGACACCCACGCCGACCGCACCGCCGTCAGCTGCGGGGCCGTCGCGCTGAGCTACCGCGAGCTGGACGAGCGGGCCAACCGGCTGGCGCACGCCCTGATCGCCCGCGGGGTGCGCCCCGGCGACCGGGTCGGCCTGCTGCTCGACCGCACCGAGGCGATCCCGGTGTCCGTCCTCGGTGTGCTCAAGACCGGTGCCGCCTACGTGCCGGTGGACCTGACCGCGCCGGCCGACCGGGCGGCCGCCGTCTTCGGCGACACCGAGGTCGCCGTGGTGCTCACCGACCGGCCCGAGCGGGTCCCGGAGGGGCCCTGGCAGGTCTTCGAACCCGCCGTCCGCACCGAGGAGCTGGCCGCCCGGCCGACCGGCCGTCCGGAGGTGGAGGTCCGCCCGGCGGACACCGCGTACATCATCTTCACCTCCGGCTCCACCGGCCGCCCCAAGGGCGTCGCCGTCGCCCACGAGCACGTCAGCCGCCTGATGGCGGCCGGGGCCGGGCACTTCGCCTTCACCCCGCAGGACGGCCAGGAGGTGTGGACGCTCTTCCACAGCTACGCCTTCGACTGGACGGTCTGGGAGCTGTGGGGCGCCCTGCACCACGGCGGCCGGCTGGTCGTCGTCCCCTACGTCACCAGCCGCTCGCCGGAGGAGTTCGCGGAACTCCTCGCCGAGGAGGGCGTCTCCTACCTCTGCCTGACCCCGTCCGCACTGCGCCAACTCGAACTCGCCCTGCGCCGGCGCCCGCGCGCGCTGCCCGCACTCAAGCAGGTGATGCTCGGCGGCGAGGCCCTGGACCCGGCGGTGGTGGAGCGCTGGTACGCCCTGGAGCCGCGGCCCCGGGCCCGGATGTGCAACCTGTACGGGATCACCGAGACCACCGTCCACGTCACCACCCACGACATCGACGGGCCGGACGGCTTCGAGCGCAGCCTGATCGGCGACCCGATGCCGCACCTGAGCGCCGTGGTGCTCGACGACTGGCTGCGGCCCTGCCCGGTCGGCGTGCCCGGCGAGCTGTACATCGGCGGCGGCAGCCTCGCCCACGGCTACTGGGCCCGCCCCGGGCTGACCGCCACCCGCTTCGTCGCCGACCCGTACGCGGCCACCCCCGGCGCCCGGCTCTACCGCACCGGCGACGTGGCCAAGCGGCTGCCCGACGGCGGACTGGAGTACCTGGGCCGGGCCGACTTCCAGGTCAAGCTGCGCGGCTTCCGGATCGAACTCGGCGAGATCGAGGCCGCGTTGGCCGCCCACCCGGACGTGGACGGCTGCGTGGTGACCGTCCACGACCAGCGCCTCGCCGCGTACGTCACCGGGCGCGAGCCCGCCGGGACGCGCGAGTTCCTCGCCCGCTCGCTGCCGGACTACATGATCCCGGCGAGCGTCACCGTGCTGGCGGCCCTGCCGCTGACCGTCAACGGCAAGGTCGACCGCCGGGCCCTGCCCGCACCCAGCGCGCCCGCCGCGCCGCGCGCCGAGGCGGGCCACGTCGCCCCCCGCACCCCGGTCGAGCAGGGCATCGCCGAGGTGTGGTCGCAGGTCCTCGGCGTCACCGGGATCGGCGTGCACGACGACTTCTTCCACCTCGGCGGCGACTCGATCCGCGCCGTCCAGCTGGCCGGCGCGCTGCACGAGAGCGGCTGGGCCGTCACCCTGCGGGACGTCTTCAACGCCCCGACCGTCGCCGCCCTCGCCCCGCTGGCCCGGCCGGTGGCCGACGCGGCGGGCACCGCCGAGCCGTTCGCCCTGGTCGACGCCGACGTGCGGGCCGAACTCCCGACCACCGTGGTGGACGCCTACCCGATGGTGTCCATGCAGCTCAGCATGGTCTTCCACATGGAGATCGCCGGGGCGACCGACAGCTACCACAACGTCAACAGCTACCGGATCGCCGGCCCGCTGGACGAGGACGCGTTCCGCCGCGCGGTCGCCGAGGCGATGGGCCGCCACCCGGTCCTGCGCACCGGCCTCGACCTCGCCGGCCACCGCGAGCCGCTCCAGCTGGTGTACGGCGAACTGCCGCCCCCGGTCGGCTTCGAGGACCTGCGCGGGGCTCCGGAGGAGCGGCGCGAGGCGCGCATCACCGCCGTCTTCGAGCAGCACCGCTCGACGCCCTTCGACCTGATGGAGCCGCCGCTGTTCCGGGTCACCGTGCAACGGCTCGACGACGCGTCCTTCCAGCTCACCGTCTCCGAGCACCACGCCATCCTGGACGGCTGGAGCTTCACCTCGCTGCTCACCGAACTCCTGGAGCGGCACACCGCGCTGGCCGCCGACCCGGGCGCCCCGCCGGCCGCGCCGCCCGGTTCCGCCTTCCGCGACTTCGTCGCGGTCGAACGGGAGGCCGCCGACGACCCCGAGGCGCTCGACTACTGGCGCGCCAAGCTCGACGGCGTCAGCGGCGTGCTCTGGGAGGGCGCGGGCTCCACCCACGAGTTGGCCCGCACGGTGGAACGCGTCCTGCCCGACGCCCCCGGCCAACTGCGCCGGGTGGCCGACGCGGCCGCCGTCCCGGTCAAGTCGGTGGCGCTCGCCGCCCACCTGCGGGCGCTCCAGCGGATCACCGGCCGCGATCGGGTCACCACCGGACTGGCCATGAACGGCCGGCTGGAGCGCCGGGGCGGCACCGAGGTGTACGGGCTGTTCCTCAACACCGTGCCGCTGGTCGCCGAGCCCGTCGAGGGTGACCCGCTCGCCCTGGTGCGCGCCGTGCACCGGGAGGAGCTGGAGATGATGCCGCACCGCCGCGTCCCGATCGCCCGGTTGGCCCGGCTGATGGCCGGCACCCGGCTGGACAGCCAGTTCGGTTTCCTGCGATTCCACGCGCTCGGGCAGCTGAGCGACGCCCGGATCGTGGACGGCCGGATCGGCTGCGAGCCGACCATGCGGCACGAGCCCAACAGCTTCGCCTTCGGCGCCTCGCTGATCCAGGACCCGGTCTCCGACCGCGTGCTGCTGGCCGTGGACCACCAGCGGTCCGTGGTGCCGGACGCGCTCGCCGAGACCTTCATCGACGCCTACGCGGCGGCCCTGGCCGAACTGGACGCGGCCGTGACCGCCGCGCCGGCGGCCGCCGGATGAGCGGCCCCACCAGCAGTCCCACGGGCCCTGCGGCCGGCCCCGTGCCCCGCCGCCCCGCACCGAACCCGCACCCGAACTCGCACCCGCACCCCGCCCGAGAGGAAGCACCCCGCATGACCACCAGCCACATCGACCCGCTCGCCGCGTTCCTGGCCGCCGCCGAGGCCGCCCCCGGGCGGACCGCCGTGCGCGGCACCGACGGCGCGCTGACCTTCGCCGAGCTGGCCGCGCGCACCGCCGCCCTGGCCGGCGCGCTGCGCGCCCACGGCATCGGCCGCGGCGACCGGGTCGGTGTCCACCTGCCCCGGACCACCGACCTGCTGGTCGCCCTGCTCGCGGTCTGGCGCGCCGGCGCGGCCTACGTGCCGCTCGACCCGGACTACCCGGCGGAGCGGCTCGCCTTCATGGCCGGCGACGCCGGCATCTCCCTCCTCCTGACGGCCGGCCACGGCCGGGTGCCGCTGGCCGAGGACGTGCCGGTGCTCGCCCCGGACGCCACCGGCCCGGTCGGCCCCGACACCGCGACCACCGCGCGGGACGCCGCCTACGTCATCCACACCTCCGGCTCCACCGGCACCCCCAAGGGCGTCCAGGCCACCCGCGGCGGGGTCGCCGCGCTGCTCGCCGGCCTGGCCGGGCTCGACCTCTACCGGGCCGAGCCGGGGGTGGTCGGCTGGAGCGCCAGCGTCTCCTTCGACGCCTCGGTGCAGCAGTGGGCCCGGGTGTGCCGCGGCGACACCGTCGTGGTGATCGACCGGGAGACCCGCACCGACCCGGCCCGGCTGGTCGCCGTGCTCGACGAGCACGGCGTGACCGACCTGGACCTCACCCCCTCGCACTGGGAACTGCTGCGCGAGCCGTTCGGCGCCCGCCGGGTGCGCCTGTTCATGGGCGGCGAGCCGGTGCCCGAGCGCACCTGGACGGAGCTGGTCTCCGGCGGCCTCGACGCCCTCAACCTGTACGGGCCCACCGAGTGCACGGTCGACTCCACCGCCACCCGGATCGCCGGCACGGCGCCGCACCTCGGCGGCCCGCTGCCCGGCGTCGGCCTGCACCTGCTGGACGAGCGGCTGCGCCCGGTCACCGCCGGCGCCACCGGCGAGCTGTACGTCGAGGGGCCCGGCCTCGCCCACGGCTACCTGCGCCGGTCCGCCCTGACCGCCGAGCGGTTCGTCGCCTCCCCGTTCACCCCCGGCGCCCGGATGTACCGCACCGGCGACCTCGCCCGGTACGCCGAGGACGGCACCCTGCGCTTCGGCGGCCGGGCCGACCGGCAGGTCAAGCTGCGCGGCTTCCGGATCGAGCCCGGCGAGATCGAGGCCGCCCTCACCCGTCACCCGCAGGTGCCCGCGGCGGCCGTCACGGTCCACCGCACCGAGCACGGAGACCAGCAGCTGGTCGGCTACGTCACCACCACCGGGCCCGGGGCGCCGGACGCCGACGCCGTCCTCGCCCACGTCCGGACCCTGCTGCCCGCGCACCTCGTCCCGGCCGCCGTGGTCGTCCTGGACGCCCTGCCGCTCACCCCGAACGGCAAGGTCGACCACGCCGCCCTGCCCGCGCCCCGCCCGCAGCGGGAGTCCGCCGCCCCGGCCGACCCGACGAGCCCGGCCGACGAGGTCGCCGAGCAGGTCGCCGAGGTGTGGCGGACCGTCCTGGGCCGCACCGACCTGCGTCCCGACGACGACTTCCTCGGCCTCGGCGGGCACTCGCTCGCCGCGCTCCGGGTCACCCACCTGCTGCGCCGCGCACTGGGCATCGAGATCCAGCTGCGCCACCTGCTCGACTCCCGCGACCTCGCCGACTTCACCGAGGCGGTGCGCCGGGCCACCCGCGCCGGCGCGCCGCGCCGCCCGGCCCTGGTCGGCAGCGGGGCGGGCGCCCGGTGACCGCCCCCCGCCCCCGGATCGAGGGCGACTGGCTGTTCGTGCCGGCCCCGCAGCAGCACGACCCGTACCGGCTGTTCTGCTTCCCGCACGCCGGCGGCGACGCCACCGCCTTCACCCCGCTCGGCCACGCGCTGGCCCCGGCAGCCGAGGTCTGGGCGCTGCGGATGCCCGCCCGTGGCGGCCGCGGGCGCCAGCCGATGCCCGCCGACTTCGACCGGCTGGTCGCCGACGTCGTCGAGGCCCTGCGCCCGCACCTGCACGGCCGGTTCGGCTTCTACGGGCAGAGCTTCGGCTCGCTGCTCGCCTACGAGGTGGCCCGGGCCCTGCCCGCCGGGCAGCGCCCGGACGCGGTGATCGCCGCCTCGGCCTCGCCGCCCGGCGACTGGGCCGGCCCGACCCCGCCCCAGTGCACCGCCGAGGACCTGCTGCGCCTGGCCGGCATGGGCGAACTCGTCGAAGCAGAACCGGAGTTGAGGGAGCTCGCACTGCGCGCCATCCGCGCCGACCTGACCGTCCGCGACACCTACCGGCACCGCGCCGGGCCGCCGCTCGCCGCCGACCTCTACGCGATCGCCGGGGACGCCGACCCGATGCTCGACGCCCCCCGGCTGGCCGGCTGGGCGCGGCACACCAGCGGGGACTTCGGCCTCGCCGTCGTCCCCGGCGGCCACCTGCTGGCGACCGTGGAACAGCCCGGCCCGGTGGACGTCCTGACCTCGATCATCGGGCGCGAGCCCGCCCGTACCGGCAAGGAGGAGCCGTGGCTGCGCCCGCTCTCGATCTGATCCCCGCCCCGGCCGCACCGTCGGCCCCCGACCTGAGCGACCCCGCCCTGTGGGAGCGCCCCGACGTCCCGGAACTGGTCGACGGGCTGCGCAGCGCCGCCCCGGTGCAGCGCTCGCAGACCGCGACCGACGGACCGGTCTGGTCGGTGCTCTCCTACGACCTGGCCGCGGAGGTCCTCAAGGACACCGCCACCTACAGCTCCGAGGAGGGCTCGCTGCTCGGAGCGGGCGCCGGCAACACGCCGGTCGGCGCCGGCCGGATGATGGCCCTGACCGATCCGCCCCGCCACCGCGAACTGCGCGCCCCCGTCGTCCCGTTCTTCTCGCCGAGCGGGGTGCGCGGCACCCGGGCCGGGATCGTCGACCTGGCGAACCGGATCGTCGACGGGGCGGTGCGGCAGGGCGAGGTCGACCTGGTCGACGTGGTCGCCCCGCTGCCGCTGACCGTGATGTGCGACCTGCTGGACGTCCCCGAGCAGGACCGCGAGATGGTCGTCAAGGTCTGCGACGACGCCTTCCTGGGCCGTACCGCCGAGGAGCGCCGGGCCGGCCACCAGCGGCTCATCCCGTACCTGATGCACCAGGTGATGAAGCGCCGGGCCGACCCGCGCGACGACCTGATCAGCAAGATGGCCACCTACCGGGTCGCCGGCCGGCTGCTGCCGGTCGAGGACGTCGTGCTCAACCTGGACAACATCGTGGTCGGCGGCGTGCAGACGGTCCGCCACACGGCCGTGATGGGCCTGCTCGCCGTCGTCCAGCGCCCCCGGCTCTGGGAGGACCTGCGGAGCGGCCGGGCCGAGATGGGCGCCGCACTGGACGAACTGCTGCGCTGGACCTCGGTCGGCCTGCACACCCTGCGGGTCGCCGCCCGGGACACCGAACTCGGCGGCCAACCGATCCGCAAGGGCGAGCGGGTGGTCGTCTGGACCTGGGCCGCCAACCGCGACCCGGCCGTCTTCGACCGCCCGCACGACATCCTGCTCGACCGGTCCCCCAACCGGCACCTGGCGCTCGGGCTCGGCGCCCACTACTGCATCGGCGCGCCGCTGGCCAAGTCCGAGCTGACCGCCCTGTTCGAGGCCGTGCTGTCGCGGGTCGAGCGGATCGAGCAGACCGGCCCGGTGCAGTACAACCGCTCGATCATCAACTTCGGCCTGGACCGCTTCCCGGTGCGCCTGATCGCCCGCTGAACTTCCGCCCAGCTGCCGGAATTCCTGCCGGGCGGCGGCGGATCCCGCCGATAGCTTGGAGGCACCCGGACGGCCCGCCCGCCCCGCGGGCACCGCGCCCGTCCGTCCGCCCCACCCCACCCACCACCAGTCCACCGTGCATCGCACGCCCACCCGACGGAGGAACCACCCATGTCGAACCCCTTCGAGGACGAGAACAGCACCTATCAGGTCCTGGTCAACGAGGAGAACCAGCACTCGCTCTGGCCGAGCTGGATCGACGTCCCGGCCGGCTGGACGGCCGTCTTCGGTGAGGACACCCGCCAGGCCTGCCTCGCCCACATCGAGGAGAACTGGACCGACATCCGCCCGGCGAGCCTCGTCGCCGCGCTGGCCGGCTGAGGGCCCGGGACGATGGCGCAGACACTCCACTGGGAGATCGAGCCGGGCCGCCCGGCGCTGACCCGGATCCCCGGCATCGACAGCATGACCGCGGCCGTCGGCTGGCTGCGCGAGCACCACCGGCAGATCGCGCAGGCGCTCGCCGAGCACGGCGCGGTCTTCCTGCGCGGCCTGCCGGTGGCCACCAGCGAGGACGTCGCCGCGGTCCGCGACGTCCTGCTCCCCAACCCCACCCCGTACCGGGAGAAGGCCACCCCGCGCAGCGACTTCGGCAACGGCGTCGCCTCCTCCACCGACCTGCCGCCGAACCAGGCGATCCGGATGCACAACGAGAACAGCTACACCCTCACCTTCCCGGGGCTGCTGCTGTTCGCCTGCCTGATCGCCCCCGCCGAGGGCGGCGCCACCCCGGTCGCGGACTGCCGCAAGGTCCTGGCCAACCTCCCGGCCACGGTCCTGGAGCGGGTCCGCGCCACCGGCTGGACCCTCACCCGCACCTACTCCGAGTACGTCTCGCTGGACTGGCGCACCGCCTTCGCCACCGAGGACCCGGCCGCGGTCGAGGCCTACTGCACCGAGAACCACATCGGCTGGGAGTGGCAGGAGGACGGCCGGCTGCGCACCCGCCAGCTGCGCCCCGGCACCGTCGTCCACCCGGGCACCGGCGAGGAGGTCTGGTTCAACCACATGGCCTTCTGGAGCGAGTGGTCGCTGGACCCGGTCATCCGTGAGGCCCTCACCGAGGAGTTCGGCCCGGACGGCCTGCCCTTCAACACCGGCATCGGCGACGGCGTCCCGCTCACCGAGGACGAGGTGGCGGGCATCAACCGGGCCTACGAGGAGGCCACCGTACGGGAGCCGTGGCAGCGGGGCGACCTGCTCCTGGTCGACAACGTCTCGACCTCGCACGGCCGCGACCCCTTCACGGGCGACCGCAAGATCGCCGTCGTGATGGGCGAGCCCGTCGACCTCCTCGCCTGCCGCCCCGGTGTCGCGCCGGCGGCCCTGCCCGCCGGCGCCCTGCCCGCCGTCCTCCCGGCGTGACCCCTCCCGCACAGTGACGTAAGGACAGATCCGTGATCCCGGTTTCGTTTGCGCAGCAGCGCCTGTGGCTGGTCGACCAGATCGAGGGGCCCGGCCCGCTCTACAACCTGCCGTTCGCCCTGCGACTGCACGGCGAACTGGACCGGGGCGCCCTGCGGGAGGCGGCCGTGGACGTGGTCACCCGGCACGAGGCCCTGCGGACGGTCTTCCCGGCCGCCGCGGGGGTCCCCGAGCCCCGGGTGGTACCGGTGGGCACCGCGGCCGCGGATCTCGTCCTCGACGTCGTCGACTGCACCGCCGACCCGGCGGGCTACCCCGCCCTGCTCGACTCGGCGTCCGCCCGGGCCTTCGACCTGAGCGGCGAACTCCCCGTCCGGATCACCCTGTTCGAGCTCGGCGAGCGCGAGCACGTGCTGCTGGTGGTGCTGCACCACATCGCCGGCGACGGCTGGTCGCAGGGCCCGTTCCTGCGCGACCTCGCCACCGCGTACACCGCCCGCCGCGCGGGCGAGGCGCCCGGCTGGGCGCCGCTGCCGGTGCAGTACGCCGACTACGCGCTCTGGCAGCGCGAAGTCCTCGGCGAGGACAGCGACCCCGAGAGCCTGCTGTCGCAGCAACTCGCCCACTGGAAGGAGGTCCTGGCCGGCAGCCCCGAGGAGCTGACGCTGCCCTTCGACCGCCCCCGGCCGCACACTCTGAGCGCCCGGGCCGACGCGCTGCCGTTCCGGATCGAACCCGAACTGCACGCCGCGCTGGCGGAGTTGGCGCGTTCGCAGCGGGTCACGCTGTTCATGGTGCTGCAGGCGTCGCTGGCCGCGGTGCTGACCAGGTTCGGGGCCGGGACGGACGTGCCGGTCGGGTCGGTGACGGCGGGGCGTTCCGACGAGGCGCTGGACGACCTGGTCGGGTTCTTCGTCAACACGCTGGTGCTGCGCACCGACACCTCGGGGGACCCGCGGTTCGCCGAACTGCTGTCCCGGGTCCGGGAGGTGCAGCTGGACGCCCACTCCCACGAGGACGTGCCCTTCGACCGTCTGGTCGAGGAGCTCAACCCGGCCCGCTCCACGGCCCGGCACCCGCTGTTCCAGGTGATGTTCGTCCTGCAGAACAACGAGGAGGCCCGCCTCGACCTGCCCGGGCTGACCGCGGACGGCGAGCCGCTCGGGATCAGGGTCGCCAAGTTCGACCTCAACATCGGCATGACCGAGGCCCTCACGGCGGACGGCGCCCCGAACGGGCTCACCGGCTCCGTCGAGTACTCCGTCGACCTGTTCGACCGGTCGACGGTGGAGCGGTTGGCGGCGGCTCTGGTGCGGTTGCTGGGGGAGGTGGCGGCGGATCCGGGGGTGCGGATCGGTGCCGTGGACCTGCTGGGTGGGGTGGAGCGGGAGCGGTTGCTGGTGGGGTGGAACGACACCGCGCGGGGGGTGCCGGCGGTGTCGCTGCCGGCGGCGTTCGCGGCGCAGGTGGCCCGGACGCCGGATGCGGTGGCCGTGGTCTCGGACGAAGTGTCCTACTCCTACCGGGAGTTGGACCGTCTCTCGGAGCGGCTGGCCCGGCGGCTGGTGGGGTTGGGCGTGGAGGCGGAGTCGCCGGTGGCGATGCTGCTGGAGCGGTCGGTGGACGTGGTGGTGGCCACGCTGGCGGTCGTGCGGGCGGGCGGGGTGTATGTGCCGTTGCACGCGACGCTGCCGCCGGAGCGGCTGGCCTGGGTGCTGGCCGAGACCGGTGCGGGGGTGCTGCTGACGGACCGTACCGAGCTGGGCTTCGAGTCCGGCGTGCAGGTGGTCCGGCCCTCGGACGCCCTCGCCGACGACGGGTCCGCGCTTCTTCCGTCAGTGCACCCGGAGCAGCTCGCCTACGTGATGTACACCTCCGGCTCGACCGGCCTGCCCAAGGGCGTCGCGATCACCCACCACGACGTCGTCACCCTCGCCACCGACCACCGCTGGACCGAGCACCACCGGCGCATCCTGCTGCACTCCCCGCACGCCTTCGACGCCGCTACCTACGAGCTGTGGGTGCCGCTGCTGTCCGGCGGCGCGGTCGTCGTCGCCCCGCCCGGCGACCTCGACCCGGCCCGCCTGCGCGCGGTGGTCGAGCGCCACGGCGTCACCGCCCTCTGGCTCACCAAGGGCCTGTTCGACCTGGTCGCCGAGGAGGCACCGGAGACCTTCGCCGGGCTGCGTGCGGTCACCACCGGCGGTGACGCCGCCGCCCCGGCGATGGTCCGCCGGGTCCTCGACGCCTGCCCGGAGGTGACGCTCGGCAACGGCTACGGCCCCACCGAGACCACCACCTTCGCCGCCTTCCACCGCATCACCACCGCCGACACCGCGGGCCGGGTGCCGATCGGTGCCCCGTTGGACGACACCCGGGTGTACGTGCTGGACGGGCGGTTGGAGCCCGTCCCGGTGGGCGTGCCGGGCGAGTTGTACGTGGCCGGCACCGGCCAGGCCCGCGGCTACCTCAACCGCCCCGCCCTGACCGCCGAGCGCTTCGTCGCCTGCCCGTTCGCGGCCGGCGAGCGGATGTACCGCACCGGCGACCTGGTGCGCCGCAGGGAGGACGGCCTGCTGGAGTACCTGGGCCGCACCGACGACCAGGTGAAGATCCGCGGCTTCCGGATCGAACTCGGCGAGGTCGAGGCCGTCCTCGGCCGCCACCCCGGCGTCGGCCAGGTCGTCGTCGTGGTGCGCACCGAGGACGGCGACAAGCGCCTGGTCGCCTACTGCACCCCCGATCACTACACCCCCGACCACCGCACCCCCGACCACTGCGCCCCCGACGGCCAACGGCCGGACCTGGCGGCCGAGCTGCGCGCCCACGCGGGGGACCGGCTGCCCGGCTACATGGTCCCGCACGTCATGGTGGTCGACACCCTGCCGCTGAACGCCAACGGCAAGGTCGACCGCCGAGCGCTGCCCGAGCCGCCCCTGGTCACCGAGGGCCGCGGCCGCGCCCCGCGCACCCCGCAGGAACAGATCCTCTGCTCCCTGTTCGCCGGCGTCTTCGGCCGCGACTCGATCACCGTCGACGACGACTTCTTCGTCCTCGGTGGCCACTCCCTGCTGGCCAGCCGCCTGGTCACCCGGATCCGCACCGTCCTGGGCGCCGAGGTCACCATCCCGGACCTCTTCCAGGCCCCCACCGTCGCCGAGCTCGCCCAACGGCTCGCCACCCCCTCGGCCCGGCCCGCCCTGCGCCGCGCCGACCGCCCGGAGCGGCTGCCGCTCTCCTCCGCCCAGCAGCGGCTCTGGTTCATCGGCCAGCTCGAAGGCCCCAGCCCGATGCACAACATCTCGCTGGCCCTGCGGCTGCGCGGCCCACTGGACGCCGGGGCCCTCGACCGCGCCCTGCACGACGTGGTGCTGCGCCACGAGGCGCTGCGCACCGTCGTCCGCCCGGTCGCCGGCGAGCCGTACCAGCAGGTGCTGGACGCCCCGGCCGGTCCGCTGCTCACCGTCGGCGAGCGCACCGTCGCCGAGGCCGCCGGCCACGTCTTCGACCTGGCCGCCGACGTGCCGCTGCACGCCTACCTGATCCCGCGGGGCACCGAGGACCACGTCCTGGTCCTGGTCGTGCACCACATCGCCGGGGACGGCGCCTCGCTGAGCCCGCTCTTCGACGACCTCGCCACCGCCTACCGCGCCCGGCTGGCCGGCGGCGCCCCCGGGTGGGCCGCGCTGCCGGTCCAGTACGCCGACTACACCCTCTGGCAGCGCGACCTGCTCGGCGACGCCGCCGACCCGGACAGTCTGCTCTCCCGTCAGCTCGGCTTCTGGCGCCAGGCCCTGGCAGGTCTGCCGGACGAACTGGCGCTGCCCACCGACCGGCCGCACCCCGCCGTCGCCTCCTACCGGGGCGGGAGCGTCCCGGTCGAACTGGACCCCGAGCTGTACGAGCGGCTGACGGTGCTGGCGCGCACCCACCACGTCACCCCGTTCATGCTGTTCCAGGCCGCGTTCGCCGCGGTGCTCGGCCGCTTCGGCGCCGGCGAGGACATCCCGCTCGGCGCACCCGTCGAGGGCCGCGCGGACGACGCCCTCGGCGGCCTGGTCGGCTTCTTCGCCAACACCCTGGTGCTGCGCGTCGACCTGTCCGGCCGCCCCGGTTTCGCGGAGCTGCTGGCCCGGGTCCGGGCCGCCAGCCTGGCCGCCTACGCCCACCAGGACGTCCCCTTCGAGCGCCTGGTCGAGGAGCTCAACCCGGCCCGCGCGACCGGCCGCCACCCGCTCTTCCAGGCGATGCTGGCGTTCAACAACACCACCGGCGCCACCCTCGAATTCCCCGGCGTGAGCGCGGAGTTCGAGCCCACCGAGTTCTCCTCCACGGCCTTCGACCTGACCCTCAACCTGGCCGAGCGGCACGGTGCCGACGGACGGCCGACCGGGGTCGGCGGCGTCCTGGAGTACGCGGCCGACCTGTTCGACCCGGAGACCGCCCGGGACCTCGCCGCCGCCCTGGTCCGGCTGCTGGCCGGCGTCGCCGCCGACCCGGAGCGCCCGGTGGCGACCGTCGAGATCCTCGACGAGGCCCAGCGGCGCCGCGTCCTGGAGGACTGGAACGACACCGCGGCCCCGGTCACCCCCGCCACCCTGCCCGCCCTGCTCGCGGCGCAGGCCGCCCGCACCCCCGGGCACCCCGCCGTGGTCTGCGGCGACGAGCGGCTCGACCACGCCGAACTGGACGCCCGCGCCAACCGGCTGGCCCGGCTGCTGCTGGGCCTGGGCGCCGGCCCGGAGCGCACCGTCGCCCTGGTCATGGAGCGCTCGCTCGGCCTGGTGGTCTCGCTGCTCGCCGTCCTCAAGACCGGCGCGGCCTACCTGCCGGTCGACCCCGAGTACCCGGCCGACCGGATCGGCCACATGCTGTCCGACGCCGCCCCGGCCATGGTGCTCACCACCGGTGCGAGCGGCGCGGCCGTCCCGGCCGGCACCGCCGGGGTGCTGCGCTACGAGGACCTCGACCTGTCCGCCCACTCCGCCGCGCCGGTCACCGACGCGGACCGCCCGGCCCCGCTGCTGCCCGCCCACCCCGCGTACGTGATCTACACCTCCGGCTCGACCGGCAAGCCCAAGGGCGTGGCCGTGCCGCACCTGGGCATCGTCAACCGGCTGGCCTGGATGCAGCACGAGTACCGCCTCACCGCGGCCGACCGGGTGCTCCAGAAGACGCCGTTCGGCTTCGACGTCTCCGTCTGGGAGTTCTTCTGGCCGCTGCTGGAGGGCGCCACCATGGTGCTCGCCCGCCCCGGCGGCCACCGCGACCCGGCCTACCTGGCGGAACTGATCCGGCGCGAGCGGATCACCGTCACCCACTTCGTGCCGTCGATGCTCCAGGTCTTCGTGCAGGAGCCCGCGGCGGCCGACTGCACCGGGCTGCGCGCGGTGTTCTGCAGCGGCGAGGCCCTGCCCGCCGACCTGCGGGACCGCTTCCTCGCCCTGCTCGACGTGCCGCTGCACAACCTCTACGGGCCCACCGAGGCCTCCGTCGACGTCACCGCCTGGCCGTGCCGGCACGACACCGACAACCCGCACGTGCCGATCGGCCGGCCGGTGTGGAACACCCGGGTCCACGTCCTGGACGCGGACCTGCGCCCGGTGCCCCCGGGCGTGCCCGGCGACCTCTATCTCGCGGGCGACCAGCTGGCCCGCGGCTACCTGAACCGCCCCGGGCTGACCGCCGAGCGCTTCGTCGCCGACCCGTACGGCCCGGCCGGCAGCCGGATGTACCGCACCGGCGACGTGGCCCGCTGGGGCCGGGACGGCGCGCTGCTCTTCCTCGGCCGCGCCGACGACCAGGTGAAGATCCGCGGCCTGCGGGTCGAACTCGGCGAGATCGAGAACACCCTGGCCGGTCACCCGCTGGTCGCGCACGCCGTCGTGGTGCTGCGCGAGGACACTCCCGGGGACCAGCGCCTGGTCGGGTACGTGGTGCCGCAGGACGGCGGGGACGGCGGGGACGGCGGCGGGGACGACGCCGTGGACACCGCCGCGCTGCGCGCCCACCTGGCCGCCCGGCTGCCCGAGTACATGGTGCCGGCCGCCCTGGTGGTCATCGACGCGCTGCCGGTGACCCCCAACGGCAAGCTCGACCGCAGGGCGCTGCCGCGGCCCGTGCTCCCCGCCCGGGGCGCCGGCCGTCCGCCGCGCGACCTGCGGGAGGAACTGCTCTGCGGGCTCTTCGCCGAGGTCCTCGGGCTGGATCCGGTCGCGGTCTCGGTCGACGACGGCTTCTTCGACCTCGGCGGGCACTCGCTGCTCGCCACCCGGCTGATCAGCCGCATCAGGACGGTGCTCGGGGCGGAACTGGAGCTGCGCGAGGTCTTCGACGCGCCCACCGTGGCCCAGCTCGCGGCCCGGCTGGACACCGCGGCCGGCGGCCGCACCGCGCTCGCCGCCCGCCCGCGCCCGGACACCCTGCCGCTCTCCTTCGCCCAGCAGCGGATGTGGCTGCTGGACCGGATCCAGGGCCCGAGCGCCCAGTACAACCTGCCGTTCGCGCTGCGGCTGCACGGCCGGCTCGACCGTGCGGCGCTGCGGGCCGCGCTCACCGACGTGGTGGTCCGGCACGAGAGCCTGCGCACCGTGGTCGGCGAGACCGACGGAGTGCCGTGCCAGCAGGTCCGCCCGGCCGAGGGCGTCCGGCTGCGGCTCGACGTGCTGGAGTGCCTGGCGGCGGACCTGGCCGGGGTGCTGGCCGCGGCCGCCTGGCGGCCCTTCGACCTGGCCGGTGAACTGCCCCTGCGCGCCAGCCTGTTCGAGCTCGGCGAGCGCGAGCACGTGCTGCTGGTGGTGCTGCACCACATCGCCGGCGACGGCTGGTCGATGGCGCCGCTGCTGCGCGACCTCACGGCCGCCTACGCGGCCCGGTGCGCGGGGGAGGCGCCCGACTGGGCGCCGCTGCCGGTGCAGTACGCCGACTACGCGCTCTGGCAGCGCGACCTGCTCGGCGCCGAGGACGACCCGGACAGCCTGGCCGCCCGTCAGCTCGCCCACTGGAAGCAGACCCTGGCCGGCAGCCCCGAGGAGCTGACGCTGCCCTACGCCCAGGCGCGCCCCGCCACCGGAGGGGACCGGCGCGCCGAACGCGTCACCCTCGCCCTGGACACCGAACTCCACGCTGCGCTGGCGGAGTTGGCGCGTTCGCAGCGGGTCACGCTGTTCATGGTGCTGCAGGCGGCGCTGGCCGCGCTGCTGACCAGGTTCGGGGCCGGGACGGATGTCCCGGTCGGGTCGGTGACGGCGGGGCGTTCCGACGAGGCGCTGGACGACCTGGTCGGGTTCTTCGTCAACACCCTGGTGCTGCGCACCGACACCTCGGGGGACCCGCGGTTCGCCGAACTGCTGTCCCGGGTACGGGAGGTGCAGCTGAACGCCCACTCCCACGAGGACGTGCCCTTCGACCGTCTGGTCGAGGAGCTCAACCCGGCCCGCTCGATGACCAGGCACCCGCTGTTCCAGGTCATGCTGACCCTGCAGAACAACGAGGAGGCCGAGCTGCGGCTCGCCGGACTCACCGCCGTGCCCGAGCCGCTCGGCGTCCGCTCCGCCAAGTTCGACCTCAACCTGATCATGGCGGAGTCCTTCACCGAGGAGGGCGCCCCCGACGGACTCGACGGCGCGCTGGACTTCGCCGTCGACCTGTTCGACCGGTCGACGGTGGAGCGGTTGGCGGCGGGTCTGGTGCGGTTGCTGGGGGAGGTGGCGGCGGATCCGGGGGTGCGGATCGGGGCGGTGGACCTGCTGGGTGGGGTGGAGCGGGAGCGGTTGCTGGTGGGGTGGAACGCCACCGCGCGGGGGGTGCCGGCGGTGTCGCTGCCGGCGGCGTTCGCGGCGCAGGTGGCCCGGACGCCGGATGCGGTGGCCGTGGTCTCGGACGAAGTGTCCTACACCTACCGGGAGTTGGACCGTCTCTCGGGGCGGCTGGCCCGGCGGCTGGTGGGGCTGGGGGTGGGGGCGGAGTCGCCGGTGGCGATGCTGCTGGAGCGGTCGGTGGACGTGGTGGTGGCCACGCTGGCGGTCGTGCGGGCGGGCGGGGTGTATGTGCCGCTGCACGCGACGCTGCCGCCGGAGCGGCTGGCCTGGGTGCTGGCCGAGACCGGTGCGGGGGTGCTGCTGACGGACCGTACGGAGCTGGGCTTCGACACCGGCGTGCGGGTGGTCCGGCCCTCCGACACCCTCGCCGACGACGGGTCCGCGCTTCCGGCGGTGCACCCGGAGCAGCTCGCCTACGTGATGTACACCTCCGGCTCGACCGGCCTGCCCAAGGGCGTCGCGATCACCCACCACGACGTGGCCGCCTTCGCCACCGACCACCGCTGGACCGGGGAGCAGCCCGACCGGATGCTGCTGCACTCCCCGCACGCCTTCGACGCGGCCACCTACGAGCTGTGGGTGCCGCTGCTGTCCGGCGGCGCGGTCGTCGTCGCCCCGCCCGGCGACCTCGACCCGGCCCGCCTGCGCGCCGCCGTGGAACGGCACCGGGTGACCTCGCTCTTCCTCACCAAGGGCCTGTTCGACCTGGTCGCCGAGGAGGCGCCGGAGACCTTCGCCGACCTGCGGGTCCTCGCCACCGGCGGTGACACCGCGTCGGCCGCCACCATGCGGCGCGTGCTGGAACGCCACCCCCGGCTGTCGGTCCGCAACCTGTACGGCCCGACCGAGATCACCACGGCCGCCACCGCGCACGCCGTCACCCTTCCCGACCTCGGCACCGGCCGGGTGCCGATCGGTGCCCCGTTGGACGACACCCGGGTGTACGTGCTGGACGGCCGGTTGGAGCCCGTCCCGGTGGGCGTGCCGGGCGAGTTGTACGTGGCCGGCACCGGCCAGGCCCGCGGCTACCTGGGCCGCCCGGCCCTGACCGCCGAGCGCTTCGTCGCCTGCCCGTTCGCGGCCGGTGAGCGGATGTACCGCACCGGTGACCTGGTGCGCCGCCGGGAGGACGGCCTGCTGGAGTACCTGGGCCGCACCGACGACCAGGTGAAGATCCGCGGCTTCCGGATCGAACTCGGCGAGGTCGAGGCCGCACTGACCCGCCACCCCGGGGTGGCTCAGGCCGTGGTGGTGGCCCACCAGGACCGGCTGGTCGGCTACGCGACCGGCGGCGCCGACGGCGCCGAGGTCCGCGCCTTCGTCGCCGGGCTGCTGCCCGCCTACATGGTCCCGGCGACCGTGATGACGATCGACGCGCTGCCGCTGAACGCCAACGGCAAGCTCGACCGCAAGGCCCTGCCGCAGCCCCGGTTCGGCGGCACGGCCGGCCGCCTGCCGCGCACCCCGCGCGAGGAACTGCTCTGCGGACTCTTCGCCGAGGCCCTCGGACTGGACACGGTCTCGGTCGACGACGGCTTCTTCGACCTCGGCGGCCACTCGCTGCTGGCGACCAGGCTGCTCAGCCGGGTGCGGGCGGTGCTCGGCGCCGACCTCGGCATCCGCACGCTCTTCGAGTGCCCCACGCCGGCCGGACTGGCCGCCCGGCTGGAAGCCGACGCGGAACGCCCGCAGGACGCGCTCGACGTGCTGCTGCCGCTGCGCACCGGCGGCGCCGCCGCCCCGCTGTTCTGCGTGCACCCGGCCGCCGGCATCAGCTGGGTCTACTCCGGTCTGCTGCGCCACCTGGAGGCCGCCCACCCGGTGTACGGCCTCCAGGCCCCCGGCCTGCGGGCCGAGACGCCCGACAGTGTCGACGCGATGGCCGCGCACTACCTGCGCGAGGTCCGCGCCGTCCAGCCGTCCGGGCCGTACCACCTGCTCGGCTGGTCCTTCGGCGCGGTCGTCGCCCACGCGATGGCGGTCCGGCTCCGCGCGGAGGGAGCGGAGGTCGGCTCGCTGACCCTGGTCGACGGCTACCCGACGGCGGAGATCGCCGGGTTCCTGGCCGAGCCCGACCCGGCCGAGCCCGACCCGGCCGAGCCTCGGGACGACTGGGCGGACCTGCTCGCCTCGCTCGGCCTGGACGCCACCGGGCAGGAGGCGCTGGCGGCGATGCTCGGACCGGCCGCGTCGGCGCTGCCCGAGGTCTTCGCCGACCACCAGGCGCTGCAGCGGGCCCACACCCCCGGAGTCTTCGACGGCGACGCGCTGTTCGTCGGCGCCACCCTCGACAAGCCGACCGGCTGGCCCTACGAGAGCGCCTGGCGCTCCCACGTCACCGGGCAGCTCGACCACCTGCGCCTGCCCTGCACCCACGGCGCGCTGACCCGGCCGGGTCCGCTCGCCGAGTACGCCGAGGCCGTGGCCAAGCGGCTGTCCGCCCCGGACGCCCCTCCTGCCCCGGCCGTCGTCCCGGACGCCCCGGCGTCCACCCCGATGTCCACCCCGATCGAGGGAGAGCGGCGATGACCGCCACCAGCGCACCGGCGGCCGCGCCGGAGCAGACCGCACCCGCCCCCGCACCCGACCGTGGCCGCTGGGGCCTGTGGGCCGAACCCCGCTTCCGCAGGCTGTGGTTGGGGGAGACCACCAGCGGCCTCGGCACCGCCGTCGGCCATGTCTCGCTCTCCCTGGTCGCGGTGGTCCTCCTGGACGCCTCCCCGCTGATGATGGGCGTGATCACCGCGGCGGCCTGGCTGCCCTGGCTGCTGATCGGCCTGCCGGCCGGTGCCTGGGTGGACCGCTGGCGCCGCCGCCGGGTGATGCTGGTGTGCGACGTGGCGCTCGCGCTGCTGTTCGGCAGTGTGCCGGTGGCGGCCTGGTGCGGCGTGCTGACGGTCACCCAGGTGGTGCTGGTCGCCCTGCTGTCCGGCGCGGCCAAGGTCTTCTTCACCACCGCGTACGGGGCGCTGCTGCCCTCCGTGGTGGAGGCCCCCGACCTGATGGAGGCCAACGGCAAGCTGCGCGGCGGCGAGTCGGCGGTCGACGTCGCCGGGCCCGGCGTGGCCGGCCTGGTCGCCCAGGCCTTCGGCGCCGCCACCGGCCTGCTCCTGGACTCGGTCTCCTACCTGGTCTCGCTGTTCTGCCTGAGCCGCCTGGAGGTGCGGGAGGAACCGCCCGCACCGGCGGCGCGGCGCGCGCTCGGCCGGGAGATCGCCGAGGGGGTGCGGTTCGTCGTGGGCGACCGCTACCTGCGCACCCTCGCCTGTTTCAGCATGCTGGCCAACCTCGCCCTGAACGGGATCCAGGCCGTGCAGACGGTCTTCCTGGTCCGCGAGGTCGGCCTGTCGCCGGGCGCCGTCGGCGCCGTGTTCGCGGTGGTCAGCGTCGGCGGGCTGGCCGGTGCGGCCGTCGCGGCCCGGATCGCCCGCCGCCTGGGCACCGCGCACGGCCTGCTGGCGTGCATGCTGACGGTCGCCCCGCTGATCTTCCTGCTGCCCTTCTCCGGGCGGCAACTGCCGGTCGCGGTGGGCGCGCTGGCCTGGGGCGTCGCCGTGTGCGGGGTGGTCGCGGGCAACGTCATCTCGGGCACCTTCTCGCAGACCTACTGCCCGCCCGCGCTGCTCGGCCGGGTGCGGGCCAGCACCTCGACCATCGGCTACGGGGCGATCCCGGTCGGCGCGCTGCTCGGCGGCTTCCTGGGCGACGCCCTCGGGGCACGGCCCACCATCTGGATCATGGCGGGGGTGCTGCTGGCCGCCGGCCTGCTCCTGCTCGCGAGCCCGGTGCGCACCGCCCGCGACCTGCCCGGCCCGCGCCGCGACTGACCGGCCCCCTCCCGTACCCCCCCTCCGCCGACCGCGGGTCGACCCGTCACCGAATCGAGAGTTGCGCCATGACCCAGACCCAGACCCAGACCCAGACCCAGACCCAGACCCAGCCCCGGACCCAGAGCCAGCCCCGGACCGTCAGAACCCGTACGCCCCGGGCCCGCCACTACCTGATGTGCCGGCCCACCCACTTCGACGTCACCTACGCCATCAACCCGTGGATGGACCCCAGCAAGCCGGTGGACGCCGGACTCGCCGTCGCCCAGTGGGAACAGCTCCGGGCGCTCCACCAGGAGCTCGGCCACACCGTCGAGTTGATCGAGCCGCTGCCGGACTGCCCGGACATGGTGTACGCGGCGAACGGGGCGACGATCGTCGACGGCAAGGTCCTCGGGGTGAGGTTCCGCAACGCCGAGCGCGCGGCCGAGGGGCCGGCCTACCTGGAGTGGTTCCGCGCCAACGGCTACCAGGAGGTGCACGACCCGGTCCACGTCAACGAGGGCGAGGGCGACTTCCTCGTCACCCGCAGCCGCCTGCTGGCCGGCACCGGGTTCCGCAGCACCCCCGAGAGCCACGCCGAGGCCCAGGAGTTCTTCGGACGGCCGGTGATCAGCCTGGAGCTGGTCGACCCGCGCTTCTACCACCTGGACACCGCGCTGGCGGTGCTCGACGGCGACGAGATCATGTACTACCCGGAGGCGTTCTCCGCGGGCAGCCGGGCGGTGCTGGAGCGGCTGTTCCCCGACGCGGTCCGGGTGACCGAGGGCGACGCCGCGGTGTTCGCCCTCAACGTGGTCAGCGACGGCTACCACGTGATCCTGCCCGAGGCCGCCACCGGGGTCGCCGAGCAGCTGCGCGCCCGCGGCTTCCGGCCGATCGGGCTGGACCTGTCCGAACTGCTCAAGGGCGGCGGCAGCGCCAAGTGCTGCACGCTGGAGATCCGCCCCCGCCCGGCCGGCGCCTGACCACCGCGCCGCCCCGCCCCGCCGCAGGCCACCGACGACCGGACTACGAGGCCCAGATGCCCGCAACCCTGCTCGACAGCGCCACGGCCGCCGCCACCGGCAGCGCAACCGGCGTACCCGTCCGCCGCCCCCGGCCGGTCCCGCCCGGCCCGCTGTCCGCCGACCTGTACCGTCCGCACCAGCTGCCCGACGTCTGGCAGTTGGCCGTCAGCGAGCACCGGGCGGTGATCGGCGACGCCCACCAGGTGCTGGACGCGGCCGAGCGCCGGCGCCACGCGGAACTGCGGATCGCCGCCGAGCGCGACCGGTACGCCGCCGCCCACCTGGGCCTGCGCCGACTGCTCGGCGCCTACCTCGCCGTGGACCCGGCCGAGGTGGTGCTGGACCGCGAACCCTGCCCGCTCTGCGCGGGCCCGCACGGCCGCCCGGCCGTACCGGGGGCCGACCTGCACTTCTCGCTCTCGCACAGCGGGGACCTGGTGCTGTTCGCCTTCGGGCCGACCCCGGTCGGGGTGGACGTGGAACTGCTCCCGGAGCCGGAGGTCGCCGACGAACTCGCGGACTCCCTGCACCCGGGGGAGACCGCCGAACTGGCGCGGCTCGCGGCCCCGGCGGACCGGCTGGCCGCGTTCGGCCGCTGCTGGTGCCGCAAGGAGGCGTACCTCAAGGGCATCGGCACCGGCCTCGGGGTCGATCCCGCCCTCGCCTACGTCGGGACCGGCGAGCGCCCGACCGGCCTGCCCGGATGGACCCTGGCCGACCTCGCGGTGCCCCCGGGGTACGCGGCGGCCGTCGCGTACGCCGCACCCCGGTCGGCGCGGCCACCGGACGGTCAGGGACCCTCGGACGGTCAGGGACCCTCGGACACCGGTCCGTTCGACGTACCGGCCGGCTCGGAGATCAGGAATTTATCGCCCGCATATCACCCGCTGTTTCCATGAACCGACGAACCTGTCGGCAGCGACCCAGGAGAGGAACGGCCGAGGATGACGACCGAGGAGCTCACCCACCCCCCGACCGAGGCGGGGGTCCGGGCAGCCTTCGCCGCCGTGCTGGGTGGCGCCGAGGTCCACGGTGAGGAGTTGCTCGCCCGGGCGGCGGCCGATCCGGTGCTCGCCGCGGCGGCGGTCCGCGGCGACCTCCCCGGGACGGCCCGCGACCCCCAGCAGGAGCGTCTGGACGCCGTGCTGACCGCGCTCGCCGCGCTCGCCGCCGACCGGCTGCGCCCCACCGGGCCCCGCGGCGCGCCCGCCGTCTGGGGCATGGACCTGCTGACGGGCGGACTCCGCCGCATCCCGCTCGGCGACGTCCCCGCGGTCGGCCGGCCCCCGGTCGGGGCGGCGGCCGGCCTCACCTGGCTCGGGGCCCTGGAGGAGGGCCTGGCCCAGCAGTGCGAGGCGCTGCTCGCGGAGCGGCTCGCCGCCCCGGGCGTCCGGGTCCCCCGGGCGGACCTGGAGCCGCGCTGCGACGGCGGGTGCCATCCGGCCGACTGCACGGCCTGCGCGGTCGGGCCGCTGCGTCAGTGCGGTGTCCCGGTCGGGCACGACCTGTCGCACCTGCTCGCCGTCCACGCCTGCGCGCTGCGGCTCGACCCGTTCCCGGGCACCGTGATCGCCACCGGCACCACCCGCGCGGAGGCCGTCCACCGGGCCGCCGACCGCCTGCTCCGACGCGACGGCCGGACCGCGCCCGACGTCCGGCCGGACCAGGAGCTCCCGGCCGGCGTCCGGCCTTCTCCGGAGGCGCCCCGCTCGCGCCCCTTCGACGCCCTGCGCGCCCAGGGCCACGCCCCGGCCGCCATCCTGCTCGACCAGGACCCGCGGGCCGTCGCCGTCCTGCCCTACCTGGTCCACGTGGTGCTGCCCCGCTAGAAGATCACCGGAGATCCTTCAGGTCCCGGTCGCACCGTCGGGGAGCGGCTGCCTGGCGCCTCCACCGGACCTGCGGCCCCGCCTTGGAAGGGCTCTTCGAATCGACCCCACCCGGTTCTCCGTCATCCTCGCCGGCCTGGCGTGATCCTTCGGGGGTCGGTCAGACGCCGTAGTGGATGTATGCGGCCCATCGGGTCGGCACCGCCGGTGCCCGGTCCCGCTGGCGGCGGGTTGCCCGGTGGAGCGCCTCGGCGACGGCGTCGAGGACGGGCGGTGACGTGCCGTTGCCGGTGAGGACGGCGTAGACGTCGTGTGCGACGGCGGCGGCGGTCTGATCGGTGATCGGCCAGAGCGTCCCGATGACGTTGCGGTAGCCGGCCAGCTGGAAGGCGGCGGTGAGCTGGGTGGACTCGTCCACCTGGAGCGGGTTGACGTCGGTGGTGCTGCAGGCGGACAGGTACGCCAACTCGGCCGATTCCAGCTGTAGTTCGGTGATGTCGTGCAGGGTCAACGGGCGGGTGAGGTGGTCGTGCAGGATCAGCCGGCTGTGGGCGGGATCGCTCCGGTTGGCGATGCCGTGGCAGGCGAGGTGGACGATGCCGTGGCGCCGGAGGGCTTCGATCACGGAGTCGTGGTCGGTTTCGGTGCCCGGAGAGGGAAGAACGGCGACGTCCGGAATGAGCGCGCCCACGGCTTGGGCTTCGAGCAGCGCGGAGTCGATCGGCGGACTCTCGGGCGCGTCCGGTACCGCGACCACGACGGCTGACGGGGACTCCTCAGGTGGCCGCCTGCGGGCATGGGCAAGCGCCCGGATGCTCGGTGTGTACGAGCTGACCACGCGGTCCATCACCGAGTCGACCCGGGGCGAGGCCGCGTGACGGCCGGCGGCGTGGAGCGGCAGGAAGGCGAGCGCTCCGACAGGGCACCACCAGATCCGCGGCCAGGGTCCGTCCGCGGCGGGCGCGGTGGTGTGGCCGAGGTGCGACAGCACCGGCTCGGTGATGTTGTCCCACATCCACCCGAGGACGTCGAGCACGTGACGTTGCGCGACCCGGCGCTCCTGGGCCGGGCGGCTGCGGTCGACGGCCGTGCCCCGGGCCGTACGGAAGGCGTCCACCTTCGCGACGACCCTGTCCGCCGTGACCTCCGGGGGGAGCGCGAGTGCGTGGACACCGTTGCCGGGTTCGTCGCGCACGATCAGCGCGTGGCCCTGCTGCTCGTGGACCGTGAGGTACACGACGGGGCCGTACCCGGCTTGCTCGCACAGCTCGTCGATGGGCGGTGGTTGGAGGAAGCGTTCCAGGCCGTCGCGTTGCCGTATGCGGTCCAGTAGCCGGCTCCATCGCTGGTTGAGGTGGTCGCGGGTAGTGGCGAGCCTGCTCAGCCGGGCTCCGAGCTCATCCGTCGAGAAGGTGCCTCCGAGCGCCGTCGCCTCGTGGTCGAGGGCGTTGACGGCCTGGCGCAGCTCGTCGAACGGCTCGGCCAGGTCGGGCGCGAGGGTGCGCAGTTCGGTGAGGTCGCTGCGGGTTTCGAGCGTGCTGGCCAGGATCAGCCCCCTGGCCTGCTCCAGCAGTTCGACCGCGCGCTCTGGGCGGCCGACCGAGATCGCGGCCGCGGCGGCCGTCGAGGCGAGGCCGTACACGCCGCGTAGCCGGTGTTCACGGTCGGCGCGCTCGACGTCGCGCACGATCAGCTCCGGCAGCAGCGCGACAGCGGTCTCCGCGAGTGCCATCGCCTGATGGCGGTGGCCGGCCAGCAGGGCTGATCGCGCGGCACGCTGCGCCGCCCTGACGCGGACCACCGGCGGGGCGCCGGGGACGCGGGCGGCCGCCGAGTAGACGCTGACGCACTCGCGTGCCGTGGCCGGGTCACCGGTCCGTTCGGCCAGCAGCACGAGCACGTCGCCGAGGTTCGACAGCAGGGTGGCGCGCTCGGGAAGGCCCGGCGGTGCGGCCTCGACGGCGTTCCGGGCGAAACGCTCGGCCTGCGTCAGATCCAGGCCGGTGACCCCCGCTTGGGTCGCGGCCTCCAGCACTCCGGCCAGGTTCGTCAGGACTTTGACACGGTCGGGGTGGTCCGGCGGGGCGGACGCGGCTGCGTCCGATGCGGCGCGTACTGCGCGATCGAGGAACTGCCGGACCCCCGTCCGGTGGTACAGCCCCATCAGCGCGTTGACGAGGCCGGTCAGGCGCTCCACGTACGCGGGGTGGTCGTACGGCGTGGCGTCGCGGGCGTTGTCGGCCGCGCGCACCGCCTCCTGCATCGTCTCCAGGTCGTCGTCGAGCCGGCCGAGGAGGCTGAGGGCCCGGCTCAGAATGGACTGGCCCTGGGCGCGCTCGGGGTCGTTCGGCGCGAACGCCTCGACGGCTTCGCGGCCGAGTCGCACCGCCTCGCTCGCCGTGGCCCGGTCGTGGGTACGGCCGGCGAGTATCGCCAGGAGGTTCGCCAGGTTCATCCGGTACGTCGCGAGGTGCAGGAACGGCGGCTGGAGAGCGTCGATCGCGTCCCGTCCTGCCTCCACCGCCTGTCGTAGGACCGGGAGTTCGCCGGTGCGCAGGTGATCGAGCAGGTGCGTGGTGGCGAGGACGTTCAGCGCTGTCGCGCGATTCGGGTGTCCGGCGGGCAACGCGGCGACCGCGTTCCCGGCGATCTCCAGGGCCTCGGCCAGAGCCTCCGCCTCGCCGCTCAGCTCGTACAGCGCCCGCAGTGCGTTGCCGAGACTCCCGCGGAGTGCGGTGTGGTCCGGGTGGTCGATCGGTGTGACCTGCACCGCCCGCCGACCCACCTCGACCGCCTCCCGGAGGGCGTCCGGGTCGCCGGTCCGCTCGTAGACCAGCCGCAGGGCGACACAGAGCCGGATCCGGTAGCCGGTCCGGCTGCCGCTGCCCGCCGGAAGCGCGTCCAGTGCCGTCCGGAAGGCCGTGGTGGCCGCTTGCAGGTCGGAGACATCCCCCAGCCACTCGTATGCCGTCCGGAGGGTGTCACCGAGGGAGACCAGCAGGATCTCGCGGTCGGGCTCACCGGGGCCCAGGGCGCGCAGCGCGGCTCGGGCGGCCCGGCCCGCATCGCGCAGGTGCGCCGGGGCCGCGGTCAGTTCGAAGAGCTGTGCCAGCAGATGACTGGCGTTGAACTGCCGGGCCAGGAGATCGGGGTCGCCGGGCGGAGTGCCGGCGGCCGCCTCGCGGTAGGCGGTGGCGGACTGCTGAAGCACCGTCACCTCACTGTTCAGCTCGAACAGCCACTGCAGCGCGACGCCGAGGTTGGACAGGCAGCTCGCGCGGTCAGGGTCCTGTCGGGGGACGGCCTCGCTCAGCTGCCGGTAGGCCGTGACGGCGCGCAGGAGGGTCTGCGGATCCTGGGTGCGCTCGTAAGCGAGGAGCAGGTCCAGGGCGCGCTGCTTCATCTCCTTCAGAGTCACGAAACGGCCTCACCGGTGGCTGCGACGGCCTGCTGTGGCATGATCGTAGCGTGCATGACATCCCCCTGGTGATACGTCAAATCGGTATTCTCTGTTCTGAGTTGGCATCGGACGACACCCTCAAGGGGTTGCTCGACGAATCAGGCCTCCCCGAGGACACGTGGGCACGGATCATCATGGCCGTGCGCCGAGGTGAGACGGAGGAACTGACCCCGCTGCTCGAAACGCTCGAAGACGTGGCCGCGGCCGCGGGCCTCGACGGTGTCACCGTGCAGACGCGCGCGTACCAGCCGCTGCCGGCCGCCGCGCCGCTCCTGCGTACGGTCAGCGGCTGGCGCTGTCCACACGTCCGGCCCTGTGAGCGCCTTGAGATCGGGGCCGACCCTCGGATCGAGCGCCGGTGCGAGCTGACCGGCGATCCGCTGACGTGGGCGAGCGTGACCAGCGGGTGAACGGGTTGCTGGACGAGCTGGGCAAGAAGGTCGTCGACCGGTGGCTGACCACGCTGCTCCTGCAAGGTCTGCTCTGGGTGTGCACCGCCGTGCTGGCCTGGCAGCTCGGCTGGGCGCACGCGCTGGACCCGCGTGCGGCCGCTCCGCTGCTCCGCCGACTGGGCGGCGACCATCCCGCTGCACAGAGCGCCGCCGTGGTGGCCGGGATGCTGATCGCCGCCGCGGGCGCGGGCATGACGGCGGCGGGGCTGGCCGCCGTGCTCCGCGGACTCCGGCCGGCGGCGGCGCGGAGCGGGCTTGCCCGGTGGCTTCGCGCCCGCCGGGTCCGACGCTGGGAGCGGGCCGGGGAACGTGCTGAGCGGCTTGAGGCCGAGGCGCTGCGCGCCGCCGTCGGCTCGGTGGCCGTCGGTCCCGAGATCGCCGAGGCGCGGGCCCGCCAGTCCGCCGTCAGCCTGGAGCGGCCCGAGAACGCCACCTGGGTCGGCGACCGGCTGCGGGCCAACGTGATGCGCATCCACCGGGCTTACGGTCTGGATGTGACGCTGATGTGGCCGCGGCTGTGGGTCGTCCTGCCCGAGGCGGTGCGTACCGACATCGCGGCGGCGCAGTCCTCCTACGCGGCAGCGGACGGGCTTGCCGGTTGGGCCGTCCTCTACGCCCTGCTCGGCCTGGTGTGGGGCCCGGCGCTGGTCATCGCCGCCGTCGTCGTGGCCGTGGGCGTGATGCGTGCCCGCTCCGCCGCCGACATGCTCTGCCAGCTGGTCGAGGCCGCCGTCGACCTCTACGGCCCGGCGCTCGCCGAACAGTTGCGCATTCCCTGTGAGGGTGCGCTCACGCCCGCGATCGGTGGCGAGATCGACGCGATCCTGCGCAAGGAGCCTGCGCGGCCCTGACCTGCCGTGCCGGTCACTGCTCACTTCTGCCAGGTACCGATGCCGTCCCAGACGGACTCCACGTATCGCAGGATCCCACGGTCCATGGCGGCGACCCGCTCGGCCACCGCCAGCATCAGGTCCGTGCCGCCGTCCCGGTGGAGGTGGTGGCCGAGCGAGCGGAGCTTGACGTGGTCGAGGATCCAGTCGGCGATCTGCCCCTCGTTGTACAGCAGCGTGTCGAGGTGGCGGCCGTTCAGCAGCCGGCTCTGCTGTGCTTCGGACAGGGTGCGGGACCGGCGCTCGCCGGCGGTCGCCAGCCCGATCACCCGGCGGGCCGCCCGGTCCAGCGGCGGTTCCTTGACGTTGTCCCCCAGCTGTTCGTCCGGCTCGTTCGCCTTCTTGACCAGAGCCGAGATCTTCTGGAGGTTGCGCAGGTTGAGATGACAGCCGGGGCACCACACGTCGGCGGGGATCGTGATCGCGAAGTGGCAGGCGCAGCGCAGGACCGCCCCGGTGGTCGTGCCGACCTTCTGCTGCGGGACCATGTGACCCGCACCGCACCCGGGACAGGCGATCGGGAAGGTCAGCGCGGGGCCCGCCCCGGTCCGACGGCAGCCCGGGCATTCCCCCGACCCGGGGGCGAACTCGCCCCCGTTGGCCGCGTAGCGTTCGGCCAGCCTTTCGTTGACGTCCGGTACGAGCCAGTCGCAGACGGAGCAGAACAGCTCGGCGTCGTAGCGGAAGGAGGGCCGCTCGCAGGCGCTGCAGTTCGAGATGCGGACGCCGTCACGTGCCACGGCGCCGGCGATGGAGCGGACGACCACGTCGGGATGGGCGGTGAAGCACGCCGGGCAGATCGGATGCACGGCCTCGCACGCCCCCTGATGGGCGAAGGCGCACAGGTCGCGGTGGACGGGACCGCACGAGAAGTCGTGCGGGGCATGGGGACAGTCCGTGCGCTGTCCGGCGACCGCATCCGTCCCGGGCTCCTCGGGTCGTGCCACCGCAACTCCTCTGGCTGTCCTCGATCGGATGGACACGACTACTCGTTCGGCCCGGTGGTGAGGGCGTCGCCCGCGAGCCGGCGCAGGATCGCGTCGACGACCTCCACCTCGTCGGGCTCCATCGACTCCTGGTACAACGGCGGGCCGGCCGTGCCGTAGGCCAGGCGCTCCAGGGAGGCGGCGAACGGATAGGAGGGGTGGCCGTACTCCCGGCGCAGTTCGTCGAGGATGTACCGCACCGTCCGGTCCTCGCGGCGGCCGGCTCTCCGGCAGCCGACCACGTGGTCGATCACCTCGGCCGCCGTGCGGTCGGCGTACGTCCGCGCGTTCGCCGCCTGCGGGCCGAAGCTCGTCGCCTGACCGGCCGTCGCCTGGAGCGGGACCACCGTCTCCCCGCAGCGGTCGCAGGACGGACGGCGCGGTTCGAAGGGCAGGTCGACGGCGGGAACCAGGCAGTCCACGCAGAGGAGTCGGCCGCAGCCCCCGCAGATCAACGCCGTACCGCGGATGTTCTCCGGCGTCGAGAGGAGGACAGCGCCCGGCTGCACCAGGCGTACGGTGATGTCGGTGCGACAGGAGCCGCACTCGACCGTCTGACGGTCCGCGAGACCGTGGTCGGTCTCCGGCTCGCTACTGGGCGGCCGTGGCTGCGGCCCGAACTGCGGACGCTCCCCCGAGGCGAAGCCGGGGTGGGCGGGCCCGGGGGCCAACACCCCGTCCCCCTGGGCGACCACGCCGAACACCTCGTCGTCGCGCAGGACCGCGTCCTGGCTGCGAGGCCCGGCGACGAAGACGACGCGGCTCCGGTGCCAACTTCCGCCGGAGCGCGCCATGACCTGCTCGGCGATCGTGACGAGCTCGCCCTCCGCCGCCTCGACCATCCCGTGGCACCCGTCCACCATGGCGCCCGTCCTCCGGTCGACGGGGTTCACCCAGCCGCTGTACCGACGTTCGACCTGGAGGCGGTAGTGGTAGACGGCGGTGGGCGCAGGCAGCGGGCGGGGCGCCTCGGAAGGCCCTGACGGTTCCTGCCTCCTGATCCACTTCAAGGTCTGTTGCCATCCCCTTTTGGACGAGCCGACTCTCTAACGGGACTCCTCCGCACCGATGTTGACGATGATGCCAGTCAACGTCCCCTCTTGGAGGAGTTTTTGACGAATCGTGAGCAGTCGTTGTTGCATCTGCCGGAAGCTTGGATCCGATCAACTGCGGTTGTCCACAGGTCGGTTACTGCCGAAGTCGAGCACCACGACGGCGGGCGCGCGGCCGCTCCACCGCTCAGCGTGGGTCTCGGCGAGCTCCACCCGGCCGTCACCACCGCCCGGGCCCGGATCCCACCTCCGAGGCGTCGCCGACCCGCCCGGCGGCCGCCGCTGCCGTCGGCGTCGGGTCGGTCGGCTGCGCGCGCTGCCGGGTGGCGGGAGGGTTGTTCCTCGCGCTCGGCCGGGGTCAACGGGTCCTCACCGCCCGCTGTACTGGCCGACCGGGTCGCCCGAGCCAACGCGCTCACTCCCGTGACCGATGACCCGCAGCTGTTCACCCTTCCCCGCCAGGGGACCGTGGAGGAGTTTGCCTCGGCCCTCTTGGGCAACCGTCGCCGAACCGTCGGTCCGATAGCCGACCTGTACCCGTGTGCAGCGTTGCAGGCCGTCATTCCGCAGGACATCCTGCAGGTGCCCGTCGAGGCGATCGTGCGAGCCCGTCGAGAGCTGGCCGACGAGTTCGATGCCTTCCGCGCTCACCTCCAGGGCATGGGCGAGGACTTCGCCGAGCTCGGAAGGAACCTCGGCCGAACAGCGGACGAGCGCTGCAGGGTACCTGCTGAGTCTGCAGCGGGAGTTCGAATCGGCAGGTCTACTCACCGCACTTCGTCGAGGGCCACGGGTGAGTCGGATCAGGCGGATGCTCGGTCGTTGACGCCCACGACTCGAACGAGCCCGACCCGGTCTGCCTATCGCGTCCTCCCACCCGCGCTGGAGCAGCATGCCTACGACCTGGTGGCTGCTTGTAGAGGGTTCTCACCAGCAGGCACGGGCGCCTCACCCACTAGGGTGCGGCCGTGGAAAAAGTTCCCTGGTTCGAACACGAGACGGACGACCTGACCCCCGCGCAGCAGGAATTCGCAGCCGTCCTTGCCGCCCGCGCGAGTACCTGGCCAGTGGACCCACTCAGCACAGTCCTCCTGCCCGCCCGGCACACCCCATACCGCGAGCTGCTGGCCTACCTGGACATCGACGATCCGGAACGCAACCAAGGCCTGCTGACCATCGGCGCGCACTTCGACGGCACCGCTGTCCGCGCGGATCGGCTCCACAACCAGGACTTCACCCTCCCCGATGCGCCGACCGAGTTCACCTTCACCGCTGCCGGCGACCCCACGGACACGGCAAGCCGGACGGCCACCTGGTTCGAAGCCGTCCTCGCCCGGCCCATGGTCCGCTGCGAGTGGTTGCACGACGGGAAGGTCTACGCCCTCCGCTACGAGTACGCCGACAACGGGCAAGGCCTCAGCGAAGGCTTCGAGACACCGCTCGCCCCTCCCGACCTGCAGAGGCGGTTCGCGGCCGAGGGCGTCGACCGCGGACGTGGCCGGATCAACCGCCCCTTCCTGGGAGAACCCAACCGAGTCATCCATGTCCGAGGCGTGACAACCACCCCGTAGTTACGGGACAGCTCTTGGCGTGATCGGCTACACAGAAGATGGCAGGGAAGTCATGTCTGAGTTGACGGAGCTCTTGTCGAGTTTCGGGCCCACCCGTGGAGACGACGTCGACTGGGGTGTGGTGGAGACGGTGTACGGGCGGATTCTCCCGTCCGACTACCGGCGATTCGTGGCCGCGTTCGGGAGCGGTTCGATTGAACAGGCGTTGTACGTCTACGCGCCTGCCACCACGACTGCCGAACTCGCCGGAAACGTGGTTTCGACGCTTCCCGCTGGCATGCTCGCCAGCGAGAGCGCGGACAGCTGGGTAGATCCAGCCCAAGCTGGCCTGTACCGCCTTGAGGACATGCTTCTCTGGGGATGGACGGAGCAGGACTTCCTCTGCTGGATCATCTCCGGCGAAGAACCGGACTGCTGGCCAGTGGCCGTCTATTCGCGCTTTCGCGCTGCCTGGTCGGTATACCCCTTCGGGATGGCGGAATTTCTGTCGAGGCTGCTGCGTGACGAGTTCGACGAATGGCCGATCAGCGATGCAGGCCTGAGGACCGTCTCTCAGCCGTGGTTCCTCCACGACAAGGACGAGGAAACAGGCTGGGACCTGCAGGAGAGGCCCCGGGAGTGACGATTGGCGCCGGTTTGAGTGTGCTTGGGGTGGACTGTTGAGCGGGAAGCGGCCGGTCAGGCGGGCCGCGTAAGTGATCCGAGGGCAGGATCGCTTCGAACTGTTCGGAGGTGGCGAGGGCCTCTACTGTTGGGCGAAGGCCCTCGCCTCATGCATCAGCTGATTACTTGACCGTCTTCGAATGGTGGCCTGTCGTGTCGTGGGCCGTTGATTTCTCCGGTTGTCCAGATGATGGATTCGGGACGTTCCCCTGTGGCGGACCCACAGAACTCCTTGATTGCTTCCCTGACCTGTGGCAATGGCACGGCGCTGGCGGGATCGTGGAATCTCGGGTAGCACGGATCGCACACGAGTCGAGACTCGATCTCGGACGGGGTGGGATTGTCGGAGATCCAGGCGTCATCGTAGATCCCGCCTTCTCGGCCGAAGGTGAACCACACGAGGGCCTCGAACCCGGTCAGCTCGTTGGCCGCAACGCGGAGGGAAGCGCTGGGAAAGGCGGCGGTCCTCGTGCAGACCACGGGGGAGTAGACCTCGGCACGCCGATGAGGAGTGCCCGCGGCGGTGTCCCAGAGGCAACCGCGCGAGCGCGTCGTTTCGCTGAACGACGCCGTAGTTCTCGATCACACGGCTCCGGCTGCCAATGACACCGGCTTCCGGATGTGCTGCTCCCGCTGAAACACGGCGTCGTGGTGGTTCCGTCTGTCGGCAACGGCCGAATCCACCCGTCGCCGACAAAGGCTGCCCATACCCCCGCGCCGGTGTGCTCACGGGGTCCGGGGACTATGCCGCCGACTGTCGCGGAGGGCGCCGCCGACGACGTATCGTCCGTCGTACCGCTGTCGGTGCCAGCCCCACCCCCGTGCTCAGGACGACCGCCGCCGTGGCCAGCAGGGTGGGGCGCCAGGGCCAGGACGCTCCCGTCAGCTCCAGATGGTCCGAGGGGTACTCGGAGAACTTCGCGGTGGCCAGCGCGGTACGGCGGTCGCTGTGCTCGGCGAGGTCCCGCAGAACCGGATCGAAGCCGAATTCCCCGGACCGCCGTCCCCCGTCGGGCAGTTCGGCGGTGAGCCCGTTGCGGTGGGCCCAGTCGCTCAGCGCGGCGCCGAGGCCGGAGGCGTCCTTGACGCCGGGCACCACGAAGCGGTCCGCCCCGTGGGCGTCCCCCGTTGCCGGCCGGGTGACGAGGACCAGGCCGTGGCGGGTGGTGACGGTGTCGCCGGAGCCGATCACCACCGTCCGGGTGGCGAAGGAGACTCCGCCGTACCCTTCGAAGGCCGCGGCCGCGTCGATCTCCTCGACTCCGTCGACCAGGCCGATGGCCGTGGTGGGGCGTAGCCACGGGAACGCGGCGTTGAGGGCGTACGGCAGGTCGCCGAGGGCGAGGTGGTTGGCCGGTATCGCGGTTGGTCCGTCCGGAGTCCAGCCGGGGTAGGACAACCCGGTGCCGATACGGGTGGCTTCCGCCTCGCCGACCAGTTCCTCGACCACTCGCAGGGCGCCCACGGTGCCGGAGGTGACTCCCGCGGTGGTCGTCACCCGCCCGTTTTCGACGTAACGCTGCCCGCGCTTCCAGTCGACCTTCGGGTAACTGCGTTCCAGAGAGCCGATGTTGGACCAGAATGACGTGGCGTCGCGGCCGTCGAGCAGGCCGGAGGCGGCCAGGAGTTCGGAGCCCGCGCACACCCCGAGGATCCGGGCGCCCTTGCGGTGGCGTTCGACGATCCACTGGCGTAGGCGCTCCTCGCCCGCGCCGGCGGGGTCGGTCACTGCGGGCACGACCACCACGTCGGGTTCCGGCAGGGTGCCGTTCGCCACCTCGGCCAGCGTGTGGTCGGGCAGCAGATGGGCGCCGCCGGACAGCGGGGCGACACGGCGTTCGGCGGCCACCGTGTAGACGAACATCTCCGGCGACTCGGCGAACACCTGGTAGGGCGCGAGTACGTCGGTGGCCACCGAGCCCGCGTTGCCGACCGCGACCGCCACCGTGATCCGGCCGTCCGGCACCGGCCGGGCCGCTGGCCACGCCCTGGCATCGGATCCGCGGGGAGCGGCGGTGAAGCTGTCGGCCATCGACGCGCTCACCCCCGTGAAGGCGAGCCCCGCGAAGGACGCCGCGGACAGCGCCGTAGCCAGCAGGACCCAGCCGATACGGCGCAGGACCCAGCCGATACGGCGCAGGGCCCGGTGCCCCTTGCGTGCCTCGGAACTCACTGTGGACAAGACATACCTCGACAATCCGGGCGCCGATCGGCAGCGTGGTGCCGTCGGCCCTCGTGGAAACTGGAGAGGGGAAGAGGCCGGGGAGGGCCGGAGGAACGGCCCCGCTGGGGCTGGCTGTGTCAGGCGGTCGTTCGCAGTGGTGCGCGCAGCCCCGAGGGAGGGGTTCCGAAGGCGTCGGCGACCACCCGGCGCAACTGTCGTGCGTCGCGGAAGCCGCAGCGGGCTGCGACCGCCTCCACCGTCAGGTCGGTACCGGACAGCAGGGTTCGGGCCCGCTCCAGCCGCAGTTGCCGCTGGTAGGCGAACGGGGTGATGCCGGTGACCGCGGTGAAGGCCCGTGTCAGACCGCGCGGGGACAGTCCGGCGACGCCGGCGAGTTCACGCAGGGTGAAGGCGGTGTCCAGGTGCTGGGCCAGATGGTCCTGCGCTCGGTGCACCGCGGGCTGGACGTGGTCGCGGTGGCGCAGGAACGGACTGATCTGTGTCGCGTCCCCGTCCCGCCGCAGGTACAGCACCAGTTCGCGTGCGACTCGCGCGGCCAGTTCCGGGCCGCGGTCCCGCTCGACCAGCGACAGCGCGAGATCGATCCCCGACGAGATTCCCGCACTGGTGCTGATCCGCCCGTCGTGCACGTAGAGCGCGGCCTCGCGCACCCGGGCCCGCGGGTACCGGTCGCGCATCGCCGAGGTGAGCGACCAGTGGGTGGTGCACGCCCTGCCGTCCAGCAGTCCCGCTTCCCCCAGGACGGCGGCACCGCTGCACACCGACGCGACCCGGGCGCCCGCGTCGTAGGCCTTGCGTACCCAGCGCACCACGGCAGGCGTCACCAGCCGGTCGGATCCGGTCAGCCGGGGCCCCGGTACGAGCACCAGGTCCCCGGCCGTCGGCCGGACCGTCGACAGCGGTGCCAGACCGGCCAGTCGCAGGCCCTGAGCGGAGCGCAGATGTTCTGCCTCGGCGACGTACTCCAGTCGGTAGCCGCCACCGAGATGCGCCGCGGCATCGAACACCTGCACAGGACCACCGAGGTCCAGCAGATTCACATCGGGCAGGACCAGGACCAGGACCCGCCCGGTGCACCCGTTCGTCTCGTCGCTCACCCCGCCACGGTAGGCCGGCACGGACGGCCCGCGCGAGGTCCCCCGGGGACCGGCAGCGGACGGATCTGGCACTTCGGAGCGCTGGACCGTCCGCCGAACGATCTCGGAGCTGGGACTGGAAGTTCCGGTTGGCGACATCGGCGCCTCGTCACCGGGCCGGCGAAAGGAGGAGGCCCACATCGGTGCCGCTGCTGGAGTCGCAGCCGGTAGCCGCTGGAGAACAAGTGGCGCAGCACCACGCGAGGTACGTCACCTGCCGCAGCGAGGAATCCGAGGCCCGGCGCAAGCACGACACGCTCGCCCAGATCGCGGCCGCAAGCCCGGCAAAGAGCTCACCGCCGGCCAGAGATCGCTCAACCGGGCCCATGCCCGGTTCCGGCACCCGGTCGAACGGGGCGTGGCGACACTCAAGGGTTGGCGGATCTTCCGTCACGCCCGTTGCAGCCCGAACTGGCTTACGTCAGCAGCCAAAGCCGCCCTCACCCTGGAGCTGCGGCGCTGAAAACGCTCGGTGTCCCGGGCACCCGGGCACCCGGGCACCAACCGTCAGGCAACGGCGGGTACTTCAGCGTCGTCGGTGTGGTGCCGGACGCTGCTGCTGGGGGGCAGCAGGAGTCCGGTGACAGCGGACAGGGCGAAGCCGACGGCGGGGACGGTGGCTGCGGCGAGCAGGGCGGTCTTCATGGTGGCCGGATCGAAGTGGGTGCCGGCCTTGCCGAAGAAGACGACGCCGGCGACGGCCACGCCGAGGGCTCCGCCGACCTGCTGGAAGGTGCTGTAGGTGCCGGAGGCGGCTCCCGCGTCGCGCGGGTCGATGGTGGCGACGGCGAGGTCGACCAGGGGGACGACGAGCAGGCCGAGGCCGATCCCGGCCAGGGCCATGGGACCGAGCAGGTCCCAGCCCGAGAGGTGGGCGCCCTGCTGGTCGATGACCTGGCGGGCCCACAGGATGCCGCCGGCCTGGAGGAGGCCGCCGATCACGACCATGGGCTTTCCGGCCTTGGGGGCGAGCGGCACGGAGACGCCGGAGCCCAGGAGTGCGCCGATGGAGAACGGGAGCAGGGCGAGGCCGGAGCCGATGGCGTCGAAGTGCAGGCCGAGCTGCAGGTAGAGGGTGAGGACGAGGAAGAAGCCGGCGAGGGAGGCGGAGAAGAAGAACTGGGTGAGGCTTCCCGCGTTGAAGCCGCGGTGGGTGAACAGCGACATCGGCATCAGGGGGGAGCCGTCGCGGGCCGCGCGCCGCTTCTGGTTGACGGCGAAGACGCCGAGGACGAGGGGGCAGGCGGAGAGCATGGCCCAGATCCAGGCGGGCCAGCCCAGGGCGCGGCCTTCGACGAGCGGGTAGACCAGCAGGATCATGCCGAGGCTGGCGAGCAGGAGGCCGGGCCAGTCGAGCTTGAGGGGGCGGGTGGAACGGGTGTTGGGCACGAAGAGCCAGGCGGCGGTCATGAGGGCTGTGCCGATGGGGATGTTGATGGCGAAGATGGAGCGCCAGTGCCAGCCGAAGGCGTCGACGGAGATGAGCCAGCCGCCGAGCAGCGGGCCGAGCACGGTGGCGAGCCCGGAGACGGCGCCGATCGCGCCGAGGACGGCGGCGCGCTCCTTGGGCTTGAACAGGGCCTGCACGGATGCCAGGACCTGGGGGACCATCAGGGCGGCGAAGGCGCCCTGGACGACGCGGGCGCCGACCAGGACCTCGCCGCTGGTGGCGAGGGCGGAGGCGAGGGAGGCGGCGGTGAAGCCGGCGACACCGGTGAGGAAGAGGCGCTGGCGGCCGAAGATGTCACCGAGGCGTCCGCCGGTGATCAGGACGACGGCGAAGGCGAGGGTGTAGCCGCCGACGACCCATTCGAGCTGGGTGGAGGTCGCGCCGAGGTCGCGTTGCATGGAGGGCAGGGCGACGTTGACGACGGTGGTGTCGAGCAGGTCCATGAACGAGGCGAAGATCAGCACGAACATCGCCAGGCCGCGGTGCCTGGTGGTGGGGGCCGGCTTCACTGCGGCGCCTGCCGGTGCGGTGGCGGTCGCGATGCCGCCCGAAGGGGCGGCGGATGATCGGGGGCGGTGCTTGAGCATCGAGGGGTGTTCCGTTTCGGGTGGTTCGCGGCGTACGGGCGCATGCCTGCAGGCGGCGCGCCGCAACGCTCGGTGGCGGTGGCGGTGGCGGTGGCGGTGGTGACGGCCGCGGGGCTCGGCAGGACGGGTGGGGCCGGGTTCAGGAAGTGGTGGCGGGGGTGTCCCGGTCGGCGCGGTGGTTGAACAGCCAGGACACCGAGCCGGTGCGGGGGGAACGGAGGCCGGCGGGCCGGCCGTGCTTGTCCGTTCCCGCATGCCGGGCGGGCCCGGTGCCGCGTTCAGGCGGTGGCGAGGGCGGCGGTGATCTTGTCGATCATGTCGGCCTGGGCGGGCTTGGGGCCGCGGGTCGCGGCGGCGGCCTGGCGGACGGCGGTGGTCACCACGCGGCGGAACTCGGCGCTTTCCTGCGGGGCCTTGGCCTCCAGGGTGGCGACGGTCTGCGCCAGCGCGGGCAGGACCTGGTCGGCGATGTCGGCGGTGGTCTTGCCGTTCAGCTCGAACTTGCCCTTGCCGGACAGGACCCGGCCCACGGCACCGGTGGCGCCGGTGAGGACCTTGGCGCCGGCGATGTTCTCCCGGGTCGCGGACAGCGCGCCGGGGTAGGCCAGCGAAATGAGGGTGACCGCGCCGTAGGCGGCCTTGCGCAGGGTGGTCTGCTCGTCGGCGGTCAGCGGGATGAAGGTTTCGGACATGGGGATGCCTGCCTGTCGTGCGTGAGGGTGGATGAATCGGCGGAACAGCAACGCTCGCCTTCCTGGAAGCTCGATATCGAGGTATCTTGACTACCGAGCAACTGGATTTAGTTTGAGAGACGAGTGGTTTGAATGTCAAGTGAAGTTGCGCCGGTCGTGGAACGGCTCGGCCGGGCGATCTCCGGCTACCAGGCCTCCGTCGACGACTTCGACCGCGAATGCGCCCGGCTCATGGGCGTGAATGAGACCGATCTGCGCTGCCTGGAGATCCTGCTCGAAGAGGCCCCCGAGGCCGCCCCCAGCCTGCTCGCGGCCAAGCTCGGCGTGACCACCGGCAGTGCCACCACGATGCTGGACCGCCTGGAGAAGGCCGGGTACGTCACCCGGCTTCCGCACCCCACGGATCGCCGCAAGACGATCGTGCGCGCCACCTCCGAGGCCGCCCGGCGCGCCTACGAGCTGATCGGCCCCCTCACCACAGAGGCGCAGCAGGACCTGCTCAGCCGCTACAGCGTCGACCAGATCGAGCTGATCGCCGACTTCCTGACGCGCACCGGTGACATCCAGCGCCGCCACACCGAACGCTTGCGCGCCAGCCCCGCTCCGGCCAAGACCCGTGCCCGGGCCGCCACGGGCACGGATTCTGCGCGGTCCGGCGTCCTCCCCGGCTGACCCGCGGCCGCCGGGTCTGTTTCGTTCGACTGCAAGGAGGGGCGGCGACTTCGGGGACCGTCAGCGATCACGCATTCTGGTCCACCACCAGCGCGTAGCCCACTCGCTGTAGTTGGGCTCCGGCAAGGTGCGGCGCTCGAATTCCTCATCGATACGCGCGATCAATCGGCCCAAGTCCCTCTGGGCTCCGGGTGGAAGGTGCAGCATCGCCCACTCCAGGTCATCACGGGCATCTCCCACCCCGGGAGAATCAAACGCGGAGGCGTCCAGGTAGCGTCCGGGCTGCTTGAAAGCCCACTCGAAACACGAGAGCGCCTTGGCGACCGCGTTGGGCCACATCTCCTGGTCTTCGACCCGGCGGATCGCTGCACGAGTCCGTGCGGAGACACCAGGGACCCTCAGAACCGGGTGCTGCCATCGTGGCCGCCACCGCTCTGCACGGACGGCCTTGGGACGCCTACGCGGCATCGCCCTTTCGGATCAACATGAGGTCATCCTGCCATGGCCGGGCATCTGCATGCACTGGCGATATGCCGGCCGCCGCAGGGGTTCCGTGCTCAGCGAGTGGAAGATCCTTCAACCTGCGGCGATAGCGGTCGTGCACCCGGTCCGAGAATCGGCCACGGTCCGGACACTCCTCGCCGACCGCCCGGCCCCGCGCCACCGCCTCGACCGTACCGAACAAGGCGGTCACGGCCTTGACGTCCTGCCAGGCAGCCAGGCGTACGCGGTGGCGGTGCCAGGCGTGGGTGTCCGTCCTGGTCGTGGCCCTCGTCCTGGTGGGCGTTCTGCTCGCCACTGTCCGGGTGCCCGTCCCGAACGGGGCGTCCGGGACGGGCACAGGACGGCCACCTGCCCCCGACCCGGTAACCGGCGACCACGCGGGCGATCGAACCCCGTCCTCCTCATCCGGGTCGGCGACGGACGATTGGCCCCGCTGCGCTCGTCCGGGTGCGCATGTCGTCGTCCCCGGACTTCCAGTATCTGTTCGCCGGCCACCGCGAGCGCCTCGTCACCGCGCTGGACCGCTCACCAGGGAATGTGGGTGCCCGCCAGACCGACGTGCAGCGCGCTCAGGAAGGTGTAGACGGCAAGGAACGGCACGGGGACGGCGGCTCCCAGGCCCGTCGAGAACCAGAGGCGGTCGGTCCGCCGTGACGCCAGCCAGGACCAGCCCGCCCCGACGGCGGCCCCGACGGCCGTCACGCCGACGATGATCAGCGCCTGCCTCCAGAACCCGGGCTGGTGCGAGGCGGAGTGGGCATACGCCAGGTACCCGAGCATCGCCAGCAGCACGACGGGCACGAGCACGGCCAGGACCGCCGAACACCCGCTCACCTGCCGGCGGTACGGATCGTCCTCGTTCATGTCTCCCCACGGGTCGAGGCCGGGGCCCGAACTGTCCTACGGGCCCCGGCAATTGTGTCAGCTGATGGTCATTGTCAGTTCAGGGGGAGCCCGTCCGGACGGCGCCCTGACGACCCGGCATGTCCGACCGTCTGCGCCGACGTGTTCTGGTTCAGGCACGGATCTCGTGAAGGGCATGCCGAGGCGGTTACGACCTGCAGTCGATCGGAGTCCTGCTCGAACGGCCATGCCGAGGGACTCGCTGTGCGGGAGAACACCCGGCATGACGACTTGAAGAGCACCGGCCGGGCGACAGCACCGGCGGAAGGTCGGGACCTGGGACACGGCCGCCGACGGCGATCGACGAATCTGTGCCGCCGCTCCGGTGCGAGTCCGCGACGGGTCCAAGTTCCAAGTCCTCACGTGCCGAGGAGGTTTGAGTCGTAGATTGTGTTCATGATCGAACAGGCGCCGTCCGAGCAGATGGAGCGACCAAGCACGAAACGCAGGAAACATGCTGCGCCCAAGCGAGTTGAGGTCGGCGGGGTACTGCGGTCGTCCGTGTTGATGGCCGCCGGGACGATGGTCTCTCGTGTCACCGGACTGATCCGGCAAGTGCTGCAAGCTGCGGCACTGGGCACCGGGCTGCTGGCCACCACTTACAACCAGGCCAATACGGTGCCCACCAGCTTGTACTTCCTGTTGATCGGCGGCGCGCTGAACTCCGTTCTGGTCCCGCAACTGGTCCGGGCCCGGACAGAGAACGCCGATGGCGGAACGGCCTTCGAGCAGCGTCTGGTGACCCTCGTGCTGTGCGTACTCGGTGCCGGCGCCGTACTGGCGACCTGGGCCGCTCCGGAGATCATCGGCATCTACCAGCAGGACACCCCGGCCACGCACGACGCGTTCGAGCTGACCGTGGTCTTCGCCCGTTTCCTGCTTCCCCAGATCTTCTTCTACGGCGTGTTCAGCATCTTCGGACAGGTCCTCAACGCCCGGAACCGGTTCGGGGCGATGATGTGGACGCCGGTCCTGAACAACGTGGTTCTGATCACGATGTTCGGACTCTACCTCGGCATGATGACCACTCCGGAGAACGTCTCGGACATCACCGGCGCCCAGGTCAGACTGCTCGGCATCGGGACCACCCTCGCCCTGGCCCTCCAAGCCATGGCGCTGGTTCCGTACGCCCGGGCAGCCGGATTCCGGCTGCGACCGAGCTTCCGCTGGCGGGGCGTCGGCCTGCGCAAGAGCATGAACGCGGCCCGCTGGACCCTGCTGTTCGTCCTCGCCAACCTCGCCGCAAGCACCCTGGTCACCCGCCTGGCCTCCGCCGCCGACGCCGCCCTGCCCAACGACGGCGTCGGCTACACCGCCTACAGCTACGCCCAGCAGATCTGGATGCTGCCCCAGTCGATCGTCACCGTGTCCCTCGTCAGCGCTCTCCTTCCGCGCATGAGCCGGGCGGCGGCCGAGCACCGTCTCGACGATCTACGCGCCGACTTGTCTCGCGCGCTAAGGGTCAGCGGTGTCGTCATCGTCCCGGCAGCGTTCTTCTTCGTCGCCTTCGGCCCGCAGATCGCCCAGCTGCTGTTCGCACACGGTGCCGCCGACGCCGTGGCAACCGTTCCCCTGGGCCACATGCTTCAGGCCTTCGGTCTCGGGCTGGTCCCGTTCTCCGCCCAGTACCTTCTGCTGCGCGGCTTCTACGCTTTCGAGGACACCCGCACGCCGTTCCGCATGGCGCTGTGGATCAGCGGCATGAACATCGCCCTGGCGGTGGCCTGCCACTATGTGCTGCCCCCGCAGTGGGCGGTCACCGGGATGGCCGCCGCCTATGCCCTGTCCTACGCGGTCGGCCTTCTCCTGACGGCTCTGCGGCTGAGGAAGCGCACCGAGGGCCTGCTGGACGGCCGCCGGATCTGTCGCACCTATGCCAAGTTGACCGCATCCGCCATCGGCGCCGCGGCCGCCGGCTGGCTCATCGCCCGCTGGTGCGGTCACAGCCTGACGTCGGTTGCCTCGCTGGCCGCGGGCGGCATCGTGATGGCGTTGCTGTTCTTTCTCCTCGCGCGGCTTCTGCGAGTTGGTGAACTGCGTAGCCTGCCGGGGATGGGCTGACTCGGGGGTGAGCGGTTGTTGTCGTTCCGATCTTGAGGGCTGTCCGTCGAACGGGAGTCTTAATCGGGTGACTGTGGCGGCTTCCGCGCATGAAAGCAGGGCCTCTTGGTAGCTCGAAGGGTGTCTACGCCAACAAGCTGTCCAGGAGGCCCTGTTGTCGCATTTTTACGGCATCGCGGAGACCGGGCCCACCTCAGTCCCTCTCACGTGTGACGGCTTGGCTCACAGGCTCGGCGCGGGTGCTTCTCCGGGCGCCCGCCGGCCTTCGTATCGCAGGCCGGTGCGGGCAGCAGCGGCTCGATGAGTGCCCGCTCGTCGTCGAAGGTGTCCGAGGGGTAGCAGCGTCGGCGCGTCACGAACTCCCCTTCGAGGTTCGGGGGCGGGCAGTTGACGGGCCCGGTGGGGGATGCTCTTATGGATGTCAAGCAGCGGTGGTGAGCTGCTCGGCGGTGATGGATGTAGTGCTGGGTGTGGTCAGGACCTGGTAGATCTCGCGGGCG
>NZ_JBEOSV010000057.1:8994-55832 GCF_040303245.1 Kitasatospora sp. NPDC096077 | reverse complement strand
GGGCGGCGGGCGGCGGGCGGCGGGCGGCGGGCGGCGGGCGGCGGGCGGCGGGCGGGTGGGGGAGGGGGAGGGGGAGGGGAACCCCACGAGAACTTCGACCCCTTGTGAACGAAGGGTCAAGCAAGCGTTCCTCCCTCCACCACCCCTCCGAGTGAGCCGCTATAACACGTCAACATGAAGCCCCGAGATTTGCCAGTCCCGGAGCATAGTTGATATAGGAACACACCCCTGACCAGCCGCTTCAAAGATAATTGCGACTGCTTGTGATCATTTGACTCCTTTGCGTTGACAACTCTGGGCATGTTCACATTCGCCACCATTCACATGGTGGCGTAGATCACAAAGATGACGATGAACTGCGTGTCGCAGATCACAAGCCACCGGGCATAGGATGCGCTCGTTCCAGGCTTTGTGAACTGCCTCACATGAGGTGGATCTCGGGAACTGGAACGCGGGTTCACCTCAGCGTGACCCGCCGGTTCCGATCTGCAGTCAAGGACGACTGGACGGAGGGAGCGGGGGCTATGAATGCCTACGCACCGATCCTCGTACTCGGTGCCATCGCGGCGGCGTTCGCGGTCGGTTCCGTCGTGATGGCCTCACTCACCGGCCCCAAGCGCTACAACCGGGCCAAGTTGGAGGCGTACGAGTGCGGCATCGAGCCGACCCCGCAGCCCGTGGGCGGCGGTCGGTTCCCGATCAAGTACTACCTGACGGCGATGCTCTTCATCGTCTTCGACATCGAGATCGTCTTCCTCTACCCCTGGGCGGTGACCTTCGACGCCCTGGGGATCTTCGGTTTGGTCGAGATGCTCCTGTTCATCGCCACCGTCTTCGTCGCGTACGCCTACGTCTGGCGCCGCGGCGGCCTGGAGTGGGACTGAGCCGGCCGGGTGCGACGCCGACGTCGGAACGCCGTGCCCCGCGGTGCCGTCGACGGGGCCGCCGCACCTCGCGGCCGCGCCTTGTGAACCGGTGGACAAGCGCGAACGGGCCGGACGTTCCCCCGGACGTCCCCCCGGACGCCGGCGGGGCGCACCGCCGGAGACGCCGGAGCACCGGCACCACCGGAGCGCCGACCCGCCGGAGCACCGGGACGCCGACGCACCAGGGCACCGCACACCAGAGGGCTGACGCACCAGAGGACTGACGTACCAGAGGACTTGAGGGCATTGAGAGGGATCTGATGGGAATCGAGGAGAAGCTGCCGAGCGGCTTCCTGCTCACGACCGTGGAGACGGCCGCCGGTTGGGTGCGCAAGGCGTCACTCTTCCCCGCCACCTTCGGTCTGGCCTGCTGCGCGATCGAGATGATGACCACCGGCGCCGGTCGCTACGACCTGGCCCGGTTCGGCATGGAGGTCTTCCGGGGCTCCCCCCGGCAGGCCGATCTGATGATCGTGGCGGGCCGGGTGAGCCAGAAGATGGCCCCGGTGCTGCGCCAGGTGTACGACCAGATGGCCAACCCGAAGTGGGTCATCTCGATGGGCGTCTGCGCCTCCTCCGGCGGGATGTTCAACAACTACGCGATCGTCCAGGGCGTCGACCACATCGTCCCGGTGGACATCTACCTGCCCGGTTGCCCGCCCCGTCCGGAGATGCTGATGGACGCCATCCTGAAGCTGCACGACAAGATCCAGCACGAGCCGTTGGGCGTGAACCGGCGCCGTGCCGAGGAGCTCGGCGAGGCCCTGGCCCTCAAGGCCACCCCGATCAGCGAGATGCGGGGGCAGCTGCGATGAACGAGCAGGTACCCGAGACCCGCCGCGAGCATCCGGTCCGCGAGATCCCGGTCGAGGTGGTCGGCCGCCGCCAGGGCATGTTCGGCGCCCAGGGTACCGGAGACACCTCCGGCTTCGGCGGCCTGGCCGCCCCGATCGTGCTGCCCGGCCCGAGCGAACGCCCGTACGGCGGCTGGTTCGACGAGGTGGCCGACGAGTTCGAGGGCGCCTTGGAGGAGCAGGGCCTGGACCCGGTCGAGGTGATCGGGAAGACCGTGGTCGACCGCGGCGAGCTGACCTTCCACGTCGAGCGCGCCCACCTCCTGAAGGCGGTGCGCATCCTGCGCGACGACCCGGCGCTGCGCTTCGAACTGTGCCTGGGCGTCAGCGGCGTGCACTACCCGGGCGACCAGGGCCGCGAGCTGCACGCGGTCTACCACCTGCGCTCGATCACCCACGGCCGGCTGATCCGGCTGGAGGTCACCGCGCCGGACGCCGACCCGCGGATCCCCTCCGTGGTGAGCGTCTACCCGACCAACGACTGGCACGAGCGCGAGGCCTACGACTTCTTCGGCCTGGTATTCGACGGCCACCCGGCGCTCACCCGGATCATGATGCCGGACGACTGGTTGGGCCACCCGCAGCGCAAGGACTACCCGCTCGGCGGCATCCCCGTCGAGTACAAGGGCGCCCAGATCCCGGCACCCGACCAGCGGAGGTCGTACAGCTGATGAGCACTCAGCACTTCGAAGGCGCCGATCAGGAGGCCCGCACGGCGGCCCCCGGTGCGGCCGAGGAGGCGCAGGCCCGGGACACCACCGAGGGCCGGGTCTTCACCGTCACCGGCGGCGACTGGGGCGAGGTGGTGGAGGCGGTCGGCCGGGCCGACGACGAGCGCATCATCGTCAACATGGGCCCCCAGCACCCGTCCACCCACGGCGTGCTGCGGCTGATCCTGGAGATCGACGGCGAGACGGTGAAGGAGGCCCGCTGCGGCATCGGCTACCTCCACACCGGCATCGAGAAGAACATGGAGTTCCGCAACTGGGTCCAGGGCACCACCTTCGTGACCCGCATGGACTACCTGACGCCGCTGTTCAACGAGACCGCCTACTGCCTGGCGGTCGAGAAGCTGCTCGGCATCACCGCGGAGATCCCGGACCGGGCCAGCGTCATCCGGGTGATGATGATGGAGCTGAACCGGATCGCCTCGCACCTGGTCTGCCTGGCCACCGGCGGCATGGAGATCGGCTCCACCACCCTGATGATCTACGGCTTCCGGGACCGCGAGCTGATCCTGGACGTCTTCGAGCTGGTCACCGGCCTGCGGATGAACCACGCCTACGTGCGCCCCGGCGGCCTGGCCCAGGACCTGCCGCCCGGCGCGGTCGACCAGATCCGCGAGGCGGTCCGCACCTTCCGCTCCCGGATGCACGAGTACGACAAACTCGCCACCGGCAACCCGGTGTTCAAGGCCCGCCTGGTCGACGTCGGCTTCCTGGACCTGGCCGGCTGCCTGGCCCTGGGCGCCACCGGCCCGATCCTGCGCGCCGCCGGTCTGCCGCACGACCTGCGCAAGTCCGACCCGTACTGCGGCTACCAGGACTACGACTTCGAGGTCGCCACCGCCGACACCGCTGACTCCTACGGTCGCTTCCTGATCCGGCTGGAGGAGATGCGGCAGTCGCTGGGCATCGTCGAGCAGTGCCTGGACCGGCTGCGCCCGGGCCCGGTGATGGTGGCCGACAAGAAGATCGCCTGGCCGGCCCAACTGGCGGTCGGGCCGGACGGGATGGGCAACTCGCTCGACCACATCCGCAAGATCATGGGCACCTCGATGGAGGCCCTGATCCACCACTTCAAGCTGGTCACCGAGGGCTTCCGGGTCCCGGTCGGCCAGGCGTACGTGGCGGTCGAGTCGCCCAAGGGCGAGCTGGGCGTGCACGTGGTGAGCGACGGCGGGACGCGCCCCTACCGGGTGCACTTCCGCGATCCGTCCTTCACCAATCTGCAGACGATGGCGGCGATGTGCGAGGGCGGCCAGGTGGCCGACGTGATCGTCGCGGTGGCCGGGATCGACCCGGTGATGGGAGGCGTGGACCGGTGACCGAAGTCGACCTGGGACTGCCGGCGCTGCCGGCCCCGCCGTACCCCGAGGAGGTGCGGGCCCGGCTGGCCGCGGACGCGGCCGAGCTGATCGGCCGCTACCCGCAGGCCCGTTCGGCGCTGCTGCCGCTGCTGCACCTGGTGCAGGCCGAGGAGGGCTTCGTCAGCCCGACCGGGATCCGGTTCTGCGCCGAGCGGTTGGACCTGACCACCGCCGAGGTCACCGCCGTCGCCACCTTCTACACGATGTACCGGCGGCGCCCGGCCGGGAAGTACCACGTAGGGGTCTGCACCAACACCCTGTGCGCGGTGCTCGGCGGCGACCAGATCTTCGCCGAGCTGCAGCAGCACCTGGGCATCGGCAACAACGGGACCACTGAGGACGGCGCGATCTCGATCGAGCACATCGAGTGCAACGCCGCCTGCGACTACGCCCCCGTGGTGATGGTCAACTGGGAGTTCTTCGACGACCAGACCCCGGACAGCGCCCGGAAGCTGGTCGACGACCTGCGGGCCGGCCGGGAGGTGCGGCCCACCCGCGGCGCCCGGCTGTGCGGCTTCAAGGAGACCGCCCGGATCCTGGCCGGCTTCCCCGATGAGCGCCCGGGCGCCAACGACGAGTCCGGCGCCGGCGGCGCCCCCTCGCTGGCCGGCCTGCGGCTGGCCCGCGGCGAGGCCCTGCCCGGCACCGGCGGCACCAAGGTCGTCGCCCCCCGCCACGAGGCCCCCCGGCACGACGAGCCCCGCCACGACGAGCCCCGGCAGGAAGAAACGGGCCAGGACGAAACGGGCCAGGACGAAACGGGCCAGGAAGGGACCGAAGCGTGATGACCTCCGCCGAGCCGGCCGAGAAGCTGCTCACCCCCGTCCTCTCCGACCCCTGGGACGACAGCCGCCCCTGGACGCTCGCCACCTACCGCCGCCACCACGGCTACGAGGGCCTCAAGGCGGCCCTCGCGATGCCCCCGGACGACGTGATCGCCCTGGTCAAGGACTCCGGCCTGCGCGGCCGCGGCGGCGCCGGATTCCCCACCGGGATGAAGTGGCAGTTCATCCCGCAGAACGACGGCAAGCCGCACTACCTGGTGGTGAACGCGGACGAGTCCGAGCCGGGCACCTGCAAGGACATCCCGCTGCTGTTCGCCAACCCGCACGCGCTGATCGAGGGCATGGTGATCGCCTCCTACGCGATCCGCTGCGAGCACGCCTTCATCTACCTGCGCGGCGAGGTCGTCCCGGTGCTGCGCCGGCTGCACGCGGCGGTCGCCGAGGCGTACGCGGCCGGACTGCTGGGCCGGGACGTCCTGGGTTCCGGGATGAATCTGGACATCACCGTGCACGCCGGCGCCGGTGCCTACATCTGCGGCGAGGAGACGGCGCTGCTGGACTCGCTGGAGGGCCGCCGCGGCCAGCCCCGGCTGCGGCCGCCGTTCCCGGCGGTGGCCGGCCTGTACGCCTGCCCGACGGTGGTGAACAACGTCGAGTCGATCGCCTCGGTGCCGCCGATCCTGGCCCGGGGCAAGGAGTGGTTCAAGGGCCTGGGCACCGAGAAGTCCCCGGGCTTCACGCTGTACTCGCTGTCCGGCCACGTCACCAACCCGGGCCAGTACGAGGCCCCGCTCGGCGTCACCCTGCGCCAGCTGCTGGACCTCAGCGGCGGCGTCCGGGCCGGGCACCGGCTGAAGTTCTGGACCCCGGGGGGCTCCTCCACCCCGATGTTCACCGACCAGCACCTCGACGTCCCGCTGGACTACGAGGGCGTCGGCGCGGCCGGCTCGATGCTCGGCACCAAGGCGCTGCAGGTTTTCGACGAGACCACCTGCGTGGTGCGGGCGGTGACCCGCTGGACGGAGTTCTACGCCCACGAGTCCTGCGGCAAGTGCACCCCCTGCCGGGAGGGCACCTACTGGCTGGTCCAGTTGCTGAAGCGGATCGAGGCGGGCGAGGGCGTCGACGGGGACCTGGAGAAGCTCCTCGACATCGCCGACAACATCAACGGCAAGTCCTTCTGCGCGCTGGGCGACGGCGCGGCCAGCCCGATCGTCTCCTCGCTCCAGTACTTCCGGGCCGAGTACGAGCAGCACCTGGCCGAGCGCCGCTGCCCGTTCGACCCGGCCGCCTCCACCGTCTGGGCCGACGGCCCCCGCCCCGGCCACCAGTCCGCCACCGAAAGGGAGGTGCACGCGTGACGATCACAGAGCCATCCGCCTCCACGGGAGAATCCATGGGCGAGGAATCCATGGGCGAGAAGCCCGCGGTCGAACTGGTCACGCTCACCATCGACGGCGTCGAAGTGCGGGTCCCCAAGGGGACCTTGGTGATCCGGGCCGCCGAGACGATCGGCACCCAGATCCCGCGCTTCTGCGACCATCCTCTGCTGGACCCGGCCGGCGCCTGCCGGCAGTGCATCGTGGAGGTGGAGGGCCAGCGCAAGCCGGTGGCCTCCTGCACCATCCCGGTGGCCGAGGGCATGGTGGTGCGCACCCAGCTGAGTTCGCCGGTGGCCGAGAAGGCCCAGCGCGGGGTGATGGAGCTGCTGCTGATCAACCACCCGCTGGACTGCCCGGTCTGCGACAAGGGCGGTGAGTGCCCGCTGCAGAACCAGGCGATGTCCAACGGCGCGGCGGACTCCCGCTTCGAGGGCATGAAGCGCACCTACGCCAAGCCGCTGCCGATCAGCAGCCAGGTGCTGCTGGACCGGGAGCGCTGCGTGCTGTGCGCGCGCTGCACCCGGTTCTCCCAGCAGATCGCCGGGGACCCGTTCATCGACCTGGTGGAGCGCGGGGCGCTGCAGCAGGTGGGCACCGGGGAGGGGGACGACTTCGAGTCGTACTTCTCCGGGAACACCATCCAGATCTGCCCGGTGGGCGCCTTGACCTCGGCGGCTTATCGTTTCCGCTCGCGCCCGTTCGACCTGGTGTCCTCGCCGAGCGTGTGCGAGCACTGCGCGTCGGGCTGCGCCCAGCGCACCGACCACCGGCGGGGCAAGGTGCTGCGCCGGCTGGCGGGCGAGGACCCGGCGGTGAACGAGGAGTGGAACTGCGACAAGGGCCGGTTCGCGTTCCGGTACGCCCAGCAGCGGGACCGGCTGACCTCCCCGCTGGTGCGGGAGGACGGCGAGCTGGTGCCGGTCTCCTGGCCGGAGGCGCTGGCCCGGGCGGCCGAGGGGCTGCGCGGGGCGCGGACGGGCGTGCTGGCGGGCGGCCGGGTGACGGTGGAGGACGCGTACGGGTACGCGAAGTTCGCCCGGGTGGTGCTGGGCACCAACGACGTGGACTTCCGGGCGCGTCCGCACAGCGGTGAGGAGGCGGACTTCCTGGCCGCGGCGGTCGCCGGGCGCGGGGTCGACCTGGACGGTGGCGGTCCCACCTACGAGCGGCTGGAGCAGGCTCCGGCGGTGCTGCTGGCGGGTCTCGAACCGGAGGAGGAGTCGCCGATCGTCTTCCTGCGGCTGCGCAAGGCGTCCAGGGCGGGCGACCTGAAGGTGTTCTCGGTGGCGGCGTTCGCCTCCCGGGGGCTGGCGAAGCTGCGCGGTGCGCTGCTGCCGGCGGCGCCGGGGACGGAGCCGGAGTGGTTCGCGGCGCTGGCGGCGGACGAGCCGTTGAACGACGAGGCCGGGCGGGCGGCGGAGCTGCTGCGCCGGCCGGGTGCGGTGATCCTGGCGGGTGAGCGGCTGGCGTCGGTGCCGGGGGCGTTGACGGCGGTGCTGCGGCTGGCGCACGCGACGGGTGCGGCGCTGGCCTGGGTGCCGCGCCGGGCGGGGGAGCGCGGGGCGGTGGAGGCGGGCGCGCTGCCGGGCCTGCTGCCGGGCGGCCGTCCGGTGGCGGCGGAGGCGGCGCGGGCGGAGGCGGCCGCGGTGTGGGGGGTGGCGGAGCTGCCCTCGCGTCCGGGCCGGGACACCGGTCAGATCCTGACCGCGGCGGCCCGGGGCGACCTGGACGCGCTGCTGGTGGGCGGGGTGGATCCGGACGACCTGCCGGACCCGGCGCTGGCCGCGGAGGCCCTGGCGGCGGTGCCGTTCGTGGTGTCGCTGGAGCTGCGGCCGTCGGCGGTGACGGAGCGCGCGGACGTGGTGCTGCCGGTGGCGGCGGTGGCGGAGAAGGCGGGCACCTTCCTGGACTGGGAGGGCCGGGTGCGGATGTTCGAGGTCGCGCTCAAGCCGGATCAGCAGATGGGCCGTCATCTCCAGTCGGACCTGCGGGTGCTGGCGATGCTGGCGGACGCGCTGGGCGCCCGGTTGGGTCTGCCGGACGTGCGGGCGGCCCGGCTGGAGCTGGACCGGTTCGGGCCGTGGCGGGGTGACCGCGGGGTGGTTCCGGCGGCGCACCCGGGGGTGCTGCCGCGGCCGGCCACCGGGCAGGCGGTGCTGGCGGGTTGGCGGTTGTTGCTGGACGAGGGGTCGCTGCAGGACGGCGATCCGCATCTGGCGGGCACCCGGCACCGGGCGGTGGCCCGGGTCTCGCCGGTGACGGCGCAGGAGATCGGCGCCGATCCGGCGGGGTCGCTGCGGCTGACCGGTCCGGCGGGTTCGCTGACCCTGCCGTTGGAGGTCACCGATTCGATCCCGGACCGCACGGTCTGGGTCCCGCTCAACTCCACACCGGGTGGCGCCCATCGCGCGCTCGGCACCACCGTGGGCCATCTGGTCACCATCGCCGCGGCCGGGCCGGAGCCCGCGGCGGCGGCGCGGGCCGAGGGCGAAGGGGAGGTCCGATGACGACTCCGCAGCCGTACGAGACGCTGCACTTCTTCGGCCAGGACCCGTGGTGGCTGGTGCTGTTGAAGGGGGTGTTCTGCTTCGCGTTCCTGGTGCTGACGGTGCTGATCGCGATCGTCTGGGAGCGCAAGGTGGTGGCCTGGATGCAGTTGCGCATCGGGCCGAACCGGCACGGGCCGTGGGGGCTGCTGCAGTCGCTGGCGGACGGTGTGAAGCTGGCGCTGAAGGAAGACCTGGTGGTCAAGGGCGCGGACAAGGTGGTCTACATCCTCGCGCCGATCGTCTGCGCGATCCCGGCGTTCATGGCCTTCGCGGTGATCCCGTTCGGTCCGCCCGGGAACGAGGTGTCGATCTTCGGCACCCGGACGCCGCTGCAGTTGACCGATCTGCCGATCGCGCTGCTGTACGTCCTGGCGACGGCCTCGATCGGGATCTACGGGATCGTGCTGGCGGGCTGGTCCTCGGGTTCGACGTACCCGCTGCTGGGCGGGTTGCGTTCGGCCGCGCAGATGATCAGCTACGAGATCGCGATGGGTCTGTCCTTCGCGGCGGTGTTCATCTACTCGGGTTCGATGTCGACGTCGGAGATCGTGGCGCACCAGCAGCCGAAGTGGTTCGCGGTGCTGCTGCCGGTGTCGTTCATCGTGTACATCATCGCGATGGTCGGGGAGACCAACCGGGCGCCGTTCGACCTGCCGGAGGCCGAGGGCGAGCTGGTGGGCGGCTTCAACACCGAGTACTCCTCGCTGAAGTTCGCGATGTTCATGCTGGCCGAGTACGTCAACATGGTGACGGTCTCGGCGGTGGCCTCGACCCTGTTCCTGGGCGGCTGGCGGGCGCCGTGGCCGGTGTCGGAGTTCTGGGCGGGCGCCAACCACGGCTGGTGGCCGATGCTCTGGATCACGCTGAAGATCCAGCTGCTGCTGTTCTTCTTCATCTGGCTGCGCGGCACGCTGCCCCGGCTGCGCTACGACCAGTTCATGAAGCTGGGCTGGAAGGTGCTGATCCCGGTCTCGCTGGTGTGGCTGGTGCTGATCGCGAGCGTGCGGGCGCTGCGCAACGAGGGGTACGGCTTCGGCGAGGTGGTGCTGTACGTGGGTGCGCCGGTCGGCGCGATCCTGCTGCTGGCGCTGGTCCGGGACTTCCTGCGCAAGCAGCCGGAGGAGGAGCCGCAGCCTCCGAAGGGCGAGTTCGACCCGATGGCGGGCGGGTACCCGGTGCCGCCGCTGCCCGGGCAGGTGCTGCCGCCGGTGCCGCGTCGGCCGAGCCGGGCGCCGAAGCAACTCCAGGACGCCCTCAACGGGGCCGACCATTCCGAAGGGAGCTGATCCGCGATGGAGTCCGAGCAGACGGGCCGGCCCGAGCGGGCCGACCGGCCGTCGGTCCTGGGCCCGGCCGCAGGCTTCGGCGTGACCTTCAAGGCCATGTTCAAGAAGCGGCTGACCGAGCAGTACCCGGAGCAGAAGAAGCCGACCGCGCCGCGTTTCCACGGCCGGCACCAGCTGAACCGGCATCCGGACGGTCTGGAGAAGTGCGTCGGCTGCGAGTTGTGCGCGTGGGCGTGCCCGGCCGACGCGATCTACGTGGAGGGCGCGGACAACCGGGACGAGGAGCGCTACTCGCCGGGTGAGCGCTACGGCGCGGTGTACCAGATCAACTACGCCCGCTGCATCCTGTGCGGGCTGTGCATCGAGGCCTGTCCGACCCGGGCGCTGACCATGACCAACGAGTACGAGCTGGCGGACTCCTCCCGCAAGGACCTGATCTTCACCAAGGAGCAGCTGCTGGTGGGGCTGTCCGAGGGCATGGTGGACAGCCCGCACGCGATCTTCCCGGGCACCGACGAGGGCGCGTACTACCGGGGCGAGATCACCGCGGCGGCGCCGGGGACGGTCCAGCAGGAGCGGACCGACCGGGAGAAGGAGGTGCGGCCGTGATCGGACAGCTGGCGGCGGCGGCCGGGACGACCTCCACGGGTGAGGCCGTCCAGTTCTGGGTGCTCGCGGTGATCGCGGTGGGCGGCGCGCTGGGCATGCTGCTGATGCGCAAGGCCGTGCACAGCGCGTTGTGCCTGGCGGCCACCATGATGGCGCTGGCGCTCTGCTACCTGGCGCAGGGCGCGGTGTTCCTGGGCGTGGTGCAGATCGTGGTCTACACCGGCGCGATCATGATGCTGTTCCTGTTCGTGGTGATGCTGGTCGGCGTGACCGGCGAGGACTCTCTGAAGGAGCAGTTGAAGGGGCAGCGGTTCGCGGCGGTGCTGTGCGGGCTGGGCTTCGGGGTGCTGCTGATCGCGGGGATCGCCAACGCGAGGCTGGACCACTTCACCGGGCTGGGCGAGGCGAACGCCGAGGGCAACGTGCCGGGTCTGGCCCGGCTGATCTTCACCCGTTACGTGTGGGCCTTCGAGGTCACCGGTGCGCTGCTGATCACGGCGGCGGTCGGGGCGATGGTGCTGACCCACCGGGAGCACGTGAAGCCGCCGAAGACCCAGCGCGAGCTGGCGGAGCAGCGGGTGCGGGACAACCTCCAGGTGCCGCCGCTGCCGGCGCCGGGCGTGTACGCGCGGCACAACGCGGTGGACGTGCCGGGGCTGCTGCCGGACGGCACGGTCGCGGAGGACTCGGTGATGGCGACGCTGCGCGAGCGCGGCCAGGTCCGGGACGTCAGTCAGTCCATGCTGCGGCGGATGGCGGAGCTGGAGAACAGCACGGCGGACTGGCTGGGCCGGCCGTCGTCGGAGCGGCCGGCGGTGGCGGCTCCGCGCAAGCCCCTGGAGCCCGTCCCGAACCACCCGGCCGACGAGGAGGGCGCGGAGTGAACCCGGTCAACTACCTGTATCTGTCAGCCCTGTTGTTCACCATCGGCGCGTCGGGGGTGCTGATCCGGCGCAATGCGATCGTGCTGTTCATGTGCGTCGAGCTGATGCTGAACGCCTCGAACCTGGCGCTGGTGACGTTCTCCCGGTTGCACGGGACCCTGGACGGCCAGGTGATCGCGTTCTTCACGATGGTGGTCGCGGCGGCCGAGGTCGTGGTGGGCCTCGCCATCATCGTCTCCATCTTCCGGACCAGGCACTCCGCTTCGGTCGACGACAGCAACCTGATGAAGCTGTAGGCGGAGGACCTTCGGTGAACTCTCTCATTCCGCTGCTGGTGGCGGCCCCGCTGGCCGGCGCCGCACTGCTGCTGCTGGGCGGCCGGGCCCTGGACCGGTTCGGCCACTGGCTGGCCACCGCGCTCGCCGCGCTCTCGTTCGGCTTCGGCCTGGCGCTGTTCTCGGACATGCTGGGCCGGGACGCCGAGCACCGGGCGGTGACGAAGCACCTGTTCAGCTGGGTGCCGGTGAACGGCTTCCAGGCCGATGTCTCGTTCCGGCTCGACCAGTTGTCGATGACCTTCGTGCTGCTGATCACCGGGGTGGGCACGCTGATCCACCTGTACTCGGTGGGCTACATGGCGCACGACGAGCGCCGGCGCCGCTTCTTCGCGTACCTGAACCTGTTCCTGGCCGCCATGCTGCTGCTCGTGGTGGCGGACAACTACCTGCTGCTGTACGCCGGTTGGGAGGGCGTGGGGCTGGCCTCCTACCTGCTGATCGGCTTCTGGCAGCACAAGCCGAGTGCGGCGACGGCGGCGAAGAAGGCCTTCATCGTCAACCGGGTCGGCGACATGGGATTGTCGATCGCGATCATGCTGATGTTCGCGGAGTTCGGCTCCTTCGCCTTCACCCCGGTCTTCGGCGGGGCGCAGCAGGCGAGCGAGGGCAAGCTGACCGCGATCGGCCTGATGCTGCTGCTGGCGGCCTGCGGCAAGTCGGCGCAGGTGCCGCTGCAGTCCTGGCTCGGGGACGCGATGGAGGGCCCGACCCCGGTCTCGGCCCTGATCCACGCGGCGACCATGGTGACCGCGGGGGTCTACCTGATCACCCGCTCCTCGGCGATCTTCGACCTGGCGCCGGACGCGCAGACCGCCGTGGTGGTGGTCGGCGCGGTGACGCTGCTGTTCGGTGCGATCGTCGGTTGCGCCAAGGACGACATCAAGAAGGCGCTGGCCGGCTCGACCATGTCGCAGATCGGCTACATGGTGATGGCGGCCGGGCTGGGGCCGATCGGCTACGCCTTCGCGATCATGCACCTGGTGACCCACGGCTTCTTCAAGGCCGGGCTGTTCCTCGGCGCCGGGTCGGTGATGCACGGCATGGACGACGAGGTGAACATGCGTCACTACGGCGGCCTGCGGAAGTACATGCCGGTCACCTTCGTCACCTTCGGCCTCGGCTACCTGGCGATCATCGGCTTCCCGGGCCTGTCGGGCTTCTTCTCCAAGGACAAGATCATCGAGGCGGCGTTCGCCAAGGGCGGCACCGAGGGCTGGATCCTCGGCCTGTGCGCGCTGGTCGGCGCGGCGGTCACCGCGTTCTACATGACCCGGGTGATGCTGCTGACCTTCTTCGGCGAGAAGCGCTGGCAGGCGACCGGTGACATCAGCGGCTCCGCCGCGGGGGCGGGCAACCTGCCGCACCCGCACGATCCGCCGAAGACCATGACCGTCCCGATGGTCCTGCTGTCCTTCGGCTCGGTGTTCGCGGGCGGGCTGTTCGCCTTCAACTCCTCCTTCCTGCACTGGCTGGAGCCGGTCACCGGGCACAGCGAGGGCGACTCCCCGCTCGGTTCCTGGACCGTCACCGCGCTGACCACGGTCTGCATGCTGGTCGGGGTCGGCCTGTCGTACGCGATGTACGGGCGCTCGCCGGTGCCGGTGGTGCCGCCGGTCGGCTCCCCGCTGACCCGGGCGGCCCGCCGCGACCTGCTGCAGGACGACTTCAACCACGCCGTGCTGGTGCGGCCGGGCTCGGCGCTCACCGCGACCCTGGTCTACTTCGACAGCCGCGGCCTGGACGGCTTCGTCAACGGCCTGGCCGCCCTCATCGGGGGACTGTCGGGCCGGCTGCGGCGGGTCCAGAACGGCTTCGTCCGCACGTACGCGCTCTCCATGTTCGGCGGCACGCTGGTGCTGGTCGCCTCGACTCTCCTGATGAGGTCCGTCTGATGACTCGCGCAGATTCCGCAAGGGGAGGCCGGCCATGAGTGCGCTGTTGACCGCCACCTGCGCCGTCCCGGCGGCCGGCGCGGTGCTGACCGCCGCCCTGCCCGCCGGGACGAGCGAGGCCCGGCGCCGCACCACCAAGACCGTGGCGCTGGCCGTCTCGGCCGTCACCCTGGCGCTGACCGCCCTGGTGGCGGTGCGCTTCGACCCGCACGGCGCCCGCTACCAGCTGACCGAGTCGTACAGCTGGATCCGCTCCTTCGGCATCAGTTTCTCGCTGGGCGTGGACGGCATCGGCGCGGTGCTCGCGCTGCTGACGGCGGTCCTGGTGCCGGTGGTGATGCTGGCCTCCTGGCACGACGCCGACCCGGCCCCCGCCGTGGCCCCGGCCGCGCCGGCCGGCGGTGCCGACCCCGACACCTTCGAGGGGCGCCGCCGCACCCAGGCCTTCTTCGCCCTGATCCTGGCGGTCGAGGCGATGGTGGTGGTCTCCTTCTACGCCACCGACGTCTTCCTGTTCTACGTGTTCTTCGAAGCCATGCTGATCCCGATGTACTTCCTGATCGGCGGCTTCGGGGACCGGGCGGGCGGCCCGGAGTCGGCGCGCCAGCGCTCCTACGCGGCCGTCAAGTTCCTGCTGTACAACCTGCTCGGCGGCCTGGTGATGCTGGCCGCCGTGATCGGCCTGTACGTGATCGGCCAGGAGCAGGGCCTGGGCACCTTCGACCTGCCGACGCTGACCAACGCGATCGCCGACGGCAGCCTGAAGCTGTCCGGCACCGCCCAGGACGCGCTGTTCCTGGGCTTCTTCTTCGCCTTCGCGGTGAAGGCCCCGCTGTGGCCGCTGCACACCTGGCTGCCGAACGCGATGGGCGAGGCGACGGCCGGCACCGCCGTGCTGATCACCGCCGTGGTGGACAAGGTCGGCACCTTCGCGATGCTGCGCTTCTGCCTCGGGCTGTTCCCGGACGCCTCGAAGACCTTCGCCCCGGCGATCCTGGTGCTGTCGCTGATCGGGATCGTCTACGGCGCGCTGCTGGCGGTCGGCCAGAAGGACATCAAGCGGCTGGTCGCCTACGCCTCGATCTCGCACTTCGGCTTCATCATCATGGGCATCTTCGCCCTGACCAGCCAGGGGCAGAGCGGCGCGACCCTCTACATGGTCAACCACGGGCTCTCCACCGCCGCGTGGATGCTGGTGGCCGGCTTCCTGATCTCCCGCCGCGGCTCCCGGCTGATCGCCGACTACGGCGGTGTGCAGAAGGTCGCCCCGGTGCTCGCCGGGACCTTCCTGATCGGCAGCCTGGCGACCCTGTCGCTGCCCGGACTGGCGCCCTTCGTCAGCGAGTTCCTGGTGCTGGTGGGCACCTTCACCCGCTACCCGGCGATCGGGATCGTCGCCACCTTCGGCATCGTGCTGGCCGCGCTGTACGCCCTGCTGCTGTACCAGCGCACCATGACCGGCCCGGTGAAGGACGGGGTCCGGTCGATGCCCGACCTCAAGGTCCGCGAACTCGCCGTGGTGGCACCGCTGGTGGCGCTGACGATCCTGCTCGGCGTCTACCCCAGGCCGCTCACCGACCTGGTCAACCCCTCGGTGGACGCGACGCTGTCGCAGGTCCACCGGACCGACCCGGCGCCGGCCCACCCGGTCGCCGCCACCTCAGGAGGTGAGCAGAAGTGAGTGCCAGCGCAGTGCTCGCCGCCGCCGGCGGCAACACGTCGGGCATCCCGGCCCCGCACATCGAGTACGGCCAACTCTCCCCGATGCTGGTGGTGTTCGCCGCCGCCGTGGCCGGCATCCTGGTCGAGGCGTTCGTCCCGCGCCGGCTGCGGCACTGGACCCAGGTCTCGCTCTCGCTGGTCGCCCTGGTCGGCGCCTTCGTCGCGGTGGTGGTGCTGGCCGCGCAGGGCCACGGCGCGCCCCGGATCGACCTGCTGGCGATGGAGTCGGTGGCGCTGGACGGCCCGGCGCTGTTCCTCCAGGGCGTGATCCTGCTGGTCGCCGTCGTCGCGGTGCTCACCTACGCCGAGCGGAGGCTGGAGCCCAAGGCCGGCGGGGTGCCCGCCGACGCCTTCGCCGCCCAGGCGTCCGCCACCCCCGGCGGGGAGCAGGAGCGGGCCGCGGTCCGGGCCGGCTTCACCACCACCGAGGTGTTCCCGCTGACCCTGTTCGCGGTCGGCGGGATGCTCCTCTTCCCGGCCGCCAACGACCTGCTGACCATGTTCGTGGCGCTGGAGGTCTTCTCGCTCCCGCTGTACCTGCTCTGCGCGCTGGCCCGGCGCCGCCGGCTGCTCTCCCAGGAGGCGGCGGTCAAGTACTTCCTGCTGGGCGCGTTCGCCTCGGCGTTCTTCCTGTTCGGCACGGCGCTGCTGTACGGCTACGCGGGCAGCGTGAAGCTCGGCGACATCGCGGACGTCATCGCCGGCAAGGCGATGACCACCCCGGCGCAGCTGTCCAGCACCCGGACCGACGCGCTGCTGCTGACCGGTCTGGCGATGCTGGCGGTGGGCCTGCTGTTCAAGGTCGGTGCGGTGCCGTTCCACTCCTGGACCCCGGACGTCTACCAGGGCGCGCCGACGCCGGTGACCGGCTTCATGGCGGCGGCCACCAAGGTCGCCGCGTTCGGGGCGTTCCTGCGGCTGTTCTACGTGGCCTTCCCGGGCCTGCGGCTGGACTGGCGGCCGGTGCTGTGGGGCGTGGCGATCCTGACCATGGTGGTCGGCGCGGTGCTGGCGGTGACCCAGCAGGACGTCAAGCGGCTGCTGGCGTACTCCTCGATCGCGCACGCCGGGTTCATCCTGACCGGGGTGATCGCGGTCAACAAGCAGGGCCTGTCCTCGGTGCTGTTCTACCTGGCGGCGTACTCCTTCGTGACGCTCGGCGCCTTCGCCGTGGTCACCCTGGTGCGGGACTCCAAGGGCGAGGCGACCCACCTGTCCAGCTGGGCCGGGCTGGGGCGGCGCTCGCCGCTGGTGGCGGCGGTGTTCGCGCTGTTCCTGCTGGCCTTCGCCGGGATCCCGCTGACCTCCGGGTTCACCGGGAAGTTCGCGGTGTTCCAGGCGGCGGCGGCCGGCGGGGCGACCCCGCTGGTGATCGTCGGTGTGCTGAGTTCGGCGGTGGCCGCGTTCTTCTACATCCGGGTGATCGTGCTGATGTTCTTCTCCGACCCGAAGCCGGGCGGGCCGACGGTGGTGATCCCGAGCGCCTTCACGGCGACCGCGATCGGCGTCGGGGTGCTGGTCACGCTGGGCCTGGGCCTGCTGCCGCAGTACTTCCTGGACCTCGCGTCCAAGGCTTCGCTGTTCGCGTACTGAATCGGCCCGGGCCGATTCGCCGGAGGCCGGTCCGGATCCGCCGGACCGGCCTCCGGCCTTTATTCCAGGATGAATTCGCCCCCACCGCCGCTTCGCCCGCGAACCCGTGCTGACCAGGGCTTCCGGCTCGGGCATGACGGGATCCGCACGCCCGTGCAGTGATCCACTCCCGACCGGATACCCTGCCTGTATGGCCAGCGGCGGCACTCAGGGACCAGGCCGCTAGATCGACCAGGGACAGAGGAGTGGTCTTCGTGACCGTCGTGGGACCCTTCGGGCTCGCCGTGCAGGACCGCGACCTGACCCGGGACGTCCAGGTCGGACTGGACGCGGTGGAGGCGGCGCTCTCCGAGGCCGTCAAGAGCGACGTCCCGTTCATCACCGTCACCGCCAGCCACCTGATCGAGGCCGGCGGCAAGCGCTTCCGTCCGCTGCTCCTGCTGCTGGCCGCCCAGTTCGGCGACCCGGGGGCGCCCGGGGTGGTGCCGGCCGCGGTGGTGGTGGAGCTGACCCACCTGGCCACGCTGTACCACGACGACGTGATGGACGAGGCCCCGGTCCGCCGCGGCGCGGAGAGCGCCAACTCCCGCTGGGACAACTCGGTGGCCATCCTCACCGGCGACTTCCTGTTCTCCCGCGCCTCCCAGGTGCTGGCCGACCTCGGCCCGGAGGCGGTGCGGATGCAGGCCGAGGCCTTCGAGCGGCTGGTCACCGGCCAGATCCTGGAGACCCGCGGCCCGGGCCCGGAGGGCGACCCGCTGCTGCACTACCTGGACGTGCTGGAGGGCAAGACCGGCTCGCTGATCGCGGTCTCCTGCCGGATAGGAGCGCTGGTGGCCGGCGCCGAGCCGTGGGTGGTGGACACCCTGGGCGAGTTCGGCGAGCGGATCGGCATCGCCTTCCAGCTGGCCGACGACGTGCTGGACGTGGCCAGCGACGGCCACGAGTCCGGCAAGACCCCCGGCACCGACCTGCGCGAGGGCGTGCCGACCCTGCCGACCCTGCTGGTGGAGCAGACCCCGGTCGACCCGTCCGACCCGGACGACGTCCGGCTGCGCGAACTGCTCGCCCAGGACCTCTCGGACGACGACCTGCACGCCGAGGCGCTGCGCCTGCTGCGCGCCCACCCCGCCCTGGAGCGGGCCCGCCGGGAGACCCTGCGGCACGCCGAGGAGGCCCGGGCGCTGCTGGCCCCGCTGCCGGACTGCGCGGCGAAGGCGGCCCTGGACGGGCTGTGCGACGCGGTGGCGATCCGCACCATGTGACCGCGCCCGCCGGGCGGCGCGGAACCGGTCGGCCACCGTCCGGCGGCGGCGAAGAGCCGGTCGGCCACCGTCCGGTGGTGATCCCGGGTTCGGCCCGCGGCGCCCGGCCGGGATGGGGGAGACTGACTCCCGTCAGCTCACGCCTGCCCGGAAGGTCGCCATGCGCCGCGTCGTCATCGCCGAGGACTCCGTACTGCTGCGGGAGGGTCTGACCCGGCTGCTCACCGACCGCGGGCTGGAGGTCGTGGCGGGCGTCGGGGACGGCGACGCCCTGGTGAAGACGATCCACGACCTGGCGGCCGCCGACGCCCTGCCGGACGTGGTGGTCTCGGACGTGCGGATGCCCCCGAGCCACACCGACGAGGGCCTGCGGGCCTGCGTGGAGCTGCGCGCCCGCTACCCGCAGCTGGGCGTGCTGGTGCTGTCGCAGTTCGTCGAGGAGCGGTACGCCTCCGAGCTGCTGGCCGGCTCCACCCGGGGCGTCGGCTACCTGTTGAAGGACCGGGTCGCCGAGGTGCGCGAGTTCGCCGACGCGGTGGTGCGGGTCGCCGAGGGCGGCACCGCGCTGGACCCGGAGGTGGTGCAGCAGTTGCTCAGCCGCAGCCGCAAGGGCGACGTTCTGGCCAATCTCACGCCGCGCGAGCGCGAGGTGCTCGGGCTGATGGCGGAGGGGCGCACCAACGCGGCGGTGGCCAAGCAGCTGGTGGTCTCCGACGGCGCGGTGGAGAAGCACGTCAGCAACATCTTCCTCAAGCTCGGGCTGGCCCAGAGCCCGGAGGACCACCGCAGGGTGCTCGCGGTGCTCACCTACCTCAACTCCTGACAGCCGTCCCACCGCCGCGAGGGCCGGAATGATCTCCGGCGCGGGCGCGTTGTGATGGTGTGGGGTACCCGCGTGGGCGGGTGAAATTCCGGCCGTGGTTCCCGTCGGAGTTCCCGGCGGGCCCGAGTTCGCGCGCATAGGATGCCACCGGTGCACCAGGCGGACGGGGCACGGGGCCGCGCCCGCGGTGGTGTGCCCACGAGGAGGTCCGCGGCAGTGACCAGTCAGGTCGATCAGTCAGAGGCAGTGGACGGGTCGGGCGACGACGAGGGTCGTACCGGCAGCGGTGCGGGACGCCCCGGAGCGGCCGACCCCGCCGGTCCGCTCGCCCCGGGCGGCCCACCGCAGCGGCGGGACAAGCCCGTTCGCAGACTCGACCGGGTGATCATCCGCTTCGCGGGCGACTCCGGTGACGGCATGCAGCTCACCGGTGACCGGTTCACCTCGGAGACGGCCGCGTTCGGCAACGACCTCTCCACCCTGCCGAACTTCCCGGCCGAGATCCGGGCCCCCGCCGGCACGCTGCCCGGGGTGTCGTCCTTCCAACTGCACTTCGCCGACCACGACATCCTCACCCCGGGCGACGCCCCGAACGTGCTGGTGGCGATGAACCCGGCCGCCCTGAAGGCGAACCTGCCGGACCTGCCGCGCGGCGCGGAGATCATCGTCAACACCGACGAGTTCACCAAGCGGGCGCTGGCCAAGGTCGGTTACCCGGCGGACCCGCTGGGTGACGGCTCGCTGGACGGCTTCCACCTGCACCGGGTGCCGCTGACCACGCTGACCCTGGAGGCGCTCAAGGAGAGCGGGCTGGCCCGCAAGGACGCCGAGCGGGCGAAGAACATGTTCGCGCTGGGGCTGCTGTCCTGGATGTACCACCGGCCGACCCAGGGCACCGAGGCCTTCCTGCGGAGCAAGTTCGCCAAGAAGCCGCAGATCGCCGAGGCGAACATCAGCGCCTTCCGGGCGGGCTGGAACTTCGGCGAGACCACCGAGACCTTCGCGGTCTCCTACGAGGTGGCGCCGGCCGCGCTGCCGCCCGGCCGCTACCGCAACATCTCCGGCAACCTGGCGCTGTCCTACGGGCTGATCGCCGCCGCCGAGCGCTCCGGACTGCCGCTGTACCTGGGCTCGTACCCGATCACCCCGGCCTCGGACATCCTGCACGAGCTGTCCCGGCACAAGAACTTCGGGGTGCGCACCTTCCAGGCCGAGGACGAGATCGCCGGCATCGGCGCGGCGCTCGGTGCGGCCTTCGGCGGGGCGCTGGGGGTGACCACCACCTCCGGTCCGGGCGTGGCGCTGAAGTCGGAGACGATCGGCCTGGCGGTCTCGCTGGAACTGCCGCTGCTGGTGGTGGACATCCAGCGCGGCGGCCCGTCCACCGGCCTGCCGACCAAGACCGAGCAGGCGGACCTGCTGCAGGCGATGTTCGGCCGCAACGGCGAGGCCCCGGTGCCGATCGTGGCCCCGGCCACGCCCGCCGAGTGCTTCGACGCCGCGCTGGAGGCGGCCCGGATCGCGGTCACCTACCGCACCCCGGTGTTCCTGCTCTCGGACGGCTACCTGGCGAACGGCTCGGAGCCCTGGCGGATCCCGGAGGTCGGTGAACTGCCGCTGATCGACCCGAAGTTCGCGACCGGCCCGAACTGGGAGGACGGTGCCTTCTGGCCGTACCTGCGGGACCCGCACACCCTGGCCCGGCCCTGGGCGGTGCCCGGCACGGCGGGCCTGGAGCACCGGATCGGCGGCATCGAGAAGCAGGACGGCACCGGGAACATCTCCTACGACCCGGCCAACCACGACCTGATGGTGCGCACCCGGCAGGCGAAGGTGGACGGCATCACGGTCCGGCCGGTCGAGGTGGACGACCCGACCGGCGACGCCCGGGTGCTGGTGCTCGGCTGGGGCTCGACCTACGGCCCGATCACCGCGGCGGTGCGCCGGGTGCGCGCGGACGGCGGCGAGGTCGCCCAGGCGCACCTGCGCAACCTCAACCCGTTCCCGGCCAACCTGGGCGCGGTGCTGCGCAGTTACGAGAAGGTCATCGTGCCGGAGATGAACCTGGGGCAGCTCGCGCTGCTGCTGCGGGCGAAGTACCTGGTGGACGCGGAGTCCTACAACCAGGTGCGCGGACTGCCGTTCAAGGCGGCGCAGTTGGCGGACGTGCTGTCGGCGGCGATCGGCAGCCTGGACGAGGAGGACCACCGATGAGCGACGTCGACTCCGCGGGGCGCGGCTTCCCGTCCCTGAAGCTGGTGCCGAAGGCCGAAGGGCCGCAGAGCGCCCGGGACTTCAAGACCGACCAGGAGGTGCGCTGGTGCCCCGGCTGCGGGGACTACGCGATCCTGGCGGCGGTGCAGTCCTTCATGCCGGAGCTCGGCATCCGGCGCGAGAACACGGTGTTCGTCTCCGGCATCGGCTGCTCCTCGCGCTTCCCGTACTACATGAACACCTACGGGGTGCACTCGATCCACGGCCGGGCGCCGGCCATCGCGACCGGGCTGGCCTCCTCCCGGCGGGACCTGAGCGTCTGGGTGGTGACCGGGGACGGCGACGCGCTGTCGATCGGCGGCAACCACCTGATCCACGCGCTGCGGCGGAACGTCAATCTGAAGATCCTGCTGTTCAACAACCGGATCTACGGCCTCACCAAGGGCCAGTACTCGCCGACCAGCGAGCTCGGCAAGATCACCAAGTCCACCCCGATGGGCTCGCTGGACGCGCCGTTCAACCCGCTGTCGCTGGCGATCGGCGCCGAGGCCTCCTTCGTGGCCCGCACCATCGACTCGGACCGCCAGCACCTCCAGTCGGTGCTGCGGGCGGCGGCCGAGCACGAGGGCACCGCGCTGGTGGAGATCTACCAGAACTGCAACATCTTCAACGACGGCGCCTTCGAGGTGCTCAAGGACGCCGGCACCCGGGACGAGGCGCTGATCCGGCTGGAGCACGGCAGGCCGATCCGCTTCGGCGCGGACGCGGCCGGCGGGGTCTTCCGCGGCCCGGCCGGCGAGCTGTTCACCGCCCCGGTCACCGCGGAGAACGAGGCGCGGCTGCTGGTCCACGACGCCCATGCGGACAGCCCGGCCACGGCCTTCGCGCTGACCCGGATCGCCGACGCGGACACCCTGCACCACACCCCGATCGGGGTGCTGCGCGACGTCCGGCGGGCGGTCTACGACGAGTTGATGGAGAGCCAGTTGGCCACCGCGGCCGCCCACCGCGGGCCGGGCGACCTGGCGACGCTGCTGGCGGGCAACGACACCTGGACGGTGGGCTGACCGTTCCGGCCGCGCGCCGAGGCGCCCCCGTCCGCTCACCGGACGGGGGCGCCTCCGCGTCCGCGGGAGCTACTGCTGCACCCACTCGACCAGCTCGACCAGGACCCCGTTCGGGTCGGTGACCTGGAACAGCCGCTCGCCCCACGGCTCCTCGCGCAGCGGCAGGGTGATCGCGACCCCCTCGGCGCGCAGCCGCTGCTGCTCGGCGGCCGCGTCCTCGACGGTGAAGGCCAGGATCACCCCGTCCGCGACGCGGTCCCGCTGCTCCTCGGGCAGCACCTCCAGTCCGCGCCGCAGGTAGACGACGTCGACCCCGCCGCCGGGGTGGCCGAGCGAGACGAAGCCGTCGGCGGACATCCGCTCGGTGTAGCCGAAGTGCCGCTGGAGGAAGGCGGCGGAGGCCTCGGTGGACTCGACGGTCAGGGCGACGGCGGTGCTGGTGATCTGCATGGAGGGGTCCTCTCGGCACGGCGGACACGGCTGCGGACATGCGGGGGCGCACTGCGGACAGTTATTCCGTACGAAGTACACTATACATAGTACGGAGAAACTCGCCAGGGGTCGGCACGGGTCGGCCGCGGACGGAAGTTTGGGAAAGACTTGAGGGAGGCCCCCGGTGGGGACCTCCCTCACGTGTGGTGCGGGTCTCGTCAGTAGACGCAGGGGATGCCGCCGTCGGAGGTGGCGTCGACGCTCGGGCCCTGCTTGGCGATGTTGGCGGTCGGGTCGGTCGGGGCCTGCGAGGCGCCGGCCGCCGGGGTGGTGGGCTTGTCGCCGGTGGAGCCGGTGAAGGAGGTGCCGAGCGTGACCACCACGTGGTCGGCACCGGCCGAGACGGACTCGGTGGCGGTGACGCCGTAGCGGGCGGCGATCTGGTCGGCGGCGTCCTTGGCGCCCCTGCCGTAGGTCACGGTGGTGGTCTTCGGCCTGGAGGCCGCGGGGAGGACCTTGCCCTCCTTGAAGCCCATCGCTACGAGGGCCTTGGCCTCGGTCTCGGCGCCACCGTTGACCTTGGAGGCGTTGTAGACGTCCACGGTGGCGGGTGAGGCGGCCTTGGCGGGAGGTGTCGTCGGCGCCTGGGCCGGGGTCGACTCGGCTGCCGTGGAGGGCTGAGCGCTGCTTCCCGGGTCGGCGGGGGCGGGGGCCGCGTCGGCGCCGCCGAAGACCTGCTTGACGATCTTCTGGACCTGGCCCGTGTCGACGATGTTGACGTCCTGGCCGTTGACCTTCCTGAGGTCGGCGACGGGGAGGGTGTTGAACTCCACGTTGCCGCCGGTGAGCGCGGGGGCCTGCTGGGCGAAGTCCAGCACGTTCCACTCGTTGTCGATCACCAGGTCCTTCTGGACGACCCCGAACAGGTCCTTGAGCTTGCCCAGGTCGCTGATCATGCCGTCCTGCTTGAGCTTGTGCGTGACGGAGGAGATGAAGGCCTGCTGGCGGTGGGTGCGGGCGAAGTCGCCGCTGTTCCCGTCGGGACCGTCCAGGTTGTGGCGCTGGCGGACGAAGGCGAGGGCCTGGGAGGCGTTGAGGGTGTTGATGCCCTTCTTGAAGTCGGCGCCGGAGCCCTGGCCCTCCATGGCCGGGTCCTTGGTGTCGTGGGTCAGGCAGACCTGGATCGGCTCGACGGCCTTGGCGATGTCGTAGAAGCCCATCAGGTTGACCTCGGCCACGTGGTCGACCGGCTGGTTCACGAAGGTCTGGACGGTGCGGATGGTGGCCGCGCGGCCCGCGTCGCGGCCGGCCTTCTCCAGGTCCGCGCCCTTGAGGCCCTTGGCCTTGGCACTGCGGTTGAAGGCGTCCTTGGCGTTGCCGTAGGCCTCCTTGATCTTGTGCATGCCCTGCTGGGAGCCGTCCCCGTTGTAGGTCATGACGTAGTCGTCGCGGGGGATGGAGACCGCCTGCACCTTGCCGCCGTTGGCCGGTATGTGCAGCAGGATCAGGGAGTTGGTGTTGTAACCGCCGATGTCCGAGCTGTGGCCGGCGTGCAGTTCGTCCTGGACGAACTCGGGCGGCAGGTCGGAGCCGTCCATGTTCTTGCGGCTGTCCAGGCCGATCAGCAGCAGGTTGACCGAGTTGTCCAGGTGCTTGGGGGCGTCCTTCTTGGTCTCCGCGATCGCGTTGGACGTGGTCATCCCGTCCGTGAGCGAGGTGTACTCGTACCAGACCACACCACTGGAGACGAACACCGCGAAGCCGACCGTGGTGGCGACCACCCGGCCGGCGATCAGCAGCGGGGAGCTGCGGCGGCCCGCCGGGGCCTCCGCGGCCTTGCGGGCGGAAGCCCGGCCACCCTCCTGCCGCTCACGCTCGTCAGCCATGCTGCTGCCTCCTCCGGTCCCGGATCACCCGGACCACGATCACCACCAGCGCCGCCGCGGCGGCCTGCGCCATCACCGGGAAGCCCTGGACGACCCACTTCGCGGAGCCCGTCGCCAGTTTGCTGCCCTGGTACTTCTCAGTGTTCGCCGAGAATTCGACGACGGCCGTCGCACCGAGCACCACCAGCGGCGAGGCGGCGACCACCCACCACCAGCCGCGGCGGGTGCAGAGCGCGGCCGCCAGGCCGGTGCCGAGCGCCGCGCAGAGCGCGAAGGCCAGGCCCATGCCCGGCCCGGAGAGCTCGTCGATCACCGCGCCGACCAGCGGCAGGCCCACGGCCACCACCGCCGGCAGGGCCGGACCGCCGGAGAAGGGACGTTCGGGGCCGGTGGGCCGGCTCGCCGCCCGCCGTCGTGAACCCTGGTCGGACGACCGACCTCGCTGCCCCGCCACTCACTCACCCCCGGGTGTTCCCGTGCTAGGCGCGCCACCTCGGCGCTGCGCCGGCCTGCTGTGGGAAAGCGGAGACGGCGCTGCCAGTACGGGACGCTGGTGTTCGGCCGGCCGGTTCCCGTTCTCGGTTTCCCGCTACTGCTCGGGGGCAGGCACGTTTTCGGATTTGCTCTACAGAGGTGTAGAGATCGTACGCAGCATAGAGCACGCCTGTTCGGTGGCAAGTCCGCTTGTGAACGGGGCCTGCATACACTACACCGGGCAGTTTCTGAGAGGGTCGGCGGGTCCGCCGACGGAGAAGGAGGAGGGTCGTGGCGACCACGGGCGGAGCGGGACGGCCGGAGAAGCGCAAGGCGATCACCCGGGCCGCGACCACGGTGTTCGGGCGGGAGGGCTACGTCCGGGCCAGCATGGACGCGATCGCGGCCGAGGCCGGGGTGTCCAAGCGCACGGTCTACAACCACTTCGCCGACAAGGAGACCCTCTTCCTGTCGGTGGCACTCCAGAACTCCGCCGAACTCACCGAACGCATCCGTGAGTTGATGGCCGAGCACCTGGACCGGGTGGTGGACCTGCGGCGCGACCTGGCCGGGTTCGCGGTCGAGCGGGCCGAGGCGGTGCTCTCCGCGGGCGAGCACGGGGCACTCGGCCGGGCCATCCGCGCCGAGGTGGCCAACATCCCGGCGGACGTCCTGGAGGCCTGGCTGGAGGCCGGTCCGGTGGCCTCCCAACGCGACCTCGCGGAGCGCTTCGCGGCGCTCACCGGCAGCGGGCGGCTGGCCGCGGCCGACCCGGAGCTCGCCGCCGAGCAGTTCACCCTGCTGACCTTCCACGGCGTGGCCGAACGCTCCTTCTGGGGCGCCCTGCCGGTGGCCGGCGAGGAGGTCCGGCGGATCGCGGCGGAGGGCGTGGAGGCCTTCCTGAAGATCTACGGCCCGCCCGCCGCGGGCTGACCGGGGCGGCCGGACGGGCGGGACGGCACCGGGCCGCCCCGCCCGCCGACCGGCGCGGGTCACTTCCAGTTGACGCCCTTGCCCAGGGTGTACGGCTCGCCCCAGTACTCGGCGCCGGTCACCTTGGTCGCCTGCGGGGCCAGGGCCAGCACGCAGGAGGTGATCGACTGGCCGTTGGTGAAGCCCTTCGGGAAGGACGGGTGCGGGCACTTGTCGAAGGTGCCGATCAGCATCACCTCGCTGGCCTCCGAGCCGTCCGGCAGGAGGCCCTTCACCTGGGTCAGGCTGGCGAAGGACAGGTCGGTGCCGCCGGTGTTGGTGACCTTGAAGTTGACGTAGTACGGGACCATGCCCGCGGCCTTGTCGCCCAGCTTCAGCGGGGTGAGGTCGGCCGGGTCGCCCTTGTCGATCGAGGTGACCGCGAGCGAGACGGTGCCCTTGGTGCTGCCCGAGCTGAACGGGATGGTGGCGGCGGTGCCGATCTTCACCGTGCTGCCGGGGGCCGCGGTCGGACCGGACTGGGCCGGGGCCCCGCCGGTGGTGCCGCCCGTCGCCCCGCCCGTCGCCCCGCCGTCGGCCGCGGAGGTCGGCGCGGCCGCCGTGATGGAGGAGGCCGGGGTGCTCGGCGCGGCCGAGGACACGGCCGGCGGCTGGGTGGCCGGCGGGGTCTTCGCGGTGTCCGACGACGCGGCGTCGTCGTTGCAGGCGGTCATGGTGAGCGCGCTGATCACGGCCAGCCCGGCCACGGCCATGGTGCTGCGGCTGGTGCGGATGGTCTTCAAGTGACGTCCCCCGTCAGGTGTGTCTGCTGGGACCACCGTGGCGGCGGTCCTCCTGAGGGACGTTCATAGCGCAGTGGGAAACCGGGACGCCAGATTTTTGATGCCGTCTTGACCGGGCCGTGACGAGTCCCACGCGACTCCGTGACAAGGGATGCCGAGTCGTGATCACACGTACCCGAACCGCCTCCCACCTGGGTCGATGGCCGCCGTGCGATTCTGTTCGCCGGGACCGGGGCGGTGCGGCGCCGTGCTCCGACGGCCCCGGGCGGCCTCAGACGGCCCGGAGCACCAGCTCGTTGTACGTCAGGACGGTGCTGAAGCCGAGCCGCTCGTAGAGCCGGATCGCCGGGGCGTTGTCGGTGCGGACGTGCAGGCCCAGGTGGTCGGTGGTCGGGCCGAGCCGGCGGCACAGCGCGGTGACGCAGCTGCGGGCCAGGCCCCGGCCGCGGGCGTCGGGGTGGGTGACCACGTTGCCGAGCACCGTGACCCGGTGGGCGGGGGAGTGCACGTGCACCCCGGCGACGGCCACCAGCCGGCCCGCCTCCCGGACGCCGACGTAGCCGCCGGCCGCGAGCAGCCGCCGGTCGAACCAGGACTCGGGGTAGCCCGCGGCCAGCAGGGCCCGCAGGGCGTCCAGGTCGGAGAGGTCCAAGGGTCCGACCTGGTGCGGGAGTTCGGTCGGCAGGCGCCCGGTGTCCGGCAGGATCATCCGCAGCAGCGGGGTGCGGCGCTCGACGGCGTAGTCGGGGGCGAGGGCCCGCTCGGCGCCGTCCGGGAGGCCGGCGGTGAAGCGGCGCGGCAGGAAGGGGCGCATCGCGTCCAGCAGTTCCGCCAGCGCGGCCCGGCCGGCCTCCCGGACGAAGGCGAGCAGGACGGGGGTGTCGCCGCCGCTGTAGAGCAGGGCGACCGGGCCGTGGTCGGGATCCGCCGTGTACCAGGCGGTGTTGGGCCACAGGGTGTCGTCGAGGTCGCCGAGTTCGAACAGGTGCAGGGCCGGGTCGGTGCGGAACCGTTCGGCGAGTGCGGCGCGGTCGTGCAGGCTGATCAGGGGCACGGTTGTGAGGATAGGCCCGGGCGGCGGCTCCGTGCCGAGCCGCCGACCGGGAGTGCGGGGGGCCGCCGGGTCAGACCTGGCCGAGGGTCAGCACGCAGCGCCCCGGGGCGCCGCCGCCGGCGGGCGCGTAGCCGAGGCCGAGGTGGGTGAAGCGTCCGTCGAGCAGGACGGCGCGGTGCGCGTCGCTGTGCATCCACTGCTGCATGGCCTGCGGCACGCTGTCGGCCGGGGCGACGAGTTCGGCGGCGAAGCGGAAGGCGAAGCCGGCCGCGCGGACCCGGCGCCACGGGCTGCTGCCGTCGGTGCCGTCCTGCTGGAGGAGGTCGTGGACGGCGAGGTCGGCGGCGTGCCGTTGGGCGGCCCGGTCCAGTCGGGCGTCCGGGTGCAGCGGCCGGGCGCCGGCGTGGACCCGCCGGAAGTTGGCGGAGATCAGCATCTCGGTGCGGAGGTCGACGTCGGTGGCCGGACCGCCGGTGGTGGCGGGGGCGTCCGGCCCCCGGCCGGTGCTGATGAGCGTGGTCATGGGGTGCGCTTCTCCTCTCGGGCCCCGGATCGTCCGGGGACGGCCCCGGGCCGCGGGGGCTGCGGTCCGGGGCCGGACGGGAGGAACGCTGCCGCAGCGCGGTAGACGGCCGGTCAACGCGTGCGGCCGGACCTCCGGTCAACGCGCGCGACCGAGGCGCCGGTTGACGCGCGCGACCGAGGCGCCGGTTGACGCGTGCGGCCGAGGCGCCGGTTGACGCGCGTAGCCGGTGGTCAGCCGAGTTCGGCGAGCTGCCCCTCGACCTGGGTCGCGTCCTCGGTGAGCCCGAGCCGCCGGTACACCTCCAGCGCCTCGGTGAGCAGCGCCCGGGCCCGGCGCGGGCGGCCGAGGCCGGTGAGCGCGGTGCCGAGGGTGCGCAGCAGGGCGGCCTCCAGGGCGGCGCTGGTGCGCCGGGCCTGCGGCAGGACGGCCTCGGCGAGGTCGGCGGCGAGCAGCCAGCGGCGTGCCTCGGCGTGGATCCGGGCGGCGAGGTCCCCGGCGGCGGCCTCGAACACGGTGACCTGGAGGGTGGCGAACTCCTCCCGGGCGCCGAGCGCGTGGGCGAGGGCGGTCTCCGGGTCGCCGCACAGCCGCAGCACCCGGGCGAGGTAGTAGCGGCCGATCGCGGCGGAGACCGGTCCGGAGTCGGTCATCAGCTCGGCGCTGCGTTCGGCGGCGTCCCGGGCCTCGGTGAGCCGTCCGGTCTGGGCAGCGCTGAACGCGAACTCGCCGAGCGCGCTGCCCTCGGCGCGTCGGGCGCCGAGGCGGTGGAACAGCTCGGCGGCGCGGCTGGCGTGTTCGGCGGCCTCGGCGTAGCGGCCGTTGATCCGGGCGTTGCCGCCGAGGTTGATCAGGGCCTTGGCGAGCACCCGTTCGGTGCGCGGGTCGGTGCACAGGTCGACGGCCCGGCGGATCTCCGCCTCGGACTCGGTGTAGCGGTTGATGTGCCAGAGCATGGTGCCGCGCAGGTAGCGGGCGAGGGCGAGCGGGCCGCGTTCGCCGCGGGCCTCGGCCTCCTCGGCGAGCCGGCCGGCCAGGTCGACGATGACGCCGGTCAGGTCGCGTTCGGCGAGCACGGCGCCCATCCGGTCGGCGAGTTCGGCGGCGCGGTCGAGCGGCAGGTCCGGGTCGGCGCAGCTGAGGGCGATGGCGGCGGCGTGGGCCTCGGCCTGGTCGCGCATCCAGCGGACCGCCGCGGCGCCGTCCGGGATCCGCCGGCCGGTGGCGGTGACGGGTGCGTCGAGCAGGCTGATCTCGGCGTCCTCGGCCTTGCGGGCGGCCCGGTCGGCGTTGCGGGCGGTGGCGAGGCAGAAGTCGATGAACCGGTCGGCGGCGGCGGTGCGTTCGGCGGGGTGCTCCTCGGCGGCGAGCCGGCCGCGGGCGTAGTCGCGGACGAGGTCGTGGAAGCCGTAGCGGCCGAACCGGGGGGAGTGCACCAGGTTGAGGTCGACGAGGGTTTCGAGGAGCCGGTCGGCCTCGTCCTCGGTGCGGCCGAGCAGCGCGGCGGCGCAGGGCAGTGGCAGGTCGGGGGCCTCGGGGAGGGAGAGCAGCCGGAAGGCGCGGGCGAGTTCCGGGTCGAGGCGGTGGTAGGAGAGGGCGAAGGTGGCCTCCACGGTCCGTTCGCCGTCGCTGAGTTCGGCGAGGCGGTGTTCGTGGCGGAGTCCTTCGGCGAGCCCGGCCAGGGTGAGCGCGGGGTCGGCGGCGAGCCGGGAGGCGGCGATCCGGACGGCGAGCGGCAGCAGTCCGCAGGCCCGGACGACCTCGTCGGCGGCCTCCGGTTCGGCGGCGACGCGTTCGGCGCCGACGATCCGGGTGAGCAGTTCCAGGGCCTCGGCGGGCGGCAGGGTGTCCAGTCGCAGGTGGTGGGCGCCGGAGAGGCCGGTGAGCCGCAGCCGGCTGGTGATCAGGACGGCGCAGCCGGCCGCGCCGGGCAGCAGCGGTTCGACGTGTTCGGGGGTGGCGGCGTTGTCGAGGACGACCAGGACGCGGCGTCCGGCGAGGGCGGAGCGGTAGAGGGCGCTGCGTTCGCCGGTGTCCGGCGGGATCTCGTCGGGGGCGATGCCGAGGGCGCGCAGGAAGCCGGACAGCACGGCGCCGGGGTCGGTCGGGGTGCGGTCGGCGCCGCGCAGGTCGGCGAAGAGCTGTCCGTCGGGGAAGCGGTCGCGGACCTGCCGGGCGAGGTGCACGGCGAGGGTGGTCTTGCCGACGCCGCCCATGCCGTCCAGGGCGGAGACCACCACGGCGCGGCCGCCGGCGCCGCCGAGCTGGTCGGCGAGGGCGCCGAGTTCCTCGGTGCGGCCGGTGAAGTCGGGCAGTCCGCCGGGCAGCTGGTCGGGGGCCTGCCAGGTGTCGGCGGCGGGTTCGGGTTCGGCCCTGGGCGGCAGCAGGGTGGCGTCCTCGCGCAGGATGCGCAGCTGGAGCCGGGCGGGTCCGGGCTGGTCGGCGGGCAGGGTGGGGCGGGCGTCCTCGTAGACGGCGAGCGCCTCGGCCTTGCGGCCGGCCTGGTAGAGGGCGTGCATCAGGACGGCGGTGAGCCGGGGGCGGCCGGGGTGCTCCAGGGCGAGGGCGGCGGCCTCGGCGGTCAGGTCGGTGCGGTCGCCGAGTTCGGCGTCCAGTTCGAGCTGGGTTTCCTTGGCCGATATCCGCTGTTCGGCGAGCCGGGCGCGGAGGGCCTCGGCGTGCGGGCCGGGGAGTCCGGCGAGGGGTTCGCCGGTCCACAGCCGCTGGGCGCGGAGCAGCACCTCCCGGACGTCCTGCGCGGGCGTGTCCGTCCGGCGCAGTTCCTCGGCCTCGGTGAGCAGGGCCTGCCAGGCGTGGGCGTCGACCTCGGCCCCGGGCACCCGCAGCGCGTAGCCGTCGCCGACCCGGACCAGCGGCATCCGCTCCGGGTCGTCCCCGGCGTAGGGGCGGAACGCGGTGCGCAGCCGGGAGACGGCGAGTTGGACGGCCTTGCGGGGGTCGGCGGGCGCGGCTCCGCCCCACACCCCCTCGACCAGCACCGGGACGGCGGCGGTGCGGCCGGCGGCGTCCAGCAGTACGGCGAGCACGGCGCGCTGCTGCGGCCGGCCCAGTTCCAGTTCCTGTTCGCGGTACCAGGCCCGCAGCGGGCCCAGCAGTCCGAAGCGCAGCCCGGCGCCCCCCGTGTCAGTCATGTCCCGTCCTGAAAGTCGTCCTTGCGCCGGTATCCCGCCACTTCCGTCCCGGCAGCGGCGCCCCTGTCTTCCGGCGACATATGCTCTGTCACAGATTGTGCACCGGGGGGACCGGATTCCGAGTGTTCGAGGGGTGGGCTGTGCGGCTCGAATTCCGCGTGCTGGGGCCGTTGAGCGCCCGGTGCGACGGTGGTGAGATCGAGCTCGGTCGTCCGCAGCAGCGGGCGGTGCTGGCCGCGTTGCTGCTCGCCCCCGGGCAGTTGGTGCCGACGGACCGGCTGGTCGAGGGCCTGTGGGGGGAGGACGACAACCGCTGGCCGAAGGATCCGGTCGGGCAGATCGGCACCCATGTGCACCGCCTGCGGCGGGCGTTGGGCGCCCCCGAGCTGCTGGTGGCGGCGGCGGGCGGGTACCGGCTGGCGGTGCCTCGGGACACGGTGGACCTCTTCTGCTACGAGGCCGCGGTGGCGGAGGCCGTCGCGCTGCGTCACCGGGAGCCGTCGCGGGCGCGCGAGTTGCTGGGGCGCGCGCTGGACGCCTGGACGGGCGACCGGGCGCTGGACGGTGTGCCGGGGGCGTTCGCCGAGCGGGCCCGGGAACGGTTGGCGGCCGGCCGCTTCGCGGCGGTGAAGGCACTGCTGGACCTGGACGTGACGCTGGGGCGGCACGCGGAGGCGGTGGAGCCGCTGGCGGTGCTGGCGGCCGGGCATCCGCAGGACGAGGAGGTGCACCGGCTGCACCTGCTGGCCCTGCACCGCTGCGGCCGGACGGCGCAGGCGCTGGCGGCGTACGAGGAGCTGCGGGAGCGGCTGGACCGCGAACTCGGCCTCGAACCGGGCGCCGCGGTCGCCGAGTTGGCGGAGCGGATCCGGTCCGGGGAGCCGGTGGCGGCGCCGGTCCGGGCGCTGCCCCGGCCCTGCCAGCTGCCGCCGGACATCCGGGACCTGGTCGGCCGGGCGGAGCTGGCGCAGGAGGCGGAGCGGGTGCTGCGCTCCGGCGCCGCGCCGGTGGTGGGCCTGTCGGGGCCGTCCGGCAGCGGGGCCTCGGCGCTCGCCGTGCACGTGGCGCACGCGGTGCAGGACGCCTTCCCGGACGGCCAGTTGTACGCGGCCGGCGGTGAGGCCGGGCCGGTGCTGGCCGGGTTCCTGCGCGCGCTGGGGGAGCGGCCGGCCCCGGACGCCGGCGCGGACCGGCTGGGTGGGCGCTTCCGCGAGCTGCTCGCCGGGCGGCGGGTCCTGGTGGTGCTGGACGGGGTGGCCGACCCGGCTCCGCTGCTCCCGGGGGTGCCGGGCTGCGCCGCGGTGGTGGCCGGTGCGGAGCCGGGGGTGCTGCCCGGCGGCGTCGTGCGACTGGCGGTGGGACCGCTGGAGTCGCACGACGCCTACGAGTTGCTGGCCCGGATCGTGGGCGCGGAGCGCATCCGCCGGGAGCCGGACGCGGTGGCGGAGCTGGCCGCGCTCTGCGGGTACCTGCCGGTCCTGCTGCGGACGGCGGCGACCCGCCTCGCGGCCCGGCCGCAGTGGTCGGTGGCCGACCTGGTCCGCTGGTTCGCGGAGCGCGGCTGAGGCGGGCACCGGCGGCGGCGTCGGCGGCGGCGTCGGCGTCAGTACAGGTCCGTGCTGCGTACGGTGATGGCCGCGGTGCTGGCGCGGGGCGGGTAGGAGAACTGGACCGTGAGGCCGCCGTGGTCGGAGACGACGAGGGAGGCCGTGCTGTTGGGGTCGGACTTGAAGGTGTTGCTGGCCCAGCAGACCTTGTTGGAGGCGTTGTAGACGACGAAGTTCCCGTCGCCCTGCATGATCGCCTTGTAGCCGCAGCTCCAGGTGCCCGCGGCGGACCACACCGCGACGGGGTTCGGCGTCTGGTAGTTCCGGTAGATGACCAGGTTGCCGTCGAGCTGCAGGATCAGCCGGGTGTCGTCGGTGTTGAGGCTGCTGCCCTGGTAGAGGATCCCGGGCTCCCTCATGCTCACCGCGCTGTCGGCCTGGGCCGTCCCCGCGGAGACCACCGTTCCGGCCAGCGCCAGTGCGCCGGCCGCCGCCGCCATGGCCGTGCGTCGCATCGTCTTCTTCGCCTTCATGTCCCCGTGCTGCCTCTCTCGCCCGTGCTCGCGCCCGTGAAAGTGACGGGCGCCCTGTGATGGGGATGATCATGGCGCGAGGCTGTAGACAAACGATAAACACCGCATTGAGGCGCGGGCCGGCCGGACGGCCGCCGCCCGGCCCTGGTCGGTGGACGACCGGGGCCGGGCGGTGGAGCGGTCTCGTACGGGGCTGTTTCGTACGGGGCGGTCCCGTACGGGTCGGTTAGTACGGGTCGGTGCTGGCGATCTTCGCCCAGGACAGGCCGCGCGCCGGCGAGCTGAAGTAGAGGGTGAGTCCGCCGTAGCCCCAGAGCTTCATGGAGACCCCGTTGTTGAACTGCTTGGTCTCGCTGGACCAGCAGACGTAGGCGTTGTTGCCGTAGACGACGAGGTTGCCGTCGGGCTGCAGGATCGCCTTGACGCCGCAGCCCCAGGTCTTCGGCGCGGCCCAGACCGCCGTGTACTGGCCGTTGTTGGTCTTGTAGGTGACGAAGTTGCCGTCGCTCTGGAGGATCAGCCGGGTGGAGCCGGTCTCGATGTACTGGTTCTGGAGGAGGGTGAAGGGGGCGTCCACGGACATCTGCGGAGCCTGGTCGGGCGGGGTGATGTCCGCGTGCGCGGTCCCCGCGGCCGTCACCGTCCCGGTCAGCGCCAGGAGTCCGGCCGCCGCCGTCATGGCCATGTGTCGGAGGGTCTTCTTCGTCTTCATGTTCCCCGTGCTGCCTCTCTCGCCCGTGCTCGCGCCCGTGGAAGTGACGGACGCCCTGTGGTGGGGACGATCGTGGCGGAGGACGGTAGACGGGCGATGGACGTGACGGCGGGGTGCGGGGGCCGCCTGCAGACCGGCGGCGACTTCGTGCTCTACACGGGGCACGCGGCCGGCGACAACAACTGGAGGCCGGTCTGGTCGACGAAGAACGGGCGCACCGCCGAGCCCTGCTGAACGCCCGGTCTCATCCGGGCGTCGGCGGGTGGACGTCCTAGCCGTTCGTGTAAGGACACGTTCCGGTCAGGATCTGCCACGAGGTGCAGAAGCCCACGCCCCCGTCGCGGGCGGACGGAGCGGACGGAGTGGCGGCGGCGGGCACGGTCAGCATCCCGAGCAGGGCGCAGGTGCCGAGGGCGAGTGCGGCGATACGGCGCACGGCTGTTCCTTCCGGTGAAGCGGCTGGACGAAGCGGCTCTACCCGCAGCCTCGGGCCGCATACCCGATGTCCCCCTGCGGGTGAGGTCCGGACGAAGCTCGTGCATCGAGCGCGCGCCCCCGCCGTTCCGGGCGGAGGCTCTGCGTCGGCGGGTGGTACGTCAGCAGCAGCCGCCGCCGGTGACCCCGGCGAGCTGGGAGTGCGGGCGAGACGGCCGTGGGGGCCGTCCCGCCCTCTTCGGCGTCTAGTACGGGTCGGTGCTCTGGATCGTGTTCCAGCCGGTCTGGCTGCTCTCGAAGCCGCCGGTGAAGCTGACGGCCATTCCGCCCCGGCCGTAGACCACCAGGGTGGCCTGCTGGAAGGCCGAGGACTTGAAGGTGTTGCTGGCCCAGCAGATGCGGTTGTCGCTGCCGTAGAGGACGAAGTTCCCATCGCTCTGCATGGTCGCCCGGTAGCCGCAGCCCAAGCCCTGGGCGAACTTCACCTCCGAGGGGTTCCGGTCGGTCCGGTAGACGACAAGGTTGCCGTCGGTCTGGAGGATCAGCGTGGTGTAGCCGGTGTCCAGGTGCTGTCCTCGGTAGAGCGACCCGCCCTCGCCGAGGCTGATCCTGGGCCAGCCGTCGCCGGAGTGGACGTCGTCGGCCTGTGCGGTCCCCGCCGCCGCCACCGTCCCGGTCAGCGCCAGGAGTCCGGCCGCTGCCGTCATGGCCATGTGCCGCATGGTCCTCTTCGCCTTCATGTCCCCGTACTGCCTTTCTTGCATGCGTTCGCGCCCGTGCGGGTGCTCGGGCGCCCTGTGGCGGGGATGACCATCGCGGAGGGTGGTAGGCAGGCGATAAACGTGACGTTGAGGCGCCAGGTGGGGCCGCCACAACCGACGAACCCCGCCCGCTCGTCGGAGACCGACGAGCGGGCGGGGTCGCGGGTTCGAGCGGGTCGCGCGTCAGCAGCAGCCGCCGCCGGTGCCCCCGGCGATCTGGGTGTGCGGCACGGGGGCGGGCGCCGGGGTGGCGTTGCCGGACGTGGTGGCGAACAGGAGCGTGGCGGTGAGCGCGAGGCCGCCGACGGCGGCGATCAGCATCTTGCGCATGGTGAAGTCCCCCTGGTGAGTGGTCGGTTCGGGGCTCACCTAAGCGGAGGTGGCGGAGGACTGTCAATGGATTCCGGTCCGCCCGAGTCGTCGGCGGTCGAGGCGGTTTAGTACGGGTCGGTGCTCTTGAGCTCGACCGTGCCCCCGCTGCTCTCGAACCGGGAGGTGTACTTGATCCGGAGGCCGCCGTAGCCCCAGACCTCCAGGGTGGCCCGGTCGTTGGGGGAGTCCTTGTAGGTGTTGGTGGCCTTGCAGACGTTGTTGTTGTAGTTGCCGTAGACGACGAAGTTGCCGTCGCCCTGCAGGATCGCCCGGTTGCCGCAGCCCTTGGTGTCCATCGACCACTTCCACTCGTACCGGTTGTCGGTCCGGTAGAGGACGAGGTCGCCGTCGCTCTGCAGGATCAGCCGGGTCTTGCCGGTGTCGAGGGACTGGCCCTGGTAGAGCACGAACGGGTCGTTCACGGTGATCCGGGGCTGCTGCTCGGGGTCGAGCGAGTCGGCCTGTGCCGTCCCCGCCGCCGTCATCGTCCCGGTCAGCGCCAGGATGCCGGCTGTCGCCGTCATGGCCATGTGCCGCATCGTCTTCGTCGTCTTCATGTTCCCCGTGCTGCCTCTCTCGCAAGTGGGGGCGCCCGTGAGTGTGGTCGGGCGCCCGGTGACGGGGATGATCCTGGCGGAGAGCGATAAACAAGACGTTGAGGCGACAGCCGGGCCCGCTCGTCGGAGGTTGACGAGCGGGCTGGGCTTCGGGGTGGTGCGTCAGCAGCAGCCGCCGCCGGTGCCCCCGGCGATCTGGGTGTGCGGCACGGTGGTGGGCGCCGGGGCGGCGTTGCCCGGCGCGGTGGCGAAAAGCAGCGTCGCGGCGAGCGCGAGGCCGCCGGCGGCGGCGATCAGCATCTTGCGCATGGTGAATCCCCCTGGTGTGACGGTCTGTTGGAAGCGCCAGCCAAGCGGAGGTGTCGGGGGCCTGCCAGCGGATTCGAGGCCGTCCGGGTCGTCGGCGGGCCAACGACCCGGACGGGGTTTCAGGCGAGGTGGTCGAACTCGCCGGCCTTGGCCCCGAGGGGGAAGCCGCGGTGTCCGGGTTCGTCGAGCCAGACGAGCTGATCGCCGGAGGCCGTGACGGTCAGCCCGAAGCGGGTCAGTTCCGGCCTGCCGTCCTCCAGCCAGGTCCGGTGCGCGGCCACCACCTCGTCCCACAGGCGGCGCGGGCCGGTCTGGTGGACGGCGTCGGCGCCGTCCCAGTCATGGAAGCGTGCGGAGGCCCAGGAGCCTGCGTCGTCCGAGAGGTGGAAGCGGTGGGTGCCGGGCGGGTCGGCCGCCTGCCAGCTGTGCAGGGTCCGGACGCCCGGCACCCGCAGGCCGATGGCGAACGCCGCGTGGACGTTCTCCTCCGCCAGGTCGGGGTCGAGCGCGGACGGGCCCCGGTGGTCCGGCGGTTGGTCCGGAGTCGCGACCGGATGGGGGCGCTGGGCCCGCATCCACATGAACGAGACGTCGCCCACGAATCGCCCGTGTGATTCCTGCCCCGGCTCGCCGACCTCCAGCCGCAGCAGCCCGGCGTTGGCGTACGGGGTGCCCCAGGGGGTCACGATGATGCCGCCCGGGCGGGTCTGTTCGACCCACGCGAGCGGCACCCGCTGAACGGCCGCCGTCGAGTGGATGCGGTCGTAGGGCCCACCGGCCGGATGGCCGAGCAGGCCGTCTCCGACGACCCGGCGGGGTGCCAGGCCGAGTTCTGCGAGGCGCTCCCCGGCAGCGGCGGCCACTGTCGGGTCGACCTCGATCGTGGTCACGGCGTCGTCGCCGAGTCGGCTGCACAGCAGGGCACTTGTCCAGCCGGTACCGGTGCCGATGTCGAGCACTGTGTTGCCGTCCGCGACGGTCAGGTGGCGGAGCATGGACGCGACCAGGGACGGCATGGACCCGGACGAGGTGGCGATGCCGGGCCCGTCCGTCCGGCCGTCGTCGAGCTGGGTGACGACCTGTCGGCCGGAGTCGACCTCCGCCCACCAGCCGACCGGGTCAGTGTTCTTGCTGAGCAAGCGGTACCCGTTGGGGGCCTCGCTGTCTTCGACCCAGATGTCGTCCGGCACGAAGGCAGAGCGCGGGGCGCGCTCGAAGGCGCCCCGCCACTCCGTGCCCAGCGCGCCGGACTCGGTGAGAGTCGCGAGCAACTGCGGGTACTGGTCCATCAGTTCGGGCTCACTTCTTGGGCGGGTTGGTAACGGGCTTGGTCCACTGGCCGTCCGACTCCTTCGGGGACTGCTTCTTGTCCCCGGATTCGCCGCTCTTGCCATCACCGTGCTTGCCCATGGTCGGCCACTCCCTCGGAGTCGCTGGAATCGATGGCAACACGCTAGGGAGGAAAGTGAGTTGGGATCCAGGCGATTCTGCGGGATTGCACGGCATCACCCGATCGAAGCAATCGCGGCCGCGATCAACCCGCGAGCCTTGGAGCCGTACACCGCCAGGTCGGCCAGTACGGCGAACGTGTCGGCGTACATCGCCACTTCGGTCGGCTGTGTCAGGGTGAGGTGCCCGGAGACCAGCTCCACGTTCACCTGGGTCGTGTCGAAGATCCAGAACCCTTCCACGGGCATCCGTGCGCGGTGCAGCCGGGTGGGGACGATCCCGACGCTGACGTTCGGCAGAGCGCTCGCCGTGATCAGCCGCTCGAGCTGCTCGGTCTGGGTGTCGGCGTCGCCGAGCCCGTTGCGAAGGACCGACTCCTCCAGGAGGAACGCGAAGCGCCGGTGCCCCTCGCGGAGCACGCGTTGCCGTTCCATCCGGACGGCCACGGCATCGGCCACGTCATCGACCGGTACTCGCCGGAGCTGGACGGCGCGCAGCACGTCCTCGGTGTAGCCGTGAGTCTGGAGGAGCCCGGGAACGAGCCACGACGAGTAGGCCCGGAACCAGCGCGTCCGCTCGAACAGGGGCAGTACGGCTTCCTGCGCCCTTCGCAGCCCCGCGCGTTCCATGCGGCGCCACTCGACCCACATGCCTTCCACAGCTCGAAGGGAGGCCACCAGGTCGGCTTCCTGGTCTTCTCTGCCGCACGCGCGGCACCATGCGCGCAGGTCGTCGGTGGACGGCGAGGTCTTGGCTCCGGCGATCCGGGACACCTTGGACGGATGCCAGCCGCACAACGCCGCAAGCTGCTTGCCGTCCAGCCCGGCGTCCTTGCACATCTCCCGAAGGCGATCTGCGAGGACGCGCCGGGCGGCCTGGACGTGGGACGATCCCGAGACGGACATCAGGGGTCAGGTCAGCTTGTAGTCCTCGTGCGGCGTGGCCCGTTCCCAGACGGTCTCGAAAGCGGAGCCGACCAGGTCCACGGCGGCCTGGTCGGTGCGCAACTCCCTGTCCACGACCTCGCCCACGCCGGAGAAGTACGTGAACAGCACGGCCGATCCGTCGAACATCCAGAGATCCGTTCCCGGCAGCGCGATGTCGGCAGCGCGCCGCCGGGGCAGCCATCGGACCAGTTCGCCTGCGGCGACGTTGGCGAAAGTGAGGTCGTGCTCGTACCGGATGTAGTCCGTCACCGGCTCCGAGACGATCCGGGCCCGTCGCATGACCACGCCGCGCCCGGTGGTCTCGGCGACCAGGTCGGCCCAGGTGCCCCACCAGTCGGGCAGTTTGGCCGGGTCGCCGGCGTACCGGTGGCCGGCGCACCAGCGGGCGAACTCCGGATCGTCCGGCGTGTAGCTGTCGCGCATCTCCAGGTGCACAGCGGAGTGGCGAGCGTTGGCCAGGCCCTCACGTACGGGGTACTTCACCGGTTTCGTCCTCCAGTTGGGGAAGGAACCGCCGCATCACGGCGGGGAGCCGGATGATCGTCTCGTGATCGGGGACGTCCGTGCTGTGGCCGGGGATCGACCCGAGCGCCTGGCACGCCTTCACTTCCTCCTCTGTGGCTGTGTAGGACTGGATCAGCAGATCCCCGCTGTCCTCGTCCAGCCAGATCGTCGGCGAGTCGTCAACGGGAGTGTTCGGGATGATCCCCAGGAAACGAAGCCTCATGACCTCTCCCTGTGCCGGGCTGATTGCTCTCAGTTGCACGACTATCGCGCTGGCGGCTGATGGGCGCAAGGGGGGCGTCGCGGGGGTAGGTGAAGTGACCCCGCCCGCTCGTTGGGGGCCAACGAGCGGGCGGGAGGGGAAGGCTGGTTCAGGCGAGGTGGTCGAACTCGCCGGCCTTGGCGCCGAGGAGGAAGCCGCGGAGTTTAGTGGCTGAGGTGGTGATGATGAGGGTTGGGTCGTCGGATTCGCGGATGTGGCGGAGATCGCCTGCACCGAGAGCCAGTTCTACACAGTGGCTGCCATCGTCCGTGTCGCTGAACGACGACTTATGCCAGCGGAGTTCGGACATCGTGCGCCTTTCAATCCTGCAGTAGGTACAGAAGGTGTTGGATCAACCCCCATGAGTCCCGTGAATCATCCTGCATCGACCTATCGCCGGTGATGGCGGGTAGAGCAATCTCACTCAACTGCTCGAAGCGATCGCGGTAGCTGGCGATCGACGGCTGATCAACGAGGTACTCGGCGTGAGTTGGTCCATCCAGGATGACCGTCGAGAGCGCAGCTGAGCCAGGAGCGCAGACCAGAAATGAGTTCGCGCGAGGTGGCTTCTTCGGCACCGTGAACGGCAGTACCTGGATAGTGACGTTGGGAAGCTCCGAAGCGGCAAGCAGGTGCTTCAGTTGGGCTCGCATCACTGCCTTGCCAGGAAAGTGCATGAGTAGGGCAGCCTCATGGATGACGAACCGGAACTGCCTCTGGCACTCGTCGGTCAGGATTCTCTGACGCTCGGCGCGGAACTGAACCGCAGCCTCTGTCGCTTGGCTCCGCTCCTGATATGCGTCCTCAAACATCGCCTCGGTGTAGGCAGGCAGCTGCAGATAGCCGGGGATGTAGAAGGTTTCATAGTTGTCCAGAGCGGCTGCTCGCGCTTCGGTTTCGGCCAGATCGAGGGCCCTGGGCGTGATCTGACCCTTGAAGGTGGTCCACCAGCCTTTGCCGTCGCTGGCGCCGAGCTCGTGCAGTTCGGCCATGTAGGTCTCATCCGTACAGCCGTAGTGAGTCAGCAGGCTGGTGAGGCGCGCAGGATCCAAGCCTGTTCGGCTGGCCTCGATGTGGCTCAGCTGCGGCGCTCCCATGTCGATGAGAGCGCCGGCATCCTTGAGGGCGAAGCCGGCAGCCTCGCGCAGGCGCCTCAGCTCGACGCCGAAGCGGCGCTGCCGCTCGCTGATTTCGGTCCTGAGTGCCAAGGATCCTCTTCCCTCCGTGTTGTGCGCAGTCTCTCTCCCCGAGACCGCGAGGAGCCACCCACATGGGTGATGCTCGGCGAGAGTGTTGCAGGTTTGAAACTGCCTGCCTTACTCTCAGTGTTGCACCGATCACACGACGGGGCGTCAGTGTCTGCGCCTTCGCCGAATCCCCTCCTCTTCTCCCAACTGGGGTTTCTCATGTGTGCCTTCACCCCTCCCGACTGGTCCCCCGCTCGTTCCGAGCTCTCCGACCTCCTTGCCTCCGCCGGGTGGCCGCCCTCCCTCATCTCCGACGCCGACTTCGCCCTCCACGAACTCGTCGTCAACGCCTGGGAGCACGCCGCCAGCCCGGCGCCGCTCTGCACCTTCTCCCTCTCCCCAGCCCGCCTCCGCGTCCTGGTCTGCGACGACAGTCCCGTGTTCCCGCCAGAACCCCGCCTCCCCGCCGACCCGTTCGCCACCTCCGGCCGGGGCCTCCACCTCGTCCGCGCCCTGACCCACCGCTTCGGCGTCGACCCCCGCAAGCACGGCAAGGTCGTCTGGTTCGAGATGGAGCCCCACGCGTGAACCGTCCCCACCGCCAGCCCATGCAGCCCACCGACCCCCGGGTCCGGGCCTACACCGACGAGCACATCCGCACCCTCCTCGCCGAACTCCACGAGCGCGGACGCAAGTTCGGCCTGATCTTCCCCTCCGCCACCACCGACAAGACCCTCGACGGCCGCGTCCTGGTCCGCTTCAACACGGCTCCGGCCTCGACCTTGTTGAACCTCCTGACCCTCCTCCTTGACGCCGACCGAGACCGCGAGCACCCGTGCGGTTCCTGATCGCCGTCGCCTTCCTCGTCCTCCTCGCCCTGGCGTTCGCCACCGTCGCCCTGGGCGTCATCACCGCGCTCAACGTTGCAAAGGCCGACGACAAGGAGCCCTGAGATGCTCGACCCCGCCCTCAAGAACGCCCTCGCGGCCACCCAGTACGCGGTGGCCGCCGCCTTCAACTCCCTCACCCCCACCCCCGTCACCCCGCCCGTCCCCGACGACTTCGACTGGCCCGAACTCGAAGCCTTCCTCTTCCGCCTGGGCTTCGCCGCCGACAGCTCCGACGCCGCCCTCGACCTCCACCGCCTCCTCTTCTCCGTCCAGCGCATCGCCTACCGCGAGGCCGCCGGCCGCAACGCCCCCTGGCCCGCCACCCGCCTCCACCTGCGCTCGCCGGTGTGAAACCCTCGCCCCATGGACGAGTTCACCCGCCGCCTCGACAGTGCCTGGGAGTGGTGGGACGCGGCCATCGAGGATTCCCAGGAAGGCCGGTGGATCCGCACCGACGCCGAGCGCCGGACGATCGACGACATCGCCGCCGCGACCGTCGGCTGCCCGCCCTCGCCCGGTGAACTCCCCTGGCGGGCCCGGCTCGCCCGGATCGTCCGCTGGGCCGCGGTGCTGCGGCTCGCCGCCCGGGCCGGCGGCTGGGAGCTGACGCCCGTCACCGGCGCGGCCCCGCCCCGGCCCGCCGGGATGGCGGTTCTGCTCTCCGGCATCTACGCGGTCGGCGAGCAGGGCGAGCTCTGGCGCGACGCCCTCCCCACGGCCGGACCGCCGCCGGTCGCCGAGGTCGTCAAGGCGGAGGCCTTCCTCTTCGGCCCCGGCTCGGTCGAGGACCTCCGCCAGTTCTTCTACGACTGACCGGCGGCCCTGACACTCCCGGACGTCGAGAACCCGGCGCCGGCTCCGTCCCGGGTGTAGCAGTAACCGGATCGGACCGCGACGCAGAAGGAGCCCCCCATGGCGATCCAGCGGATGGACAACGTAGGCATCGTCGTCGACGACCTGGCGGCCGCCGTCGCCTTCTTCACCGAGCTCGGCATGGAGCTGGAGGGCGAGACGCAGGTCGAGGGCCCCTGGGTGGACGAGATGATCGGCCTCGACGGGGCCCGCAGCGCGATCGCGATGCTGCGCACCCCGGACGGCCACGGCAAGCTGGAGCTGAGCGAGTTCCAGGCCCCCGAGGCAATCACCCCTGCCCCGGCCGACCCGCCGCCCAACACCCTGGGCCTGCACCGGGTGATGTTCGCCGTCGACGACATCGACGACACGATCGCCCGCCTGCGCCGCCACGGGGCCGAACTCCTCGGCGGGGTGGCGCGGTACGGGGACGCCTACCGGCTCTGCAACCTCCGTGGCCCCGCGGGGATCATCGTCGCCCTGGCCGAACGGATCGGCTCCTCGGGCTGACCTCGTGGTGCCGGGCCCGGCACCACCGGCCGGCGGTGGCAGCGAGAGCCGGGGCGCCACTCGGCAGCAGGCGCTCGGGCTGTCGATCATCAGGCCCATGCCGGCGAGGGCCTCCGCATGGCCGAGGAAGTACAGCGCCGCCGAGAGGTAGGCCGCCCAGCCGTCGTGGTCCGCGAGGTCCAGGCCGCTCAGTCGGCCGAGCCAGGCATCGACATGGGCCCGCAGAACGACCTCCGGCTCGCGGAAAGAGCACCCCGCCCGTCACGTCCGACCGTCCGTGCCGGGCCCGTCGCCACCGCTCGGCGACCGCGCCGTGACCCAGTTCACAGGTCGGAGGTGCATAGCGGGCCGGGCTCCAACGTCTTTCCACAGGTGCAGGCGTTCGGAGGACGGAAAGGTGGTGCTGGATGAGGCAGTCGCGAGCGGACGGTTTCGATGAGTTCGTCGAGGCCCGCTGGTCGGCGCTGTTCCACCTCGCGCGCCTGCTCACCGGCGGGGACCGGCACCGGGCCGAGGACTTGCTGCAGGAGGGGCTCCTCAAGCTGTGGTCCGCCTGGCCGAAGGTCGCGGGCCAGGCCCCCGAGGCCTACCTGCGGCAGATTCTGGTCCGTGCGGCGGCCCGCTCGGCCCGCCGGCGCTGGTGGGGCGAGCGTCCCACCGAGGAGCTGCCCGAGACGCCCGGCAGCCAGGACCTGGCCGCCGTCGTGGAGGAACGCACCCGGCTGGAGGCCGCGCTCGCGCTCCTGCCGGCCCGCCAGCGGGCCGCGGTCGTCCTGCGCTACTACCAGGACCTGCCGGAGGGGCAGGTCGCCGAGGTGATGGGCTGCCCGGTGGGCACCGCCCGCTCCCTGACGTCGCGCGGGGTGGCGAAGCTGCGGGAGGCTCTGACCGAGGCCAGCGAGTCGGCGAGGTGAGGGAGGAACCCATGGATGATTTCGAACAGGAGCTGGCCCGCATGATGCGCGACACCCAGGAACACGTCCCCTTCGGCCCCCACCACCACGAGCGCCTGCAGGCCCTGCTGCGGGCCCGGCGCCGGGCCCGGGCGGCGCTGATGGCCGGCGGCTCGCTCCTGCTGCTCGCGGGGGTCTGCGTGGGGCTGCCCGTCGCCCTCGCCGCCCAGGAGCACCACGGCAACCGCCCGGCCTCCACCCCCACGTCCACGCCCAGCTCCGGTCCCACGTCCGGTCCGACGGGGGGACCGACGGACTTCCCCACGGACGTCCCGACGTCCGGCGGCACCCCCGGGGCCTGGCCGGGGACGCCGGGGACTCCGGGGGCTTCGGGGACCCCCGGCGGATCAGGCGCGCCGACCACGCCGACGCACAACGGCACGTCCGGTCCGTCCGGTCCGTCCGGCACGTCCGCTCCGACGGCGACGTCCGGCCCGACGACCGCCCCGACCTCTGCGCCGACGTCGGTTTCCGGCTACGACCCGACGACGGCCCCGACCTCCGGCCCGACGGCCGCCGCCGCTCCGACCTCCGGCCCGACGGCGACCCCGATGACGTTCGGCGGGTCCGGTCCGACCGGGACCCCGACGCCCTTCCCGACCCGCTAGGACGCGTATTCACCGCTTGATCACGACCGAAGGCGCCGCCTAGCAGTGCGCGGAGCCCCGGATGTCCCAGATGGCCTGGTGGTTGTCCGTGCCGCGCTCGTAGCGGTAGATCACCACGTTCCAGTCGCTCTGCACGTGCAGCTGGTTGATCTCGTACGACGCCCGGCAGCGGTCCGTACCGGTGGCCCAGTACGGCGAACCGTCCGGGTGGTAGAGCACGAAGTTGCCGTCGTTCTGCATGCTCGCGCGGAAGGCGGGCTGGCCGGCGGTGTTGCTGGCCCACAGGGCCTGCCCGTCCCAGCGGTAGAGCACCAGGTTGCCGTCCGACTGGTACTTCAGGTTGGCGGTCCAGCCGTCCTCGTTGAGGACCTGGCCGCCCGGAGCGAGGCAACCGCCCTCGGCCAGCAGGCCGTTGACGGGGGTGTGGTCGGCCCAGACGTACCCGGTCTCGATGCCGCAGTTGCCGAAGTCGGCGGGCGCCCGGCCCGCCGCGGCGGCGGGTGCGGCGGCGGGGGTGAGGACGGCGGCGGCGCTCAGGGCGGCGGTGGCGGCACGGAGCCACCCACGTGAGGTGATCATGCGCCAACAGATACCGGCTGTGCGTCCACGCACCGCCGAGCGTCGCCCGCCCGAGGGCGCGTCCCCCGGGCATTGACGGGCTCGCGACGCGGGAAGTCGGCCCGTCCGACTTCCTGTGCCCCACTCGTCCCGCCCCGAGTGCAACCGAACACCCGTGCACACCCGTTTCAGCTGGTGTGAAGCTGACCGGCACCCCGTTCTTCGTCCTCTCGCTGCTCCTCCTCCCGCTCTCCGTGGCCCTGCTGATGTACCTCTGGAACCGGGTGCGCGGGCCACAGGCCCTGCGCTTCGGCTCCCGGCTCCTGATGGTGCTCTTCGCGCAGGTCACGGCGGTGACGCTGGTGTTCGTCGTGGTCAACAACGACAACCAGCTGTACAGCGGTTGGGACGACCTGCTCGGCACCGGCAGCCACGTCCGTGCCGTGCCCGTCCCGCCCCCGGCGGATGCGACGGCGGCCGCGAACGGGCCCGAACAGCCCAAGGTGACGCAGCAGTTCGGGCCGGTGGACGACAGCGCGGTACCGAAGGACGTGAAGACGACCCAGCTGAAGGGGCGGGTCTCCGGCGTGGACGGCGAGGTGCTGGTCTGGACGCCGCCGCAGTACGACGACCCGGCCTACAAGGACAAGAAGTTCCCGGTGGTCGAGCTGCTCGCGGGCTTCCCCGGCTCGTCCAGCGCCTGGTTCGGCAGCATGAACGTCTCCAAGCAGTTGGCGCCGCTGATGAAGTCCGGTCAGGTCGCGCCGTTCATCCTGGTCTCGCCGCGGGTCGTGCTGCTCGGCGGGCACACCGACACCGGCTGCGCGGACGTGCCGGGCAAGGTCAACGCCGAGACCTGGCTGGCCCGCGACGTGCCGCAGATGGTGCTGGACAACTTCCGGGCCGAGCCCGGTCCGGAGCGGTGGGCGGTGGCCGGCTACTCGGCGGGCGCGCACTGCGCGGTGCGGCTGGCGCTGGGGCACCCCAACCGGTACCACGCGGGGGTCAGCCTCTCCGGGTACAACGACCCGATGGGCGAGTCCGATTCGCTCACCGCCAAGGACCCGCACCTGCGCGAGGTCTCCAACCCGGTCTACCTGCTCCAGCACGCCCAGACGCCGCCGAACGTCGCGCTGTACGCCACCGGCAAGAAGGGCGACGGCTACGAGGACGCGCTCGCGCTGCAGAAGAACGCCAAGGCGCCGACCACCGTCACCCCGGTGGAGGTCAACGGCCCGCACCTGACCTCCACCTGGCAGCCGCTGGTGCCGTCCGTGTTCACCTGGCTCACCCAGACCGTCGGCAAGGGCGGCTGAGGCCGCCACCGCTCGTCCTCGGGAGCTTCGGAGTGGGAAGTCGGCCCGGCCGACTTCCCACT
>NZ_JBEOSV010000057.1:0-8984 GCF_040303245.1 Kitasatospora sp. NPDC096077 | reverse complement strand
TCCCGCCCCCACCCCCACCGGGCGCGCCGGGCGGCCTTGCCCCCCCCCCCCGCGCCGGGGGCTCATCGGCGGGGGTAAGTCGGCCCGGCCGACTTCCCACTCCGAAGGGCCCACTCCCCGGGCCGGGTCACCGCTGCGGCAGCTCGCAGCCGTCCGGCCCGCAGGCCTCCCCGCCCTCGGCCAGGGCGACCAGCGCCGTCGGCACCCGGCTCTCCCAGGCCTGCTCCAGCGCCCGGGTGAAGGTCTCCGCGGGCTGGGCGCCCGAGACCCCGAGCCGCCGGTCCAGGACGAAGAACGGCACGCCCGTCGCCCCCATGGCGGCGGCCGTCTCCTCGTCCTCGCGCACCGCGTCCGCGTACGCCTGCGGATCGGCCAGCACGGCGGCCGCCGCCTCGCCGTCCAGCCCGGCCCCGACGGCCAGCTCCACCAGCCGCGCGGGGTCGAAGGCCGAGCGCTCCTCGGCGAAGTTGGCCCGGTACAGCGCGTCCAGCAGCTCCGGCTGCCGCCCCTGCTCCTTCGCGAAGTGCAGCAGCCGGTGCATGTCGAAGGAGTTCGCGGCGTCCCGTCCGGCGGACAGGTACGGCAGGCCCTCGCCGCGCGCGTTCTCGGCGATCCGGGCCTCCGCCGCCTCGGCCTGCTCCGGGCTCAGCCCGTACTTCGCCGCGAGCAGCGGGAGCACCGGACGGGCCGCGCGCGGGGCGTGCGGGTCCAGCTCGAAGGAGCGGTGGACGACCTCCACCTCCTCGCGGTGCGGGAACGCGGCCAGCGCCTGTTCGAACCGGGCCTTGCCGACGTAGCACCACGGGCAGTTGATGTCGCTCCAGATCTCGACGCGCACGGCGCGCACTCCTTCCAGCCTCGCGCGGACACGGACCCTCCGCGCCGACGTCCTACCGGAACGCATCCGTCCGCCTGAATATTTCTCGTCCTGAAATATTCAGGTCCGGTCCGGCGCGGAGCGTCGTCGCGGTCGGCCGGCTACCGGTCGGTCGGCTACCGGGCGACCGGCCGTTCGTAGCGGCTCATCCAGAGGACCGGGACGTCCTCCGCGCGCTGCCCCGGGAGGCCGGGCCAGCGCGCGTCGCCGCGGTGGAGGAAGCCGCGCCCCTCGTAGTAGTCGCGCAGCGAGCGGTTGTGCGCGACGCAGTCCAGCCGCAGCGCGTCCACCCCGCGCTGCCGGGCCCGGTCCTCGGCCCAGCCGAGCACCACCGCGCCCAGGCCGCGGGCCCACCGGCGCACGGCCAGCCGGTGCACATAGCCCGCCGAGCCGCCGACGTCCGCCCACAGGGCGTCGGCCCAGTCCAGGGTGACCGTCCCGGCGGTCTTGTCGCCGACGTCCACCAGCCAGGTCTCGCCGCGCCCGATCGCGCCGGCCACCCACCCGGGCGGGAAGCGGTCCGGCCACTGGCGGATGCCGCGGTCGCCCAGCCAGCCGGCCGCCTCGTCGAGCACGTCCAGCACCTGGTGGGTGTGCTCCTCGGCCGCGGGCCGGAACGACACCTGGTCACCGGCCCACACGGTCGAACCGTTCATCGTCACTGTCCTCTCGGTACGAAGGGCTGACACGGGACGCCCCGCCGCCCAGCGTTCCAGTCCGCCCCCGGCCAGGTCCACCGACCCCCGGGCCGGCGAGCGCTCCACCCCGACCACGGGACTTGAGCTAGACCGCGGTCGAGCTCCTAGCGTCCTCACCATGACCACGAACGACCAGCGGCCGCTCGGCTCGCCCTTCTCCGCCACCAGCACCGCCGAAGCCGTGACGGCCGGCGTCGACCTCTCCGGCCGGACCGCCGTGGTGACCGGCGGCTCCGCCGGCCTCGGCCTGGAGACCGTCCGCGCGCTGAGCGCGGCCGGCGCCCGGGTGATCGTCCCGGCCCGCCGTCCGGACGCCGCCCGCACCGCGCTGCGGGACCTCGACGGCTGCGAGGTCGTCCCGATGGACCTCACCGACCTGGCCGGCGTGCGCGCCGCCGCCGCGCGGATCGCCGGCACCACCGACCACGTCGACCTGCTGTTCGCCGTCGCGGGCGTGATGGCGACCCCGGAGCGGCGGGTCGGCCCGGGCTGGGAGGAGCAGTTCGCGGCCAACCACCTCGGACACTTCGTGCTCGCCTGCGAGCTCCACCCGCTGCTCGCGGCGCGCGGGGCCCGGGTGGTGGTCAACAGCTCGGCCGGGCACGCCCTCACCGACATCCGCTGGTACGACCCGCACTTCCGCACCGGCTACGACAAGTGGCTCGCGTACGGCCAGTCCAAGACCGCCAACGTCCTGTTCGCCGCGCACCTGGACGCACTCGGACGGGCCGACGGCGTACGGGCCTTCGCGCTCCACCCCGGCAAGATCATCACCGGTCTGCAGCGGGAGCTGACGCTCCGGGAGCAGATCGACCGCGGCTGGGTGGACGAGCACGGCACCGTCGTCGGCGCCGGCTTCAAGTCCCCCTCCCAGGGCGCCGCCACCGGCCTGTGGGCGGCGACCTCCCCGCTCCTGGCGGGCAGGGGCGGGCTCTACCTGGAGGACTGCGACGTCGCCCGGCTCGCCGCCCCGGGCGACCCGATGGACGACGGCGGCGTACGCCCGTACGCCCTCGACCCCGACACGGCGGCCCGGCTCTGGGACGTCTCCCTCGCCGCGACCGGCGCCACCCCGATCGCCGGCTGAACCGGCTGAACCGGCCGGGCCCGCGGAGCGGCCGCTACAGGCAGATCCAGCAGTACAGCCGCTCGCCCGCCGCCCGCGCCCGGCGGGCGAGCGCGATCAACTCCTCGGCCAGCGGCAGCAGATCGGTCGGATCCGCGCCGTCCCACTCCTCCGCCTCGGCCCACCGCCGGACGGCCTCCGGTATCCGGTCGTCGGCCACTCCGGCGAGCGCGTCCCTGGTCGCCTCGTCGAGCTCCGTCACCCACGGGCCGGTCGCCCACGGGTCGTCCTCGCCGCCGGCCGGCCCGTCCGGCCCGGGCGGGGGAGTGGTCGGCCAGACCGGCACCTCCGCCACCAGGTCGACCCGCCACGGCTCCGCCCGGATCGCCGCGACGAGCTGCCCCAGCACCACGTCCGGATCGACCCGCTTGGCCTCGATGCCGTCGAAGGCCCGGCCGATGTCACCGTCGAACCCTCCGGCCTCCGAGCCCCCGTCGTCGAACCCCCCGCCCGGCCCGGCACGGAACTCCGGCCGTGCACCCCCGGTCAGCTCCAACGCCCGTGCCACCGCGGCCGCGTCGGGCGCACGGAAGTAGTCGGTCAGCACACCCATCCCGGCTGCCACCCCCTCGTCTCGGTCCTGGGAGCAGTCGAGCAGACGCCACTGACACCACTCACCCGATCGGATGAAACGCGGAGCGGGAAGTCGGCCGAGCCGACTTCCCGCTCCCCACCCACCCCCGGGGCGCACCTCAGCAGGAGATGTTGCCGCTGCCCACGTTGGTGCCCAGCACCCCGACGAACTGCTTGAACAGGTTGATCCGGTCGTTGCGCTCGTCCGGGTTCTTCCCGTTGCACTCCAGGTCGCCGTTGATGCTGCGGATGGTCTCGCCGAAGCCCTTGTTGTTGACGATGGCGTCGTGCGGGGTCATCGTCCCGGCGCCCTTCTGGCTGTCCCAGAACCACAGCGCGGTCTTCCAGGAGGTGGCCGGGTTCTTCTCGACCTGGTACGGGTCGTGCAGCAGGTCGATGTGCAGGGCGTCGCCCGCCGCCTTGTAGTTGAAGTTCCAGCTGATCTGCAGCGGCCCGCGCCCGTAGTAGGCGGACTGACCTGCCGGGCAGCCGTACGGCTGGGTGGTGTCGCAGTAGTGGCTGTAGTTGGCGGTGTTCTGCTCGACGACGTACCTGAGCCCGCCGGTCTCGTGGCTGACGTTGGCCAGGAAGGCGGCCGCCTCGCGCTTGCGGGTGGCGGCGTCGCCGGTGGTGGTGAACTGCGGGTAGGCGCCCAGCGCGTCGGTCAGGCCCTGGTACGTGTAGAAGGAGTTCCGGCTCGGGAACATCTGGTTGAACTGGGCCTCGCTGACCACGAAGGAGCCCGCGGCGGCCGCGGGGGCGACGGTCGGGCCGGTCAGTGCGAGGGTGCTCAGGACGGCGGCGGAGGCGACTGCGGACAGGGTGCGGGAGAGCTTCATCGTTCCTCGTCGGAATGCGGAAGGGCCGGTAGGGGGAAGGTGCTTCGCGCTCGAAGCGCCTCCGTCATCGTGGTGCGCGATCACCGACGCCCAGCTCCTTCCACGGCCCAAACCACTCGTAAGAGTCCTATCCCGTCGAGGATTTGGCGCAACACCCGGGCCGGCCGCCCCGCAAGGGTGAACCGACAGGGTGATCATCCGGCAGTCATACACACCGGATAACCTCGTCCGCGCACGAGACACGAGCCACGAGGCACCAGGCACAAGGCGAGGCACGGGGCGCGCGACGCGGGGAACACGTCACGCGCCACCGCGGCCGGACCGACACGGCGCGACGGGGGGACAGGGCATGGCGCACACCGACGACGAGGGCGACGACCGGCTGGCGGCCGAGGGCGAGGTGGCCGTCGCCCGCCTGGCGATCGACTCCGGCGACCTCACCCACGCCGCCGACCACCTCGCCGACGCGATCCTCGCCGACCCCCAGCTGCCCGAACTCCACGAGGCGCTGGCCGAGTTGTGCGCCGCCGCGGGCGGCCCCGGCAAGGCCCGCGAACTGTTCCCGCTGGACGGCGAGGTCTACCTCGGCACCGTCGTCTGCCGCGCCCACGTGGAGGCCGCCGCCGGGGACTGGGACACCGCCGTCGCCCTGCTCGCCTCGGCGATCCAGTACGAACCGGCCCGCCCCTGGGCGCACACCGCCTGGCTCGCCCGCGAGGACCTGCCCACCCTGGTCGACCCGGACGCCGTCGCCCAGGCGGCGGCCCGCGCCGCCGGCGCCCTCCCGGACCCGCTGCCCGCCGAGCTGGCCGACACCGTCCGGCCCTTCGAACGCTTCCTGCGGGCCGTGACCGACCGCCACCCCGAACACCCGCTGCTGCTGGCGATGGCCTCCGGCCTGACCCGCCGCTTCGGCGCCACCACCCGCGCCGTCGAACTCGCCGAACGCGCCCAGCGGTTGGCCCCCGGCTACCTGCCCGCCGTGATGCTCGGCAACGCCCTGCGCGCCGACGGCCGCCCAGAGGAGGCGCTGGCCGTCTGGGAGGCCGAACTGGCCCGGGCCGCGCCGGACGAGGCCGACTCCAGCGGCTACCTGGCCGTCGACGTCGCCGAGTTGTACGGCACCCTCGGCCGCCCCGCCGAGGGCCTGCCCTGGCTGGAGCGCGTCCTCGCGGTCGACCCCGACCACCCCAAGGCCGCCCCCGCCCGGCACGGGCTGCGGCACGCCGTGGACGGCGACGCCGCCCACCTGCTCGCCCTCGCCGACCACCACCGCGACCACCCCGACCACGAGTACGCCCAGGACCTGCTGGAGCGGCTCAGCCACCGGGAGCCCTGGCTCGGCATGGTCTCCGGCGCCACCGAGGCGACCGTCAACGTGCTGCACCAGGTGCTCGGCACGTCCGGCACCGGCCGCGACACCGAGATCGACTGCACCGCCTCCGCCGTCGAGCCGCCCAGCTCCGTGCTGGCCGTCCAACTCGCCCTGCCGCGCTCCACGGTCACCTACCGGTCCGTCGGCGAGCCCGACCCCCGGCTGCCGCTGACCGAGCCCACCACCCGGATCTGGGCCTGGGACGGCACCGACCCGCGCCCGGCGGTCGCCGCACCCGCCCCCGCCGGCGCCGAACTGCTGCGCGCCACCGCCGAGATCGTCTGGCCGACCGTCCCCGCCGCCTACGACCACGCCGTCCGGCTGGCCGGGCTGCCGCTGGACGAACTGCTCGGCGCGCTCGTCCACCCGCCGCTGCCGCGCGAGGACGACCTCGGCCGGGCACTGCTCGCCCACCAGCCCGAACTCTGGGTGCGTGCCGTCCAGGCCTTCGCCTGCCTCGGCATCGCCCACCACCGCACCGACCAGCCGTGGGAGGGCTCCGAGCGCCGCCGGGTGCTGCGCGACCTGCTGCTCGGGCCGGAGGACTGGGTGGTCGAGGCGGCCGGCTTCGCCCTGGTCGCGATCGGCTGGACCCACCCCGCCGCCCGCGCCGACATCGCCGAACTGCTCCGGCAGCGGCTGCACTACAGCGCCCGGGCCAGCCGCAGCCGGGTGGTGACGATCCTCCGCTCCTACTGCGCCCTGGTGCTGGCCGCGCCGTGGACGGACCGGGCCGACCGCGACCTGGCCCGGCAGCTGCTGGCGGAGGCCGACGCCCGGGACGCCGACGACGGCGGCCCCACCGACCCCACGGACGACCCGGCCGGCTCCACCGACGAGGACGGCGACTCCACCGACGGCGACTCCACCCACGACGACAGCGGCTCCGTCGAGGCCCGCCCCGCCCGGCCCGGCCTGCTCCGCCGCCTCTTCCGCCGCTCGTGACACCCGCGGTACCGGCGGCCGGCCCCCGCCCCGGTGCGCGGCCGGGGCTACATCCCCGGCAGCGTCTCCTGGTCCACCTCGAACCGCGCGACCCGCTCCGCGGGATCGCGGCACTCCGGCCCCAGCCGCAGCATCCGTGACTCCGGGTCGTGCAGCGGCCGGTGGCAGCGTCGGCAGGTGACCCGGGGGCGCAGGGCCCCGGTGGAGCCGGTGCCGGGGAGCGGTTCGGGGCTGGTCATGGGGGAGACGGTAGCCGCCGTCGCGCGCGAACGGCGCAGGATGCCCGTGAAAGGATCCTCCGCATGGCCACGGACCGCAGCAGCGCAGGAGACCCGGCACGCACCCTCGCCCTGCTCTGGGGGCTGACGGCCGAGGAGAAGCCCGGCCGGCGCGGCCCCCGGCAGGCCCGTTCCACCGGGGAGATCGCCGCCGCCGCCGTCGCGCTGGCGGACACCGAGGGCGTGGACGCGGTCACCATGCGTCGGGTCGCCCAGGAGCTCGGACTGTCCCCGATGGCGCTCTACACCTACGTGCCCGGCAAGGCCGAACTGCTCGACCTGATGCTGGACACGGTCTACGCCGTCATGCCCCGCAGCACCCCGGCCGACCAGGGCTGGCGGGCCCGGGCGACCGCCGTCGCGGACGACAACCGGGCGCTGTTCCGGGCCCACCCGTGGGTCGCCGCGGTGTCCACCAGCCGCCCGCCGCTGGGCCCCGGACTGATGGCCAAGTACGAGTACGAGCTGCGCGCCCTGGAGGGCACCGGCCTGCCCGACGTCGAGCTGGACGCCGCGCTGACCCACCTGCTGGGCTTCGTCCAGACCTGCGCCCGGATGGCCGCCGACGAGCGCGCCGCCCAGCAGGACAGCGCGCTGACCGACGCCCAGTGGTGGCAGGCCAACGCGGAGCTGCTGGCCCGGGTCTTCGACCCCGAGCGCCACCCGGTCGCCGCCCGGGTCGGCGCCGCCGCCGGTGAGGCGCACGGCGGCGCGTACAGCCCGGAGCACGCGTACACCTTCGGCCTGGCCCGCGTCCTGGACGGCCTGGAGGCCCTGATCGTCAAGGGTTAGGGCCGGGCGTCGTACTCCTCCCGGGCCTCGGAGACCGCGCACATCCGGTGCTCCACCCACTGGGCGAGCGCCGCGACGTACTCGGCGGCCTCCCGGCCGAGCGGGGTGAGGCTGTAGTCGACCCGGGGCGGGATCACCGGGTGCGCCACGCGCAGCACGAAGCCGTCCCGCTCCAGCGTCTGCAGGGTCTGGGCGAGCATCTTCTCGCTGACCCCGGAGACCCGGCGGCGCAGCTCGCTGAAGCGGTAGCCGCGCTCGCACAGGGCGATCAGCACCAGCACCCCCCACCGGCTGGTGACGTGCTCCAGCACGCCCCGGGAGGGGCACATCCGGTCGTAGACGTCCGGCAGCTTGTCGACCAGTGAGGGCTCCGTAGCGATTACCTTCATGTCAGTACCCTACTTTGAAGTGCGTACTTTCCACAGGTTAGTGCCGTCCCTAGGGTGAGTGTGTAAGCCCGTGGAACACCTGAGGGAGCAGAACATGTACGTCGTCACCGGAGCCACCGGACAGCTCGGCCGCCTGGTCGTCGAGGGCCTGCTCGCCGCCGTCCCGGCGGACCAGATCCGGGTCCTGGTCCGCGACGCGGCCAAGGTCGAGGAGTGGGCGCAGCGGGGCGTGCGGGTCCAGGAGGCGGACTACGGCCGTCCCGAGTCGCTCGCCGGGGCCTTCGCGGCCGGGGACCGGGTGCTGCTGATCTCCGGGAACGAGTTCGGCCACCGGGTCGCCCAGCACGGCGCGGTGATCGACGCGGCGAAGGCCGCCGGGGTCGCGCTGCTCGCGTACACCAGCGTGCTGGCCGCGCCCACCGCGACCTTCCGGATCGCCGAGGAGCACCAGGGTACGGAGGAGCTGCTGCGGGCCTCCGGCGTCCCCTTCGCCCTGCTGCGCAACGGCTGGTACACCGAGAACTACACGGCCGGCGCGGCCGCGAGCGTCGCGGCCGGCGAGGTCTTCGGCAGCAGCGGCGCGGGCCGGGTGGCCACCGCCCCGCGCCGGGACTACGCCGACGCGGCGGTGGCGGTGCTCACCGGCGAGGGGCACGCGAACCGGGTGTACGAGCTGAGCGGCGACGCCGACTGGAGCATGGACGAGTACGCGGCCGAGCTGGCGGCGGCCTCCGGCAGCCCGGTGGTGTACCGGGACGTCGAGCCCGCGGAGCAGGTGCGCCGGCTGGTGGCGGCCGGACTGCCGGAGGGCTTCGCGGAGATCTTCGCGGACACCGACGCGGCCATCGCCAAGGGGCAGCTGGCCCTGCGCACCGGCGACCTGGCCCGGCTGATCGACCGCCCGACCGTCCCGCTGGCCGAGACCGTCCGGACCGCGCTCGGCGCCTGAGTCGAGCCGTCGGCCAGCGGTTGCCGACCGCCGGTCGCCGACCGACTGGCCGCCTGACAGTGAGGATGTTCATGAGCGGTTCCCGGACAGGTCTGACCCACCGCCTGACTGACCTCGGGTCCTCAACGGGATCTGTCGGCCTC
>NZ_JBEOSV010000056.1:8368-56789 GCF_040303245.1 Kitasatospora sp. NPDC096077 | reverse complement strand
TTGGTGGGGCGCCCCCGCGAGCCGGGGGGGCGGGGCCCCCAGGAGGCGCCCCCCGCGCGCCCCCGCGCCCCCCCTCCGCCCCGACCCGCCGCGGGCGGGCGCGGGGCGGGGCGCCCCGGGCGTGGGGGCGGGGCCCGCCGCGGCCGCCCCGGTGCTGCGCGGCCTGCCGCCGGGCGCCGCCGACCTGACGCTGCCCGGCGGGGTGCTGCACCGCTGCGCGGGCGCGCCGGTGGACGTGCTGGCCGCCGGGGTCGGCCCGGCCGCCGCCGCGGCCGCCACCGCCACCGCGCTGGCGGCCCGGCCGTACGGCCTGGTCGCCTCCGCCGGGATCGCCGGCGGCTTCGCCCCGCACGCGCCGGTCGGCGCGACCGTGCTGGCCTCGGCGATCGTGGCCGCCGACCTCGGCGCGGAGACCCCCGAGGGCTTCGCCGACGTCACCGAGCTGGGCTTCGGCACCGCCCGGCACACCCCTGCCCCGGCCGTTGTCGCGTGGACCGCCCGGGCCCTGGCGGCCCGCGGCGTCGAGGCCGTGACCGGCCCGGTGCTGACCGTCTCCACCGTCACCGGCAGCGCCGAGCGCGCCGCCGCGCTGGCCGCCCGGCACCCGGGCGCCGCGGCCGAGGCGATGGAGGGCTTCGGCGTGGCCGAGGCCGCCGCCCGCTTCGGCGTACCGGCCTTCGAGCTGCGCACCGTGTCCAACCCGGTGGGCCCGCGAGACCGGTCCGCCTGGCGGATCGGCGAGGCGCTGGCCGCCCTGGAGTCGGCCTTCGCCGCGCTGCCCGTCCGAGAACTGATCGAGGAGGCCGACCGTGACTGAACGGCTGAGCATCGCGTACTCGCCCTGCCCGAACGACACCTTCGTGTTCCACGCCTGGGCGCACGGCGCCGTCCCCGGGGCGAACGCCCCCGAGGTGACCTTCGCCGACATCGACGTCACCAACGGCCTGGCCGAGCGCGGCGAGCTGGACGTGCTGAAGATCAGCTACGGCGCGCTGCCCTGGGTCCTGGACGAGTACGCCCTGCTGCCCTGCGGCGGCGCGCTGGGCCGCGGCTGCGGCCCGCTGGTGCTCACCCGGCCCGGCACGGACTCCGCCGCGGACCTCGCCGGGAAGACCGTCGCGGTGCCCTCCGAGCGCTCCACCGCCTACCTGCTGTTCCGGCTCTGGGCGGCGAAGGCGGTGCCGGGCGGCTTCGGCGAGATCGTCGTCCTGCCGTTCCACGAGATCATGCCCGCCGTCCGGGACGGCCGGGTGGACGCCGGTCTGGTCATCCACGAGGCCCGCTTCACCTACGGGCAGTACGGCCTGCACAGCCTGGCCGACATGGGCGAGGCCTGGGAGCGGGAGACCGGCCTGCCGATCCCGCTGGGCGCGATCGTCGCCCGGCGTTCGCTGGGCGCCGAGCGGCTGCGCGGACTCGCGGAGACGATCCGCAGCTCCGTCCGGCAGGCCTGGGCGGACCCGGCGGCCAGCCGGGAGTACGTGCTGGCGCACGCCCAGGAGATGGACCCGGCCGTCGCCGACCAGCACATCGGGCTGTACGTCAACGAGTTCACCGCCGACCTCGGCGAGGAGGGCTACGAAGCCGTCCGCGCGCTGCTCACCCGGGCCGCCGCGGAGGGGCTGGTGCCCCCGCTCGACCCGGGTGCGCTCGCGTTCCAGGGCGCGTCACAGACGCCCTGAACCCCGCTCCGGGGCTCAGACGTCGAACTGGTCGGCCACCGCGCGCAGCAGGCCGGCCAGCTTCTGGCCGGTCGGCTTGGCCGGGTAGCGGCCGCGCTGGAGGCCGGGCAGCACCGCGTCCAGGGTGGTGATCAGGTCCTGGACGATCGGTGCCATGTCGTCGGCACTCCGGCGCTGGGCGGCGGCCACCGACGGCAGGGCCTCCAGCAGCTGCACGGACATCGCCTGGTCCCCGCGGTGACCGGCGACCACGCCGAACTCGACCCGCTGGCCCGGCTTCAGCACGGTGACACCGGCGGGCAGTGCCTTGGTGTGGACGAAGACGTCGCCACCGTCGTCGCGCGACAGGAAGCCGAAGCCCTTCGTCTCGTTGAACCACTTGACCTGGCCGGTGGGCATCTCGAACAGTCCTCGAATGGGTGTGAGGGATCCCGGCCCTGGCCGGGGATCACTGGGTGGTGTGGGAAGAAGACGGCCGACCTCGGCTCGGCGCCCGTGGGCGCACCCGGCCGGCGCGATGTCAGGAGCAGACTAACGGTCCGTCACGGCCTCATCGGCGTTCCGCGATGGATCCGCGTTCCGAGGCCCGCTCGGGGCGTCGGGAACGCGGGGATCTCACGGCCGCCGGCGACCCGGTACTGGCACGGCCGGGGCGCGGTTCGGCGCAGTCCATCGGCTCACACCCCCGGGTCTGAGGACACGGGACGCCCTTGTAGCGCCCCTCGGCACCCCGTGCATACCCCCGCCCAGCAGGGATCAAAACGCATCGCTGCCGAGAAACTGCGCAACGTGACCGAACCGCTCCGGTGAGCCGCCCCGGCGGGCGTTCTGCCAGACTGGGGGCCGCAGACCGGGGCCCGCGCGGGGCCGCCCGGCGCAGCCCCGAGGAGTGAGCGGACGTGAGCAGCCAGAGCGCCGAACCCGGCGACGTGTACGTCAAGGCCGGGACGGTCGTGTTCGCCCTCGGCGCGCTCGCCACCCTGATCACCTTCGTCCCGCTGTTCCTGCACCTGACGCCGCTGCCGACGGCGATGTACTGGCTGAGCATGCTGATGCCGGCCGGGTTCCTGTCCGCGCTGACCGGGCTGTTCCTGAACGCCCGGGCCCAGCGCCGCCGGGTGGAGCCCCAGGTCTAGACCGAGGCGAGGTGCCGGTCGAGCCACTCCGGGAAGCCGGTGAGGTCGGCCAGCACCACGTCCGCCCCGGCCTCGCGCAGCTCGTCCGCTCCGTACGGGCCGGTGGCCACCGCGACCGCGACGGCGGCCGCGCTCCGGGCGCCCACGATGTCGCCGAGGTGGTCGCCGACGTAGATGCTCGCGCCGTTCGCGCGCAGCGCCTCGCCCTTGGTCTCCGCCCAGAGGTCGCCGACCACGGCGTCCGCGGCGATCCCGGCGTGTTCCAGGTGGAGGCGGGCGTTGGGCTCGTACTTGCCGGTGATCACCGCGATCCGGCCGCCGTGGGCGCGGACCGCCTCGACCGCGGCGAGGGCGCCGGGCAGCGGAACGGTCGGGGCGAAGGCGTGGTCGCGGTAGAGCTCGCGGTAGCGGTTCGCGGCCCGCTCGGCCTCCTCCGCCGGGAACCAGTTGCGGATCTCGTCCAGCAGCGGCGGGCCGAGCCGGGTGACCACCAGGTCGGCGTCGACGTAGGTGCCGGTCTCGGCGGACAGCGCCTGGTAGGTGGCCCGGATGCCGGGCCTGGTGTCCAGCAGCGTCATGTCGAGGTCGAAGCCGACGGTGAGCGGGGCGGGGGAGGTCGCGGGCATGCCGCCAGGCTACTCAACGGGCTCCGGCGTGACGAAGCGATTTGCCCCGCCTCCGAGCCGGAACTTAGGTTTGCCTGAGTTTTCCGCGGAGAGGGCTCATGACCGACACCACCGCACCACCGGGCAAGCGGCGGACACCCCGTCACCGAATACTGTGGCTCGCCGCCGCGCTGGCCGTGCTGGCCGTCGCGGTGCTGCTGAGCCTGGCGGTCGGCAGCCGTACCGTGCCGTTCTCCGAGACCGTCGACGCGCTGCTGCACGGCGGCGGCTCGGCGAACGCGGTGGTGGTCCGCGAGCTGCGGCTGCCGCGGACGGTCGTCGGGCTGGCCGTCGGCGCGGCGCTCGGGCTGGCCGGGGCCGTCATGCAGGGCCTGACCCGCAATCCGATCGCCGACCCGGGCATCCTCGGCGTCTCGCAGGGCGCGGCGGCGGGCGTGGTGGTCGCCATCTCCGGCTTCGGGGTCTCCACCCTCACCGGGTACGTCTGGTTCGGCTTCGCGGGCGCCGTGGTCGCCACCGTGCTGGTGTACGGCCTGGCCGGGCGCGGCCGGGGCGGGGCCACCCCGATCAAGCTGGCGCTGGCCGGCTCGGCGATGTCCGCGTTCATCGCCTCGCTGAACACCCTGGTGCTGACCACCGACGCGGCCACCATGGACCAGTTCCGGTTCTGGCACGTCGGCTCGCTCTCCGGGCGGACCGCGGACGTGGCCTGGCAGCTGCTGCCCTTCCTAGCCGTCGGCACGCTGCTGGTGGTGTCCGTGGCCCGCGGGCTGGACGCGCTGGCGCTCGGCGAGGACACCGCGAAGGGCCTGGGCGCGAAGACCGGCCTGGTCCGGGCCGTCGGCGCGCTCGGCGCCACCGTGCTGACCGGCTCGGCGGTCGCCGCGGCCGGCCCGATCGCCTTCATCGGCCTCGCCGTCCCGCACGCCGCCCGGGCCGTCGCCGGAGCCGACCACCGCTGGATCCTGGCCTTCTCCGCCGTCCTCGGCCCGGCCCTGCTGCTGCTCGCCGACACCCTGGGCCGGGTGCTGTTCCCGCCCTCGGAGGTCCCGGCGGGCGTGATGACGGCGCTGGTGGGGGTGCCGGTGCTGGTCGCGCTGGTGCGTCGCCGGAAGGTGGTGGCGGCATGACCTCGGTCTCCCTGCGCGGATACTCCGTGGTGCGGGCCGGGCGGGCCTCCTTCCTGCTGCACCGGCGTTCGGCGTTCGCCGCCACCGGCCTGCTGGTGGCGCTGGCGGCGACCGTGGTGGCCTCGCTCTGCTTCGGCGAGTCGACCGTCTCGCCCGGCGAGGTGGTCAAGGTGGTGCTCGGGCAGCCGAGCCCGGACGAGCTGGTGGTCGGCGAGTTCCGGCTGCCCCGGGTGGTGGTCGGACTGCTGGTCGGGGCGGCGCTCGGGCTGGCCGGGGCGCTGATCCAGACCGTCGCCCGCAATCCGCTGGCCAGCCCCGACGTGGTGGGCGTGACCTGGGGCGCGACCGCGACCGTGGTCGGGCTGACGGCGTACGGGGTGGTCGGCTCGACCGGGCAGGCGCCGTACGCGGCGGTCGGCGGCGGGCTGACGGCCGGGCTGCTGGTGTACGCGCTGGCCTGGCGGCGCGGGCTGCACGCCCAGCGCTTCGTGCTGATCGGGATCGGGATCAGCGTGGCGCTGTCCTCGCTCACCTCGGTGTTCCTGACCAAGGGCGACGGCTTCCAGGCGCAGGCCGCGAAGGTCTGGATGACCGGCAGCCTGAACGGCGCCGGCTACGACCAGGCGGGCTGGCTGGCCTGGGTGCTGCTGGCGGCCCTGCCGGTAGCGCTGTGGGCGGCGCGCGCCCAGCGGTCGATCTCCTTCGACGACGCGACCGCCGTCGGCCTCGGGCTGCGGCTGGACCGGATCCGGCTCGGCATGGCGCTGCTGGGCATCGTGCTGGCCTCCTGCGCGGCCGGGGCCGCCGGGCCGGTGGACTTCGTGGCGCTGATGGCCCCGCAGATCGCGCTGCGGCTGGCCCGGTCGGCGCAGGTCCCGCTGCTGTGCTCGGCGCTGACCGGCGCGCTGGTCGTGGTCCTGGCCGACCTGATCGCCCGGCGGCTGCTCGCCCCGACCGAGCTGCCGGTGGGCGTGGTGACCGGCATGGTCGGCGCGCCGTACCTGATGTGGCTGTTGATCCGATCCCGCCGTGGAGGCTCCTGATGACCGCACACCGCTTGGAGGCCCGGGGCCTCACCCTGGCCTACGAGACGCGCACGGTCGTCGAGGACCTGGACGTCGAGATCCCGGACGGGCGGGTGACGGTGATCGTCGGCCCGAACGCCTGCGGCAAGTCCACCCTGCTGCGGGCCCTCGGCCGGCTGCTGAAGCCGGTGCGCGGCGCGGTGCTGCTGGACGGGCAGGAGCTGGCGCGGATCCCGACCAGGCGGATCGCCCAGCGGCTCGGGCTGCTGCCGCAGTCGCCGACCGCCCCGGAGGGCATCTCGGTGGCGGACCTGGTCTCGCGCGGCCGCCAGCCGCACCAGAGCTGGTGGCAGCAGTGGTCCCCGGAGGACGAGGCGGCCGTCTCCGAGGCACTGGAGCGCACCTCCACGGCGGAGCTGGCCGAGCGCAGCATGGACGAGCTGTCCGGCGGCCAGCGCCAGCGGGCCTGGATCGCGATGGCGCTCGCCCAGGGCACCGACATCCTGCTGCTGGACGAGCCGACCACCTACCTGGACATCGCCCACCAGGTCGAGGTGCTGGACCTGGTCCGGCGGCTGAACGTGGAGCGCGGCCGGACGGTCGTCGCCGTGCTGCACGACCTCAACCAGGCCGCCCGGTACGCCGACCACCTGGTGGCGATGCGGGACGGCCGGGTGGTCGCCCAGGGCGCCCCCGGCGAGGTGGTGACGGCGGAGCTGGTCCGGGAGGTGTTCGGGCTGGACTCGGTGGTGGTGCCGGACCCGGTGACCGGGACGCCGCTGGTCGTGCCGGGCGCGCCGTGGCGGGCACCCGCCGGGCGCGCCGACGCCGTGGACGCTGCCGTGGACGCCGTCGGAGATGTCAGCGCTTAACGGCCTTTTAAGCCTGATTTCGGACATAATCGACGCGCCCCCGCAGCCTCACCGCCCGAGGACCCGCCGATGCCCAGGATCGCCCGCCGTACCCTCCTCGCCGGACTCGGCGGGGCCGCGCTCACGGCGTGCACCGGCTCCGGCGGCCGCTCCGCCCAGCCGCCGACCACGGACGGCTTCGAGGCGAGCGGCAGCTTCTCCCCCACCCCGGTGCCGCCGGTAACGGTCAACGCCGCGACCGGGCCGGTGCTGGTGCCGGGCGCGCCGCTGCGGGTGGTCGTGCTGGACACCGACGTGCTGGACTCCGCGCTGACCCTGGGCATCACCCCGCTCGGCGCCGCGCTCCCGGCCGCCGACACCGGCTTCCCCGCGTACTGGCCGGCCTCCCGGACCGCGGAGATCCGGCGGGTCGGCCCGGCCGGCGCGCCCGACCTGGAGGCCGTCCGGCTGCTGCGGCCGGACCTGATCCTCTCCAACCAGGCCCGCGACGGCGACCGCTTCGACCAGCTGCGGGAGATCGCCCCGACCGTGCTCAGCCAGACCACCGGGGCGCCCTGGAAGGCCAACTTCCAGCTGCACGCCCAGGCGTTGAGCCGGGTCGCGGCCGGGGCGGCCTTCGTCGCCGCGTACCAGAAGCACGCCGGGCAGGTGGCCCAGGCGCTGTCGGCGGCGAAGCTGTCGGGGCAGCGGGTGAGCCTGGTGCGGTTCACCGAGGGCGGCGGGATCCGGCTGTTCGGGCGGCAGAGCTTCCCCGGGACGGTGCTGGCCGACGCCGAGGTCGCGCGGCCCGACCCGCAGAACGTCGACCAGTCGGACTTCGAGGTCCCGCCGGACCAGATCGGCAGGGCCGACGGCGACCTGCTGCTCTACGCGACGTACGGCGACCCGGCGAAGGCGGGCACCGACGCCACCCTGGCGAGCCCGGCCTGGCAGGCGCTCGGCGCGGTCAAGGCGCACCGGGCGTTCCCGGTGGACGACCAGCTCTGGTTCCAGGGGATCGGCTACACCGGCGCCAACTTCATGCTCGACGAGCTGCAGCGTTTCCTCGGGGCCTGACTCAGGTCGAACTCGCGTAGCGGGCCGGGGAGATGCCGACCGCCGCGGTGAAGTCCCGGGTGAGATGGGCCTGGTCGGCGTAGCCGAGCTCGGCGGCGAGCGCGGCCAGGTCCAACTTCCCGGCCGCCGCGGCGCGTTCGGCGGCCTCGTGGAGCCGGGCGCGGCGCAGCACCCACTTCGGCGAGGCGCCGACGTACTCGGCGAACAGCCGTTGCAGGCCGCGCACGGTCAGGCCCAGCTCGCGGGCCAGATCGTCCACCCGGCACAGGTCCGGGGAGCCGGTGATCCGCTCCACCATCGCGGCGACCTCCTCGGCCACCGGGTCGGGGGCGGGCAGCCGGGGGCGGAGGAAGGCGTCCGCCGCCGCGGCGTCCGGTGCGGCGAGGAGCCGGTCGTTGCACCGGTCCACCTCGGGGCCGAAGTAGTCGGCGGCGGGGACGGACCGGTCGGCGAGGGCGCGCACCGGGTGCCCGGCGAAGGGCCGGAAGGCGCCGGGGCGGAACTTCACGCCCAGCACGTGCCCGGCGCCCGCCAGCCGGCGGACGAAGAGCGAGCGGTCCACCCCGTACACCCGGGGCCGCGGGGCCTCGAAGACCAGGTGGACGTTGGGGTGGGCGAGCACCTTCTGCTCGTACGGCGGGTGGCCGGTGAGGTCCCAGCGGACCAGCCAGTAGAACTCCACGCAGCGCGCCACCTCGGGCGCGGGCGCGAGCCGCTCCACACTGATCCGCTCGGTGGCCCTGGCGGGGTGGAGCACGCCGCGGCACTGGTCGGGGTCTGCCATGACGGCCAGGTTAGAGCCCGGCCGTCGCGTTTCTTCAAGACCGGGCGGGTCGGCCCGGCGCAGGCTTGCCGGCATGAACGCTCACCCCCTGCTTCCCCTGCTCGCCCGTGCCACCGCCGTCGCCGCCGAGGTCGCCGCCGCCGTTCCGGCCGGCTTCCGACCGGACGCGCCGACCCCCTGCGGGGAGTTCGACACCCGGACGCTGATCAACCACTGGGTGCTCTACACCTCGCACGGCCTGGAGCACCGGGCCCGGCGCGTCGAGCTGCCCGCGGCGCTGGTCGACCGGGACTTCACGGCGGACGCCGACTGGCGGGCGGCGTACGCGGCGCAGCTGGAGCGGGCGGTCGCGGCCTGGGGCGAGCCGGCCGTCTGGGAGGGGGACGTCGACCTGGGCGGGTCGCCGTACCCGGCGGTGGGGATCGTCCGGATGCTGGTCCTCGAACTGCTGCTGCACGGCTGGGACGTGGCGCGGGCGGTCGGCGGGGAGATCGAGGTGGACGGGGAACTCGCCCTGCTGGTGGGCGAGATCGTGGCCGAGAACGCCGAACTGTTCCGCCAGTACGGGGGTTTCGCGGAGCAGGTCGCGGTACCGGAGTCCGCCTCGCCGTGGGAGCGCGCGCTCGCCGCCTCGGGGCGTGACCCGTACTGGAAGGGCTGAGCCCGCCGGGGTGCGCCGCGGTGGCCGCAGCGCACCCCGGGGGTCCGTCAGGCGAGGGTGTCGGCGAGCTTGATGTAGCCGCGCTGGACGATCCACTTCTGGTTGGGGTTCGTGGCGCCGCACTGGTAGATGATCACGGCGTCACCGTTGTTGCGGTAGCTGCCGGAGTCCAGGCACATCTCCCGGCTGGTGCCGATGGTGTCCTTGAGGACGAACTGCCCGTCGCGGACGACCCAGCGCTGGTTGGTGTGGTCCAGGCACTGCCAGAGGCGGACCTTGTCGCCGTTGTTGCGGCTGTTCCCGGCGTCCAGGCACATCTCCTTGCCGGAGCCGATGGTGTCGTCCACCTTCACGTGGTTGTCGTCGACGGTGAACCGCTGGTTGGTGTGGCCCAGGCACTGCCAGTCGCGCACCTGGTCGCCGTTGTTGCGGGTGTTGCCCGCGTCCAGACAGACGCCCCGGGTGTCCCGGGCACCGAAGACCGTGGAGTTCCACTTGAGGTTGTCGGAGGGGTTCGTGGCGTCCTTGAACAGGTACGCCGGGACCCGGGTGGCGCTGCTGTCGCCGCCGCTGTCCAGCACGTAGCCGGTCGCCACGTTCCTGATCTGCTTGGTGCCCGGGTCGTAGGTCCACTTCAGGTTGTCGGACGGGTTGTTGTTGTCGTCCTTGAAGAGGTACGCGGGCACGCGGGTGGCGCTGGTGTCGCCGCCGCTGTCGAGCACGTAGCCGGTGGCCACGTTGCGGATCTTCTTGCTGTCCGGGTCGTAGGTGAACTTGAGGTTGTTGGAGGGGTTCGTGGCGTCCTTGAACAGGTACGCGGGCACGCGGGTGGCGCTGGTGTCGCCGCCGCTGTCCAGCACGTAGCCGGTGGCCACGTTGACGATGTAGTCCGGGGCCGAGGCGATCCGCGGCTTCGCGGGGGCGGCCGCGGCGGCGGTCGCGGGCAGTCCGGCGGCGAGCGCGAGCAGCGCGGTCGCACCGGCGAAGGCGCCCAGGCGGCGGGGCATGCGAAGGGTAGACATGGAGGTGTCCTCACCAGGTCAGGGATTGGGACCGTACGCCTACACGGCCGACGCACGGTTCGCGCACATCGTGGCCGCCCGCACTCGACACCGGATACGGACCGTCATGGGCCGCCACCCGTTTGGAGTAATGCACTCATGCGAGTGAGTGAGTCGTATGACGATCAGTCTGTTTGCAGAGCGGTCTTGAGCCTGGCGCGGAGCAGCCGGACGGCCGGGGAGCGCTGGTCGGGGCGGGCGACCAGCCCGAGTCGGGCGTTGGTGCCGGCGTCGGTGAGCGGGACGGCCCGCAGCCCGGGGTCCTCGACGGCGGAGGCGCTGAGCACCGCGACCCCGGCGCCGCGCTCGGCCAGCCGGAGCACCGCCACCGGCGAACTGGCCTCGATGTCCACCCGTGGGTCCAGGCCCAGCTGCGCGCAGGAGTGGTCGTAGGCGGCCCGGAGCCCGGTGCCCGGGGAGAGGCAGAGGATCTTCTCGCCGCGCAGGTCGGAGAGCTGCAGCTCCGCCCGGTCGAGGGGGTGCCCGGCCGGGACGACTGCGGCGATCGGGTCGTCGATGACGACGGTGACCTCCAGGCCCGGGGAGACCTCGCCCGCGTAGCCGATCAGGGCGAGGTCCAGGGAGCCGGCCAGGACCTGGGACTGGAGCAGGTCGGAGTGGCCCTCGTGCAGGCTCAGCTCGACGCCGGGGTGGGTGCGGCCGAGGTCGGCGACGGTGTCCAGGAAGGGCCGGATCGCGCAGCCCATGATCATGCCGAGCCGGACCCGGCCACGGACGGCGTCGGCGAACTCGGCGGCGGTGTGCCGGATGGCGTCCAGCGTGGCCAGGGCGTTCCTGGCGAGCGGGAGGATCGCCTCGCCCGCCGGGGTGAGGCGCACCTTCCGACCGGACCGGTCGAGCAGCTGCTGATCCAACTCGTGCTCCAGCTTGGCCACTTGGGTGCTGACACCGGACTGACTGACGTGCAACCGGGCGGCGGCGGCCGTGAAGGAGCCCTCGTCGACGACGGCGGCGAAGTAGCGCAGCTGGTGCATCTCCATATCCGATGATGATAGCTGGCATCGGATCTATCTGTTGGACGGATGGGTGGCCGCTCGGAAGGATGGAGGCATGACGACGACGAAGAGTGCACGCGAGCTGGCCGAGACCTACTTCACCGCCTGGGAGGCGGGCGACTTCGACACCCTCCGGGGCCTGCTGGCCGAGGACGTGGACTTCGTCGGAGCGCTCGGCACGGCCTCGGGGATCGACGAGGCGCTGGGCGGGCTGCGGGGGCTCGGGCAGGTGCTGGAGAAGATCGACATCAAGGTCCGGGTCGCGGACGGGGATGACGTGATCACCTGGTTCGAGCTGTGCACGAGCGTTGCGCCGCCGGCGCCGACGGCGAACTGGATGCACGTGGAGAACGGGAAGATCGCGCGGATCCGGGTGACCTTCGACCCGCGCGGGCTGCTGGCGGGCTTCGAGAAGAAGGCCTGAGAAGGGCCGAGGGAGCGGGCAGAACAGCGGGGGCCGTCATCGCCGCGGGCCGCCTGATGCCCGTACGGCCGGGCCACGGTGCCGTGGCCCGGCCGCCCCCACCTCACTTACACAGCGCCGCATCCACCGCGTCCGCCACGTGCTGCTTGACCTCCTCCACCGGCTGCTCGGTCACCGTCACGTTCGCCGCCCGGCCGTCCTCCGTCACCCCGCCCCGGCTCACGTACCCCGGCAACGTCCCGCCGTGCCCCCAGTACAGCCCCCCGCAGGACAGCGGCCGGCTCGCGAGCCCCAGTCCGTACCTCGCCCCCGGCCCCAGGTACGGCGCCGGGACCGTCGTCCGCATCTGCGCCAGCTGTGCCGGGGGCAGCAACCGCCCGCCGATCAACGCCGCGAAGAACCGGTTCAGGTCCGTGTTCGTCGACACCATCGCGCCCGCCGCCCACGCCCAGGACGGGTCCATCTCCGTGATGTCCTGCAGCGGTCCACCCGCCTGCTCCCGCACGTACCCGTGCGGGTGCCGCTCCCGGATGCCCGTGTCCCCCTGCGCCGGGAAGTACGTGTGCCGCAGACCCGCCTTGTCGATCACCCGCTTGGTGACCTCCTCCCCCAGCGGCCGTCCGGTCACCCGCTGCACGATCAACCCCGCCACCACGTAACCGGTGTTGCTGTACTTCCAGCCCGCCCCCGGCGCGAAGTCCGGCTTGTGCGCCAGCGCGATGTCCAGCAGCTGACGCGGCTCGATGTACTGGTCCGGCCCGGAGGTGTCCAGGAAGTCCGTGTAGTTCGGCAGTCCACTGGTGTGCTGGAGCACCTGCCGCACGGTGATCCTCCGCCCGTCGATCCCGTCCCCGTGCACGACGCCCGGCAGGTACGTGTCCACCGAGGCGTCCAGGTCCACCTTCCCCTCCGCCGCCAACTGCAGCACCACGACCGCCACGAAGCTCTTCGTGTTGCTGCCGATCCGGAACTGCCCGTCGACCGGCACCCTCACGCCCGTCGCCGTATCCCCCACACCCGCCGTGTAGTTGTGCGTCCGGCCGTCCCTCCCCTGCACGGCCGCCAACACCCCCGGCACGCCGTCCCCCTTCACCAGCGCATCGAGCCGCTGCTGCACCACATCCGCCTTCGCCGCCCCGAGCTCGGGCGCGGGCGCGGGCGCGGTCACGGGCGCAGCGATCGCGGGCGAGGCGAGCAGACCAACGGAGAGCGCCACGGTCGCGGCCAGAGCTCCGCGTCGAAACCGGTACCGGACAAGCGAGTTCACTGGGCGTCTCCTCAAGCGGACGTACACGGATGACCAACTCGCGCCAGCACACCACGCGCCCCCACCGCCCGCCGTCCCCTCTCAGGACGACCGCCCCCCGCCGTCCTCGTCCTGACGGCGTATCGGCGACCCTGAGTCCATGAAGATCGCCGCCGCCCAGCTGTCCTGCGTCCCCGCCGACATCCCCGCCAACGTCCGGCAGCTCGTCGCCCTCGCCGAACGGGCCCGCGCCCAGGGCGCCGAGCTGATCGTCCACCCCGAACTGGCCCTCACCGGCTACGAAATCGACGCCCTGGCCGCCGACCCCCGGCTCCGGGTCACCCCCGACGACCCCCGCCTCGACGCCCTCCGGGCCACCGGCATCGCCACCGTCCTCAACTGCGCCGTCCCCACCGACGGCCCGCTCCCCGCCATCGGCAGCTACGTCTACGGGCCCGACGGCGAACTGCTCACCCGCTACCTCAAGCAGCACCTCTACGAGAACGAGCAGGGCGTCTTCAGCCCCGGCGCCCGGGATGGCCGGTTCACCCTCGGCGGCCTCCGCTTCGCCCTCGCCACCTGCTTCGACAACCACTTCCCCGACCTCACCGCCCGCGGCGCCGCCGACGGCTGCGACGTCCACCTGGCCAGTTCCCTCTACGGCACCGGCAACGGCGTCCACGAGCGCGCCACCGTCTACCCGGGCATCGCCAGATCCACCGGCCTGTACGTCGTCCTGGCCAACCACGTCGGCCCGGCCGGCCCCTGGACCGGCTGCGGCGGCGCCGCCCTCTGGGCCCCCGACGGCACCCTCCTCACCGAGGCCGACGACCGCAGCACCACCGTCGCCGTCGCCGACGTCCCCTGACCTGCCCTGGCCGGCCCGGCCAGGGCAGGCCCGGTCAGGGCAGGCCCGGTCAGGTCATCGGACCGCGAGCACCGCTCACCCGTGTGAGGCACCGATGGGTGTTCGCACCCGCCCCGCCACCCCCGGGCCGCGTCGACCCCCCTGACCTGGGACGAGTCACCCCACCGCCCGCGACCCGGTTCCGGAACCCCCGCTTCCCCTAGTCCCGGGCCCGGTGCCGCGCGATGATCCCCCCACGGACCCGCGCCACGCAGGCCTCCGTACCGGCCGTTTCACCTGATGGGGTGGGAATGACCTCGATCGACACAACCGCGAACGACGGCGTGAGCGACGACCCGACCGGCAGCGAAGCCTCGACACCGACCACCGGCTACACCTGGTCCGGGCTGGACCAGGACTTCGCCGGGCAGGTCGCGGCGGTCGCCGCGACCCCGCAGGGCGGCGAACTGGCCCACTCCCTGGTCGCCGAGGTCACCCTCGGCCAGCCGCGGACCCTCGGCCTCCCACTCCTCCTGCACGCCCACCGCCGCCGGGAACTGGACGAGCTCGTCGCCGCCTACCACCGCATGATCGAGACCATCACCGCCGCCTGGGACCACGACGCGGAGCTGCGCGCCGTCCTGACCGTCCCCGCGGCGCTGCTCCCGCACGTGACCGCGGCCCGGGACACCCGGGTGCACCTGCTGCGACTCGACCTGCTCCCCCAACCCGACGGCACCCTGCGGGTGTTGGAGACCAACGCCAACTGCCCCGGCGGCCTGCCCAACGCGGGCCAGGCCCGCGCCGCCTGGCGGCCCCTGCTCACCGGGTACGGCATCGCCCTGCCCCCGCCGCTGCCCGCCGACGACCCGGTCTGGGCCGGCCGCTGGCTCACCGAGCTCGCCGAACAGCACACCGGCACCCGGCCGGAGACCGTCGTCCTGTTCCAGCCGCGGGACAGCTACCGCCGCGACGTCCCGGTCTACGACGCCGCCCTGACCGCCCTCGGCGTCCGCGTCCTGCACGCCGACCCCCGCGAGCTGCGCACCGACCCGCACCGCGGCGTCACCCTGCACGGGGAACCGGTGCGGCACGCCTACGCCAAGGTCGGCATCCAGGCCCTGCTGCGGATGGGCGACGAGGCCGAGCCCTTCCTCCGCGCCGTCCGGGAGGGCACCCTCTTCGTCCAGAACGGCCTGCGCGGACGGCTGATCGGCGACAACAAGCTCTGCCTCGCGGTCCTCTCCGACCCCCGCTTCACCCACCTCTTCGACCCGGCCGACCACCGGCTCGTCCACCCCGCCATCCCGTGGTCGCGCAACATCGCCCACTGCGACCCGGCCACCCTGCGCCGGATCACCCTGGACCGCACCGGCCACGTCCTCAAGCGCCCCCTGGACACCCGCGGGCACGGCGTCGTCATCGGCAAGGAGAGCACGGACACCACCTGGGAGGCCGCCGTCGGCCAGGCCGTCGCCGAGGGCTGGCTCGTCCAGGAGTACCTCAGCAGCCCCCACCTGCCCACCACCGGCGCCACCGACGGGCCCGCCCCGCGCCACGACATCGCCCTCGGCGCCGTCAACGGCCGGATCGCCTCCGCCTTCGCCCGCACCAGCCACGAGGAACGCCACAACGCCGCCCTCTCCGCCGTCCCGCACCCGGTGTACCTCTAACTCCCGGGCCGGGGGCGGGACGTCGGCCCGGTCGACGGGCCGCTCCCGGCCGACGTCCTGTGGCCAGCCGACGCCCCGCTCCCGGCCGGATCCCCGAACAGTGCTCAGTCGCCGGAGCGGATCGGCTCGCCCGTCCGGTGCAGATGGGTCAGGATCTCGCGGTACGAGCGGAGCAGGCCCGTCTCGTAGTACGGGATGCCCTTCTCCGCGCAGAACTCCCGGGTGATCCGGGCGGCCCGCCCCAGCGCGGGGGTCGGCATGCTGGGGAAGAGGTGGTGCTCCACCTGGTAGTTGAGGCCCCCCATCACCGCGTCGAGCACCGCACCGCCGCGCACGTTGCGCGAGGTGAGCACCTGGCGGCGCAGGAAGTCGAGCCGCAGTTCCGGGGTCACCATCAGCATGCCCTTGTGGTTCGGGGCGAAGACGCAGCCCAGGTAGACGCCGAGCAGCGCCTGGTGCACGGCGAGGAAGGCGACCGCCTTGCCGAGCGGCAGCGCGGCGAGGACCAGGCCGAAGTAGGCCGCGAAGTGGACCACCAGCAGCACGCCCTCCAGCACCGGCCGCTTCACCGCCGGGCCGCGCAGCGCGCGGAAGCTGTTGAAGCTGAGGTTGGGGCCCTCCAGCAGGAGCAGCGGGAAGAACAGGTACGCCTGCCGGCGGCCGATGAAGCGGGCGAGGCCGCCGGCCTCCCGGGCCTGCCGCTGGGACCACACCACGAGGTCGGGCGAGACGTCCGGGTCCCGGGTCTCGTGGTTGGGGTTGGCGTGGTGGCGGGTGTGCTTGTTCATCCACCAGCCGTAGCTCATGCCCATCAGCAGATTGGCGGCGATCCGGCCGCCGATCTCGCTCGGCAGGCGGCGACTGAACACCTGACGGTGCGCCAGATCGTGGGAGAGCAGGGCGACCTGGGCGAAAACGACCGACATCCCGGCGGCCAGGGCGAGTTGCCACCAGGTGTCGCCCAGCGCGAACAGCGCGTACCAGCCGCCGAGGAACGCGGCGAGCACCAGGCCCACGCGGACGGCGTAGTAGCCGGGGCGCCGGTCGAGCAGTCCCTCGGCGGCCATCCGGCGGCTCAGCTGGGCGAAGTCGCTGCCGCCGGGCCCGGGTTGCCGGGCGGCGGCCGGCGGGGCCGCGGGGATCGCTGTCACGGGCTGTGTGGGCATGCCCCGAGTCTGCTGCGCCAGGGCGGGCCGCCAGAACGGGGAAAGCACCCCTCCCGTACGGGTGTTAACCCCCGCACCGGAAGGGGTGCCGGCCCCGGCCGGTGCGGGCCGTCACCGGCCGCCCGCAGCCGTCACCGATCGGACGGCTGCCGGAACAGCTCGTCCAGATGGTGGTCGAGGACCGCCTGCGCCTGCTCCCCGGTGCGCTGGCCGCCCAGGACGCTGGAGCCGAGCCCGTTGACCATCGCCAGCAGCCCGGCGGCGGCCATCTCCACGTCCCGCCCCGGCGCGATCCCGCCCGCCTGCTGGGCCGCGCGCAACTGCTTGACCAGGAAGCCCTCCAGGACGACCGGCGGTTGGGCGGCCTGCCGCTCCAGCACCTCGGGATCGCTGAGCACCAGGGCGTAGTACGCCGCGTAGGTCCGGGTGATCCGGCGGCTCTCGGCGTCCGTCGGCAGGATGCAGGACAGGATCGCGGTGACCACCTCCCGGGGGCCGCGCGCCTCGCCGATCCAACGCTGCATCCGGGCCTGGAGCTGGGTGCCGAGCCGGGCCAGGGCGTCCAGCAGCAGGCCCTGCTTGGTCGTGAAGTAGTACTGGACGAGCCGCAGCGAGACGCCCGCCTCGGTGGCGACCGCCCGCATGCTGGCCGACTGCAGGCCCTCGGTGTCGGCGATCCGCAGCAGGGCCTCGGCGATCTGCCGCCGGCGCTCCTCGTGGTCGGGCTTGCCCGCCGGCTCCGGCTTGCCCACCGACCCTGGCCTGTCCGCCGGCTCGGGCCTGCCCGCCGAACTCTCCGTCATGACGTGGCCTCCATGGTTCGCCCTCCCACTCCTGGTACACACGTATCATGCCTGTGATACACATGTACCATGCGAATCAGCGAGTTCACCGACGGCAAGGCCGAAGCCCGCTTCCGCACCACCTACGAACGCGCGCTGACCCAGCTCTGGCCCGGACAGCGCAGCCCGCTCGACATCCCGACCGGCTTCGGCACCACCCGCGTCCAGCGCACCGGCCCCGCCCACGGACAGCCGGTCGTCCTCCTCCCCGGCTCCGGCGGCAACGCCCTGATGTGGCACGCGTACGTCGAGCGGCTCGCCGAACACCACCCCGTCATCGCCGTGGACACCGTCGGCGAACCCGGCGCCAGCGTGCAGACCGCCCCGATCAAGGACGGCCACGACGCCGCCGACTGGCTGGAGGAACTCCTCCGCGCCCTCGACGTCCCGGCCGCCCACGTGGTCGGCTGCTCCTACGGCGGCTGGATCGCCCTCCACCACCAACTCCGCCACCCCGGCCGGACCACCAGCCTCACCCTGGTCGACCCGGCCGGCCTCGCCGACGTCGGCCGGCGCTTCTACACCTGGATCATCCTCGGCGGCCTCGCCGCCCTGGCCCCACGGCCGCTCCGCCCCCGGCTGGCCAAGGCGCTCGGCAACAGCGCCCTCCTGGAGACCGAGCTGATGACCCTGATGCGGGCCTCGACCGGCTTCCGCCGCCGACTGCCCCCGGCCACCACCCTGGACGACGCCGACCTGGCCCGGCTGAGCGCCCCCGCGCTCTTCCTGCTCGGCGAACGCAGCGCCCTGCACGACGCCCGGGCCGTCGCCGAACGACTGCACCGACTCGCCCCGGCCGCCCGGACCGAGATCGTCCCCGGCGCCGGGCACTCGCTGACCACCGACGCCCCGGCGGCCGTCCTCGACGGAATCCTCGGCATGGCGGCGCAGCAGGCCCGTTGACCGACGTATCGCCGCGGGTCAGCCCTGCTGCGGCGGACGGCGGCGCATGCTCAGCAGCAGCAGGACCACCGCCGTCAGCACCGCCGCGGTCCGCAGCACGCCCGGCGCCATCGACCAGCTGAACTGGCCCAGCGGGGAACCGCCGTGCACCCCGGCCCCGCCGCCACCGGCGGCACCGGCCTCCTTGGCGTGCTGCATCGCGAGCAGGGCGGTCACGCTCATCGTGATCAGCGGGATCCCGAGGATCACGAACTTACGGGTGAGATCCGAGAGTTGACGCGACAGGTAGCCGAGCCCCCAGCCCGCCAGCATGGCCGGGAAGAAGCCGGAGATCGCGCCGCCGACCAACAGACCGCAGGACAGCAGGATCAGCGGGGACGGCCTCCGGGCGCCCTTGCCCGCGCCTCCCGCACCCTTGCCCGCCCCCTTGTTCGCGCCCGCCCCGCCGGCGGGCGCGGCCTTGGCCTTCCGCTGCCGCCGCTTCGACCCCACCGCCGCCTGGTCCACCGGCGGTCGCTGCGCCGCCGCCTGGTCCACCGGCGGTCGCTGCGCCGCCTCCTCCTCCGCCGCACGCTGCTCGGGGATCACCTTCGGCGCGGCCTGCGGGGTGTCCGAGAAGTCGAGCATCGTCATCGTCCACGGGCTCGAACTCTGCACCATCGGCGAGGGGATCACCTCCGACCCCTCCCCGGGCCCGGCGACCCCCGGCAGGTCCAGCGACACGTTCGGGATGCCGCCCGTCGACGGGCCGGACGGCGCGGCCGAACCCGCCGAGGGCCCGTACACGCTGTCCTCCACCGCCGGGGCCGGCGGCACCGACGGAGCCGCGGGAGGCGCCGCCGGAGCCGACGGAACGGCCGGTTCCGGCGCCCCCGCCCGCTCGCTCCACGGCCCGCTCTTGCGCCACCACTCGCCGTCCGTCATCACCGACACCCCGCCTCGCCCGTACCCGACCGCCGCCCTCGGCGGTGACGCTACCCACCGTGCCCCGCCCGCGCGAGTCCCGCCACCACCGATCGCCGGCCCCCGCCCGCCCACCGTCCGTGCACCGCCCTACCTGCGCACCGCCCGTGCAACGAGCGCCCCCACCGTCCGTGCTCCCGACTAACCTAGGTCGAATGACCACACAGCAGGGCCCCCGACGCCAGAGCAGGACGCCCGCCGGCCCGCGCACCCTCGCCGAGGAGCTGCGCGCCCGCCCCGACGACGCACTGGCCGCCCTGCTCCGGTCCCGTCCCGACCTGCTGAACCCCGTTCCCGGCGACCTCACCCAGCTGTCCGCCCGGCTGTCCTCGCGCGCCTCCGCACTGCGCTCCCTGGAGCGGCTCGACCGCTTCACCCTCCAGGTCGCCGAGGCGCTGGCGACCGCCCCGGACGGCACCGGCCTGACCACCGTCCGCACCCTGTTGACCGGCCCGGTCAAGGTCAAACCGCACCCCGGCGCCACCCCGCTCACCCCGGCCGACCGGTCCGCGGTCGCCGCCGCCCTCCCCCGCGCGATCGCCGCCCTGCGCGACCGGGCCCTGCTCTGGGGCCCCGACAACGGCCTGCGGCTGGTGCTCGCCGTCCGCGAGGCGCTCGCCCCGAGCGCCGTCAACCCCGGCCGCACCGGCCTCGGCCCGACCCTCGCCGACGCCACCACCGGGATGTCCCCGGCCCGGCTCCAGCAGCTGCTGGCCTCGGCCGGAGAGCCCGCCACCCCGGACCCGGTCACCGCCGTCGCCGCCCTGACCGCGCTGCTCACCGACCGCACCCGCTGCGCCGCGCTGCTCGACACCGCCCCCGAAGCCGCCCTGCGCCTGCTGGACCGGCTGGTCTGGGGCCCGCCCACCGGCACCGTCCCGGACGCCACCCGCCCGGTCACCGCCGAGGACGCACAGAGCCCGGTCGAATGGCTGCTGGCCCGCGGCCTGCTGCTGCCGACCAGCCCGGGCAGCGTGGTGCTGCCCCGTGAGCTGGCCCTGCACCTGCGCGGCGGCCGCACCCACCGCACCGTCGAACCGGTCCAGCCCGAGCCCGCGCCCGCCGCCGCCCCGCGCGACCCCCAGGTCGTGGACAGCGCCGCGGCCGGTCAGGCGCACACCGCCGTCCGGACCGTCGAGGAGCTGCTGGAGGCCTGGGGCCTCACCCCGCCGCCCACCCTGCGGGCCGGCGGCCTCGGCGTACGGGATCTCAAGCGCGCCGCCCAGACCCTGGAGAGCACCGAGCAGCAGGCCGCCTTCTGGCTCGAACTCGCCTACACCGCAGGCCTGTTGGCCCCCGACGGCGAAGCCGACGAGTGCTGGTCGCCGACCCCCGGGTACGACAGCTGGCTGCAGCTGGACACCGCCGAGCGCTGGTCCGTCCTGGCCGGCGCCTGGCTGGCCGCCACCCGCGTCCCCGCCCTCACCGGCACCCCGGACGGCAAGGGCAAGCCGCGCGCCGCCCTCGGCCCCGAACTCGACCGCACCCTCGCCCCGTCCGTCCGCCGTGCCGCCCTCGCGCTGCTCGCCGAACTCCCGCCCGGCACCCCGGCCACCGCCGAGGAACTGCTGCCCACCCTGCGCTGGCAGCGCCCGCTGCGCGGCGGCCCCACCAACCCGGACGGCCACGAGCTGCGCGACGACCTCACCGCCTGGACGCTCACCGAGGCCGAACTGCTCGGCGTCACCGGCCGCGGCGCCCTGGCCGCACCCGCCCGCGCCCTGCTCACCGCCGAGTCCGACCCGGCCGAGGTGCTCGCCCCGCTGCTGCCGCAGCCGCTGGACCACGTGATCCTCCAGCCGGACCTCACCGCGATCGCCCCCGGCCCGCTGCTCACCCCGCTCGCCCACGCGCTCGCGCTCTGCGCCGACATCGAGTCCAAGGGCGGCGCCACCGTCTACCGCTTCACCCCGACCTCGGTGCGCCGCGCCCTGGACGCCGGCCGCACCGCCGCCGACCTGCAGACCTTCCTGGCCCAGCACAGCCGCACGCCCGTCCCCCAGCCGCTCGCCTACCTGATCGACGACGTCGCCCGCCGGCACGGCATCCTGCGGGTCGGCGCGGCCTCCTCCTACCTGCGCTGCGACGACCCGTCGCTGCTGAACGAGGTGCTCGCCGACCGCCGCACCGCCGACCTGCGGCTCCGGCTGCTCGCCCCCACCGTCCTCGCCGCCCAGGCCGCCCCGGACGTCCTGCTCGCCGCCCTGCGCACGATGGGCTACGCCCCGGCCGCCGAGTCCGCCGAGGGCGACGTGCTGATCACCCGCCCGAACAGCCGCCGCACCCCGCCGCGCACCGCCCCCCCCCCCGTCCCCGACGGCCCGCCCGCCCCCGACGACACCCTGCTCGCCGCCGCGATCAAGGCCATCCGGGCCGGCGACCGCGCCGCCACCGCCACCCGCCGCGAGCCGACCCCCGACCCGCGCCAACTCCCCCGCACCGCCGCCGCGGAGACCCTCGCCGCCCTCCAGACCGCCGTCCTGCTGGGCGAACGCATGTGGATCGGCTACCTCAACGCCGAGGGCATCGCCAGCCAGCGCATCATCGACCCGGTCAAGGTCGAAGGCGGCTACGTCACCGCCTTCGACCACCACGCCGACGAACTCCGCACCTTCGCCCTGCACCGCATCACCGGCGTCGCGGAGCTGGACGAGTAGCAGGCCCCGACGGGGCGTCAGTGCCCCGTCGACTCCTTCATCTTCTGCTTGACGGCCTGGTCCGCCAGGCTGCCGATCTGGCCCTGTCCGACCGGCAGCGAGCCGCCGCCGACCTGGTCGGCGATCAGGAATCCGGGGGCGGCCAGCAGCCCCCCGGGCCCCTCGCCGATCCCGGCGAGGGCGTGGGCGGAGCCGGCCGAGGAGGCGGTGGCCGCGAAGGCCGTGCCCATCAGGGCGAGGGCGGTCAGAACGCGCTTCGAGTTCTTCATGCCCGGCCCAACGAGCGAGCCCGGACCGTGGTCACTCGAAGCGGCCTCCCACGTACCGCCCGGGATGAGCGACACTGGAGGGTCTGCGTCGGGCCCGGTCCCCCCGGATCCGGTCCCGCAGCCAGTCAGCCTGTCAGCCAGTGGAGGGCTCCCCCGCGTGAACGACGGACCGCTCATCGTCCAGAGCGACAAAACTCTTCTCCTGGAGATCGATCACCCCAAGGCCGCCGACTGCCGCCGCGCCATCGCACCGTTCGCCGAGCTGGAGCGGGCGCCCGAGCACGTGCACACGTACCGGGTGACGCCGCTCGGGCTGTGGAACGCGCGGGCGGCCGGGCACGACGCCGAGCAGGTGGTCGACGCCCTGGTGACGTACTCGCGCTACCCGGTGCCGCACGCGCTGCTGGTGGACGTGGCGGACACCATGGGCCGCTACGGCCGGCTCCAGCTCAGCAAGCACCCCGTCCACGGGCTGGTGCTGACCACCACCGACCGCCCGGTGCTGGAGGAGGTGCTGCGCTCCAAGAAGATCGTCCCGCTGGTCGGCGCCCGGGTCGACCCGGACACCGTGGTGGTGCACCCCTCCGAGCGCGGCCAGATCAAGCAGGTGCTGCTCAAACTCGGCTGGCCCGCCGAGGACTTCGCCGGGTACGTCGACGGCGAGGCGCACCCGATCGAGCTGGAGCAGGACGGCTGGCAGCTGCGCCCGTACCAGGCGCAGGCCGTCGAGGGCTTCTGGCACGGCGGCTCCGGCGTCGTGGTGCTGCCCTGCGGCGCCGGCAAGACGCTGGTCGGCGCCGCCGCGATGGCGGAGGCCAAGTCGACCACGCTGATCCTGGTCACCAACACCGTCTCGGCCCGCCAGTGGAAGCACGAGCTGGTCAAGCGCACCTCGCTGACCGAGGACGAGATCGGCGAGTACAGCGGCACCAGGAAGGAGATCCGCCCGGTCACCATCGCCACGTACCAGGTGATGACCACCAAGCGGAAGGGCGTCTACGCCCACCTGGAGCTGTTCGACGCCCGCAACTGGGGCCTGGTCGTCTACGACGAGGTGCACCTGCTGCCCGCGCCGGTGTTCAAGTTCACCGCCGACCTCCAGGCCCGCCGCCGGCTCGGCCTGACCGCCACCCTGGTGCGCGAGGACGGCCGCGAGGGCGACGTGTTCAGCCTGATCGGCCCGAAGCGCTTCGACGCACCCTGGAAGGAGATCGAGGCCCAGGGCTACATCGCGCCCGCCGACTGCTGCGAGGTGCGGGTCACCCTGACCGACTCCGAGCGGCTCGCCTACGCGACCGCCGAGCCGGAGGAGCGCTACCGCTTCTGCGCGACCACCGCGACCAAGCGGCGGGTGGTGGAGGCGCTGGTCAAGAAGCACGAGAAGGACCAGACGCTGATCATCGGCCAGTACATCGACCAGCTGGACGAGCTCGGTGAGGCCCTGGACGCGCCCGTGATCAAGGGCGAGACCAGCAACGCCCAGCGCGAGAAGCTCTTCGACGCCTTCCGGAACAAGGAGATCGGCGTCCTGGTGGTCTCCAAGGTCGCCAACTTCTCGATCGACCTGCCCGAGGCGACGGTCGCCATCCAGGTCTCCGGGACCTTCGGCTCGCGCCAGGAGGAGGCCCAGCGCCTCGGCCGCGTCCTGCGCCCCAAGGCGGACGGGCACTCGGCGCACTTCTACTCGGTGGTCGCCCGGGACACCGTGGACCAGGACTTCGCCGCCCACCGGCAGCGCTTCCTGGCCGAGCAGGGCTACGCGTACCGGATCATCGACGCGGACGACGTGCTCTAGAGACGTGCCCTAGACAGGTTCAGTACCGGACACCGTCGCGCCCGAGGAAGATCACCCGCGCGGCGGTGTCCAGCACGATCCCGACGTTGCGCACGGCGGTGCTCAGCGGATTGCGGTGGTGGCGGCCCTGGACGGCGGTCGCGCCGGCCGGGCCCGAACGGGGGGTGGGGGTTTCGCTGCTCATGTCTTCCACGGTAGGCACCCGACCGGCCCACGGCATCACTCCAAAGGCCGCATCCACCGCGACGCCCGTCCTCCTCCGGGTGTACCCGCGACCCTGAGACCTGCGGGGCTGGAACCCCGAGGCCGACGGGTCTAAGATCGTCCGTCTGCCCCCTCCCGAACCGTGGTACCTGCTGACGTCCGCAGGCAGCCGGGGGAGGCGCCGACCGCACGGCAACCGGTCGGCTGTACCCCACCGTGAGCTCCATCGATCCGCTGCGCCCGCCACCGGGGCAGCCGGGAAGGTTCGCTGTGCCCGCCACCCCCACCACCGACCCCCTCCAGCGCGAACGCGACCACCTGGCCGCCTCCCGGTCCGCGCTGCGGGCCATGCGCGAGGACGTCCAGTCGCTGGACATCCGCGACGTGACCGGCTCCTGGGTCACCGCCGTCATCCTGCAGAACCAGATCGAGGCCAGGATCGCCGCCCTGGCCGACCTCTCCGACACCCCGCTGTTCTTCGGCCGCCTCGACTACCTGCACGCGGTCAGCGAGGAGCTGAGCGAAGGGGGCGGCGGGGAGAACTTCTACATCGGCCGCCGGCACGTCCACGACGCCGACGGCGACCCGATGGTGATCGACTGGCGCGCGCCGGTCTCCCAGCCGTTCTACCGGGCCAGCCGCACCGAGCCGATGGACGTCGAGCGCCGCCGCCGCTTCGGCTACACCGGCGGCGAGCTCACCGCCTACGAGGACGAGCACCTCACCGACCCGGCGGAGACGGACACCGCCTCCGCACTGCTCGCCGCCGAGATCGAGAAGCCCCGCGTCGGCCCGATGCGCGACATCGTCGCCACCATCCAGCCCGAGCAGGACGAGATCGTCCGCTCCGACATCACGGGCACCATCTGCGTCCAGGGGGCGCCCGGCACCGGGAAGACCGCCGTCGGCCTGCACCGCGTCGCGTACCTGCTGTACGCCCACCGGGAGCGGCTGGCCCGCACCGGCACCCTGGTGATCGGCCCGAACAACGCCTTCCTCTCCTACATCGAGCAGGTCCTCCCGGCGCTCGGCGAGCTGGAGGTCGGCCAGGCCACCGTGCAGCAGCTGGTCGCCCACGTCGAGGTGCGGGGCGAGGACACCCCGGAGGCGGCCCGGCTGAAGGGCGACGCCCGGATGGCCGAGGTGCTGCGCCGGGCCGTACGGGCCGGCATCACGCTGCCCACCGAGCCCTGCGTGGTGGTCCGCGGCTCCCGCCGCTGGCGCGTCCCGGTGTACGAACTGGTCGAGATCATCGAGGAGTTGAAGGGCCGCGAGATCCGCTACGGCGCCGCCCGGGACGCCCTGCCGCAGCGCATCTCGCACGCCGTGCTGCTGAAGATGGAGCAGGGCGGCGAGGCCCCGGACGACCGGGTGCAGGACGCGGTGGCCCGCAACGCCGCGGTCAAGGCGGTGGTCAAGGAGTGCTGGCCGGCCGTCGACCCGGCCAAGCTGGTGCTGCGGCTGCTCTCCGACCCGGAGTTCCTGGCCGAGTGCGCCGAGGGCGTGCTGACCGCCGAGGAGCAGCGGACGGTGCTCTGGCCCAAGCCCGGCCGCTCGGTGAAGACCGCGCGCTGGACACCGGCCGACGCCGTCCTGGTCGACGAGGCGACCGACCTGGTGCAGCGCACCCCCTCGCTCGGGCACGTGGTGCTGGACGAGGCCCAGGACCTCTCGCCGATGCAGTACCGCGCCGTCGGCCGCCGCTGCACCACCGGCTCGGCCACCGTCCTCGGCGACCTCGCCCAGGGCACCACCCCGTGGGCGACGGCCAGTTGGCCCGAGGCGCTGCGCCACCTGGGCAAGCCGGAGGCGCACATCGAGGAGCTGACCAAGGGCTTCCGGGTGCCCGAGGAGGTCATCGTGTACGCCTCCCGGCTGCTGCCCGCGATCGCCCCCGGCCTGGCCCCGGCCACCTCGGTCCGCGACGCGCCCGGCTCGCTGGAGATCCGCCGGGTCGAGGAGGCCGAGGCGTGGGAGGAGGCCGTCCTGGCGGCCTGCCGGGAGGCGCTGGAGCACGAGGGCTCGACCGGCCTGATCGCCGCCGACGCCCGGATCCCGCGGCTCGGCGAGCTGCTCACGGCGGCCGGGCTGCCGCACCTCTCCCCCGGCACCGAGACCAGCGCCGACGCCCGGCTGACCCTCGTCCCGGCCTCGCTCGCCAAGGGTCTGGAGTACGACTACGTGGTGCTGGACGAGCCGGCCGCGGTGATCGCCGGGGAGCCGGACGAGCGGACCGGCCTGCGCCGGCTGTACGTGGCGCTCACCCGCGCCGTCTCCGGGCTGACGGTGCTGCACCGCGAGCCGCTGCCCGAGCAGCTCGGCTGAGCGCTGTCCGGTCGGGACGCGGAAGGGGCCGGCCACCGGGAGGCCCCTTCCGCCGTGGTTCACGCGTCGATCAGCGCCCGCCACTCGGCGACCTTGGCCGCGTCCACCGGCGTCCGCCAGCCGTCGGCCCGCACCGCGCCGCCGACGTGGAAGGCGTCGAAGCCCTCCGCCCGCAGCTCCTTGAGGTGCTCGGCCCGCAGGCCGCCGCCGATCAGGATCCGCTGGGTGTAGCCCGGCTCGCCGCGGCGGGCCAGCTCGGCGGCGAGCACCTCGCGCCCGGCGTCCACCCCGGCCGCCGCGCCGGAGGTGAGGAAGGTGTCCAGCCCGGGCAGCGCGCCGACGGCGGCCCGCAGGGCGGCCCGGTCGGCGCTGTGGTCGATCGCCCGGTGGAAGGTCCAGCGGCAGCCGGCGATCGCCTCGGCGACGGTCGTGGTGGCGGCCAGGTCGACGGCGCCCTCGGCGTCCAGGAAGCCGAGCACGAACTCCTCGGCGCCCTCGGCCCGCAGCGCGGCGGCCCGGGCGCACAGCTCGTCCAGGTCGCCGGGGGCGAAGCCGTCCCGGATCCGGAGCATCACGCGCAGCGGGATGCCGACGGCGGCCCGGATCCGGGCGAAGTCCTCGACCGAGGGGGTGAGTCCGTCGGCGGCCATGTCGGTGACCAGTTCGAGCCGGTCGGCGCCGCCCGACTCGGCAGCCTGGGCGTCCTGGGGCGTCAGCGCGATGACTTCGAAAATTGGTCTAGACATATCAGATAGCCTGCCACATCCCCCCGGCCCCGGCGAGACCACGCCCCCGTTCCGGTCACACCGGAACGGGGGCGCTCCTCAGGCCCTTTCCCGGCGCGGGCCTCAGGCCCGGCCCGGCACCACCCCGACGGCCTCCCGCCGGCCGAACCGGCGCTCCGCCACCGCCACCAGCACCAGCAGGGCCACCACCGGCACTGCGACCGGCAGCAGGTGCGAGATCCCGCGGGACTCCCGCCAGATGTTGAACAGGCTGCCCGGCCCGGTCACCACCAGCACCGCCAGCCCGACCGCCGCCGCCCCCAGCCGCCCGCGCAGCCCGGCGAGGGCCAGCAGCGTCGGAGCGATCAGCAGCACCACGAACCACTGGAGGTCCAGCGGGAACGTCGTGTCGTCCCAGTTCTGGACCGCCTCCAGCATCCCGCCGAGGACCGCCGAGGCCACCACCAGCCCGGCGGTGCGCAGGTTCGGCCTGGGCAGCAGATCGGTCGGCGCGGCGGCCAGCAACAGCCCGGCCACCACGAACGGCACCGTGGCCATCCCGATGTAGCCGACCCACCAGACGTCGAAGAGGGTCCTCCCCAGGGCCGCGTCACCCAGGTCGTACAACCCGATGGCGCCCAGCAGCAGCGCGGTGACCCGAACCGCCGTCCACCGGCCCAGCAGGGCCGCCACTCCGAGCAGCAGCGCGGCCGCCGGCGGGGCGAAGGCCCGGACGTGGTTCCCGAACGAGTCGTCCCAGGCGAGCCACCTGGTGGTCCGCTCCAGTGTGGCCACCCAGGGCACCATGGTGGCCCCGACCACGGCCCCGGCGACCATCGGCGCCAGCAGGGCCAGCAGCCGTCCGGCCGCCGACCCGCCGGTCAGCCCGAGCCGCACCCGCAGACCGTACACCGCCAGGCCGAGCGCCTCCCGGGCGACCGCCACCCGACCGCCCTCGGCCGTCGTGTCGGCGAAGACCTCGGCCAGTTCCTCGCCGCGCTCACGGCGGTAGCGCGCCGGGTAGAGCTGCAGCGCGGCCCGCAGCAGCGCCGACGGCGTGGGGCCGATCACCGGCATGGTCATGAGAGTCCTCCCCCCGCGGCGGGCCGCTCCTGCGACCCGGTCCTCCCCGGCAACATCGACCGGATCTTCGTCAGCCGCCGCTCGGCCTCGGTGGCCACCGCCCGCAGCCGCTCGGCCTCGCTGGCCAGGGCGTCCCGTCCGGCGTCGGTCAGCGCGTAGCTGCGCCGGGCCCGGCCGTCCACGACCTCCTCGGCGGCGACCTCGATCAGCCCCTGGGTCAGCAGCCGGTCGAGCGCCCCGTAGAGCGTGCCGGTGCGCATCTTGACCCGGCCGTCCGAGATCGCGTCGATCTCCTGGATGAGCGCGTAGCCGTGTCTCGGGGCGTCGGCCAGCGCGGTGAGCAGCAGCAGCGTCGGCTCCTGCATGGAGCGTTCAGTCATACACCTACATATATCGCCGAACGGCACATCCGTCCACCGGTGCGGACCTCGAATCCCCGACCCACCACAATGAGGCCCATGCCGACCGAGGACCTGCTCACCGCCTGGACCGCCCTGCTGCACCGCTGCGGCACCACCGAGGACCCCGAACCGTACGGCCGGGAACTGCTGCGCCGCTGGTCCGAACCGCAGCGCCGCTACCACACCCCCGCGCACCTGCGCGCGGTGCTCGGCCACGTCGACGCCCTCGCCGGGCACGCCGCCGACCCGGACGCCGTCCGGCTGGCCGCCTGGTTCCACGACGCCGTCTACCGGCCCGACCGCACCGAGAACGAGCAGCGCAGCGCCGCCCTGGCCGTCCGCGCGCTGACCGCCGGCGGCCTGCCCGCCGACCGGGTCGCCGCGGTCGAGCGGCTGGTCCTGCTCACCGTCACCCACGACCCGGCCCCCGGCGACCGCGACGGCGAGGTGCTCTGCGACGCGGACCTCGCCGTGCTCGGCGGCACCCCGGAGGCCTACGCGGCGTACGCGGCCGCCGTCCGGGAGGAGTACGGCTTCGTCCCGGAGCCGGACTTCCGGGCCGGCCGGGCCGCCGTGCTGCGCCAACTCCTGGCGCTCCCGGCCCTCTACCGCACCCCCACCGCGCGCGACCGCTTCACCGAGCCCGCCCGCACCAACCTGACGGCCGAACTCGACGCCCTCCAGGGCGCCTAGGACCCCAGTTAGGCCCCCAGCTCCCCCACCGCCGCCACCACGGCGCCCTGCTTGCCGCACACCCAGTGCGGCTCCGGCCCCAACTCCGGCTCCACGCCGAGCGCGTGCGGGTCCCCGTCGGCCACGCAGGCGGTGCACAGCGGCCACCGCCCGTACGCCTCCAACAGGGCGTCCTGGACGTCCTGGGCGACCAGCCCGAGCACGTACTCGGTGCCGTCCGGCCACTGCTCCAGCCACCAGCGGCGGTGGGCGACGGCCTGCTCCACCAGCGAGACGACGGCGGCGTCCGCCACGTCCCGCGCGGTGAGGTCGGCCAGGATCAGCGCCCGGGCGTTGTGCAGGGCGGTCTCGATGTCGTCGGAAGCCATCCGTCCATTCTCCGCGGAAACGCCGGAACCCCGAAACGCCGCGTGGGCGACCCCCGGAACGCCGCATGGACGGCCCCCGGAAACGCCGCGTGGGCGGCCCCCCGAAGGGAACCGCCCACGCGGACGAGGATCGACGATCCGACCGGGAATCCGATCAGGATCAGAAGTCCATGTCACCGCCCGGCATGCCGCCGCCGGCGGCCGCGGCGGCCTTCTCCGGCTTGTCGGCGATGACGGCCTCAGTGGTGAGGAACAGCGCCGCGATGGAGGCGGCGTTCTGCAGCGCGGAGCGGGTGACCTTGGCCGGGTCGATGATGCCCGCGGCGACCAGGTCGACGTACTCGTTGGTGGCGGCGTTCAGGCCGTGACCGGCGGGGAGGTTGCGCACCTTCTCCACCACGACGCCACCCTCCAGGCCGGCGTTGGTCGCGATCTGCTTGATCGGGGCCTCCAGCGCGACCTTGACGATGTTGGCACCGGTGGCCTCGTCGCCGTCCAGCTCCAGCTTGTCGAACGCGACACCGGCCTGCAGCAGCGCGACGCCACCACCGGCGACGATGCCCTCCTCGACGGCGGCCTTGGCGTTGCGGACGGCGTCCTCGATGCGGTGCTTGCGCTCCTTGAGCTCCACCTCGGTGGCCGCGCCGGCCTTGATGACGGCCACGCCGCCGGCCAGCTTGGCGAGGCGCTCCTGGAGCTTCTCGCGGTCGTAGTCCGAGTCGCTGTTCTCGATCTCGGCGCGGATCTGGCTCACGCGACCGGCGACCTGCTCGCTGTCGCCGCCACCGTCGACGATGGTGGTCTCGTCCTTGGTGATGACCACCTTGCGGGCGGTGCCCAGCAGGTCGATGCCGGCGTTCTCCAGCTTGAGGCCGACCTCCTCGGAGATCACGGTGCCACCGGTGAGGATGGCGATGTCGCCGAGCATGGCCTTGCGGCGGTCGCCGAAGCCCGGGGCCTTGACGGCGACGGACTTGAAGGTGCCGCGGATCTTGTTCACGACCAGGGTCGACAGGGCCTCGCCCTCGACGTCCTCGGCGATGATGACGAGCGGCTTGCCGCTCTGCATGACCTTCTCCAGCAGCGGGAGCAGGTCCTTGACCGAGCCGATCTTGGAGTTGGCGATGAGGATGTACGGGTCCTCGAAGGTCGCCTCCATCCGCTCCAGGTCGGTGGCGAAGTAGGCGGAGATGTAGCCCTTGTCGAAGCGCATGCCCTCGGTGAGCTCAAGCTCCAGGCCGAAGGTGTTGCTCTCCTCGACGGTGATGACGCCTTCCTTGCCGACCTTGTCCATGGCCTCGGCGATGAGCTCGCCGATCTGGGTGTCGGCGGCGGAGATGGAGGCGGTGGAGGCGATCTGCTCCTTGGTCTCCACGTCCTTGGCCTGGGCCAGCAGCTGGTCCGAGACGGCGGCGACGGCCTTCTCGATACCGCGCTTCAGGGCCATCGGGTTGGCGCCGGCGGCGACGTTGCGCAGACCCTCGCGAACCAGGGCCTGGGCGAGCACGGTGGCGGTGGTGGTGCCGTCACCCGCGACGTCGTCCGTCTTCTTGGCGACCTCCTTGACGAGCTCCGCACCGATCTTCTCGTACGGGTCCTCGAGCTCGATCTCCTTGGCGATGGAGACACCGTCGTTGGTGATCGTGGGGGCGCCCCACTTCTTCTCCAGCACGACGTTGCGGCCCTTGGGGCCGAGCGTGACCTTCACGGCGTCGGCGAGCTGGTTCATGCCACGCTCAAGGCCGCGGCGAGCTTCCTCATCAAAGGCGATGATCTTGGCCATCAGAAGTGGTCCTCCGGGACACGGTCGACTGCTCGGACCAAGGGGTGCCCGCGACGGACGGCCCTGGTGCGCGGAGGTCCATTCCCCTACCGCTCCCGGGGGCCTCACCGACCCGGTCCGCTGTCACTCTCACACTGTGAGTGCTAACGCCAATGATTAGCACTCCGGGTGGTCGAGTGCAAGCCCAATCGGCAACCCGCGAGCCGCCCGACGGGCCCGTACGGGAACGCGAACAGGCCCGCACGGCAACGCGAACGGGCCCGTACGACGCGTGTCGTACGGGCCCGTCGAGAAGCAGGAGGTCCACCAGCAGTGGGCCGCGCCGAGCTCCTGGAGTCGGAAGGGGTCAGACCGCCGCGCGGACCATGTCCGCCTGCGGGCCCTTCTGTCCCTGGGAGATCTCGAACTCGACCCGCTGGCCCTCCTCGAGGGTGCGGTAGCCGTCCATCTGGATCGCGCTGTAGTGGACGAAGACGTCCGCACCACCGTCGACCGCGATGAAGCCGTAGCCCTTCTCCGCGTTGAACCACTTGACGGTGCCCTGAGCCATTCCGAACTCCCCTAGTGCTGTGCTGGCCCTTCACGGTCCCGCAGGTCGCGGGCCCGGGTCTGGTTTGAAGGCCGGCCCGGGGAACCCCCCCTGAGCGCAGCCGTGCACGCCGCAATCCTCCGCACGGGGGCGCCGGACGGCTTCCGTGAGCGGTTGATTACGTCGACCGCCGCTGAATGTATCCGGACCGACGCCCTCTGCAACAGGGTCAACCGCCGGGAATTCCGAGGGCCCGTCAAGAGACAAGAGTGAACAAACCGGGAGGAACTCGGCATTCGCCGCCGGACATAGCGGACGAATTACCCAAATGCCCGCAGGAATTCTGACATCTGCCTGACATGTTTCCCGGGAACGACCCCGGGCCGGTCCCGCCGGTCGGACGACCTCCGGCGAAGCACCCCGTGCGCCGGAAGGGCGGCCCTGTTCCCAGCAGAGCCACACTCTACTCCGACTTGAGCGGGAAATATTCCCGCCGAAATGCGAACGCGCCGCCCGTGCGTACGGAGAGTGGAATTCCGTACGCACGGGCGGCGCGGGGCGACCCGGAAAGCAACCCGGAAACGCGACCGCCGAACGGCTCAGCAGCCGCCGGCCACCGCCGGAATGATCGAGACGCTGGCGCCGTCCCCGATCTCGGTCGCCAGGCCCTCGGCGAACCGCACGTCGTCGTCGTTCACGTACACGTTGACGAAGCGGCGCAGCTTGCCGGTGTCGTCCAGGATCCGGGCCGAGATGCCCGCGTGGTTCTGCTCCAGGTGGGCGATGACCTCGGCCAGGGTGGCCCCCTCGGCGGTCACCTCGGCCGCACCGCCGGTGTAGGTGCGCAGGATGGTGGGGATGCGGACGTTGGCGCTCATGGCTCTCCTTGCGGGGTGGGGGTGGTTCAGGCGGACGCGAGACCGGCGGAGTGGAAGGCGTCCAGCGTCGGGCGGATGACGGCGGTCATCCCGGCCTCGGAGACGGCGTCCAGGGTCTTCAGGCCGTCGCCGGTGTTGATCGCGACGGTCTCCTTGGCCGGGTCCAGCTGACCCGTCTCGACCAACTTCTTCAGCACGCCGACGGTCACCCCGCCCGCGGTCTCGGCGAAGATGCCCTCGGTCCGGGCCAGCAGCCGGATCGCCGCCACGACCTCCGCGTCCGTGACGTCCTCGACCGCGCCGCCGGTGCGGCGGGCGATGTCCAGCACGTACGGGCCGTCCGCCGGGTTGCCGATCGCCAGCGACTTGGCGATGGTGTCCGGCTTCACCGGCTTGATCACGTCCCGGCCGGCCTTGAACGCCGCCGACACCGGCGAGCAGCCCTCCGCCTGGGCGCCGAAGATCCGGTACGGCCGGTCCTCGACCAGCCCCAGCCTGATCAGCTCCTGCAGCCCCTTGTCGATCTTCGTCAGCTGGGAGCCGGAGGCGATCGGGATGACGATCTGCTCCGGCAGGCGCCAGCCCAGCTGCTCGCAGATCTCGTACGCCAGCGTCTTGGAGCCCTCGCCGTAGTACGGCCGCAGGTTGACGTTGACGAAGCCCCAGCCCTCGCCGGCCGGGTCCCCGATCAGCTCCGAGCAGAAGCGGTTCACGTCGTCGTAGTTGCCCTCGATGCCGACCAGCTCGCCGCCGTACACCCCGGCCATCACGACCTTGCCCTGCTCCAGGTCGTGCGGGATGAAGACGCAGGACCGGAACCCGGCCCGGGCCGCCGCCGCGCCCACCGCGCCGGCCAGGTTGCCGGTGGAGGAGCAGGACAGCGTGGTGTACCCGAACGCCCGGGCCGCCTCGATCGCGCAGGCCACCACCCGGTCCTTGAACGAGTGGGTGGGGTTGCCGGAGTCGTCCTTGATGTGCAGCTGCGCGGTGAAGCCGAGCTCACGACCCAGGTTGTCCGCCTTGACCAGCGGGGTCCAGCCGGGGTTCAGGTTGGGCTTGGAGGCGACGTCGGCCGGCACCGGCAGCAGCGGCGCGTACCGCCAGATGGACGCGGGGCCGGACTCGATCCGCTTGCGCAGCTCCTCGGCGCGCTCGCTCCCGAACTCGTAGGCGATCTCCAGCGGCCCGAAGCACTCCAGGCAGGCGAAGCTGGGGCCGAGCGGGAACCGGGTTCCGCACTCCCGACAGGACAGCGCGGCGGCGGGGCCGAGGTCCACGGAAACAGGTGCGGCAGTGTCGATGGCCATGATGGCGGAGGCCTCTCTCCTCATCTTCCCCGCGGCGCGGTCGCGCCACAGGCCGGAATTGGCACCTGTCCCGCCGGGGCCTGTCGACAGACAGCCGAGCGAGAAGGTTGCCGGGACGTCAACGGGCCGTTCCCTCAGTCCCTCTGGATGAGCTTGTGAAATTGTGGCGGTGCGCAACGGTGACCCCGGCGTGCAAAGGTCCGACCGCTGTACGAAGACTGTATCCGAAGGCGTCACCCCTGAACGGGTCCGTCCGCCAAGCGAGATGAGCCGTTCCACCCCGATCCCGCCGAGGAGAGTCACCGTGCCCGCCGAACCGATCCCCGCGCTCCTCCCGCAGGCGGCGTCCTGGCTCCGCCGCCGCTCGTGGAGCGCGACCGACCGGCCGGTGCACACCCTGCTGGAGGCCAAGCGGCGCACCGGCCGCACCGTCAGCGTCGTCCTTCCGGCCCTGGACGAGGAGGCCACCGTCGGCGACATCGTCCGCACCGTCCGGCGCGAGCTGATGGAGCGGATCCCCCTGGTGGACGAACTCGTCGTGGTGGATTCCGGCTCCACCGACGCCACCGCCGCCGTCGCCGCCGCCGCGGGCGCCCGGGTGGAGCACCGCGACCGGATCCTGCCCCGGCTGCCCGCCGTCCCCGGCAAGGGCGAGGTGCTCTGGCGCTCGCTGCTGGTCACCCGCGGCGACATCGTCTGCTTCGTGGACGCCGACCTGCGCGAGTTCGACCCGGCCTTCGTCTCCGGCATCGTCGGCCCGCTGCTGACCGACGAGTCCGTCCAGCTGGTCAAGGCCATGTACGACCGCCCGCTGGAGACCGAGAGCGGGGCGGTCCTGCCGGTCGGCGGCGGCCGGGTCACCGAACTCGTCGCCCGCCCGCTGCTCAACCTGCACTGGCCGGAACTCGCCGGCTTCGTCCAGCCGCTCGGCGGCGAGTACGCGGCCCGCCGCCCGCTGCTCGAACGGCTGCCCTTCCCCACCGGCTACGGCGTCGAGCTCGGCCTGCTGGTCGACGCCCTGGAACTGGTCGGACTGGACGCCCTGGCCCAGGTCGACGTCGGCGTCCGGCACCACCGCCACCAGGACGGCCAGGCCCTCGGCCGGATGGCCGCCACGATCTACCGCACCGCCCTGGAGCGGCTCGACCGCACCCACCGCCTCAAGGCCTCCGCCGACCTGGTCCACCCCCACCTCACCCAGTTCAGCCGCGACCCGGACACCCGCGCCTTCACCGCCCACACCCACCCGGTGACGGCCCTGGAGCGCCCGCCGATGCACACTGTCCCCGAGTACGCGACCCGCCACTGAACCGCCTGCCGAAACGTTTGCCGACCCGACCCCCCGGCAACATCCCAACCATGGGCGATCTCACGACCGAACGTTCGAGTGCGACCGGCACCGCCCCCGTCCTGGTGGCCTCCAACCGGGGACCGGTGTCCTTCAGCACCGCCGACGACGGCACACTGACCCTGCGCCGCGGCGGCGGCGGCCTGGTCTCCGGCCTGTCCGCGATCGACGACCCGGACGCCGTCTGGGTCTGCGCCGCCCTGAACGACGCCGACCGCAGAGCCGCCCGGGAGGCCCCCGAGGGCCGGCTCGACCGGGCCGGGCACGAGGTCGGCGGCCAGGCCGTGCGGATGCTCGACATCGACCCGGAGACCTTCGCCCGCGCCTACAACGGCGTCGCCAACTCCACCCTCTGGTTCGTCCACCACCTGCTCTACGCGACGCCGACCGCGCCCTCCTTCGACGCCGGTTTCCGCACCGAGTGGGCCGCCTACCGGGCCTACAACGCCGCCTTCGCGGACGCCCTGGCCGCCGAGGCCGCCCCGGGCGCCGCGGTGCTGGTGCAGGACTACCACCTGTCCCTCGCCCCGGCCCTGCTCCGCGCAGCCCGCCCCGACCTGCGGATCGGCCACTTCTCCCACACCCCGTGGGCCCCGCCCGAGTACTACCGGCTGCTCCCCGACGATGTCGGCCGGGCCGTGCTGACCGGCATCCTCGGCGCCGATCGGGCCGGTTTCCTCACCGAACGCTGGGCCCGCGCCTTCGCCGCCTGCTGCGCGGACCTCCTCGGCGCCACCGTCGACCACGAGGCGCTCACCGTCACCCTCCCCCAGCCTTCGGCCGGGGGGACCCCCAGCGGCCGCACCACCCGGCTGGGCGTCCACGCCCTGGGCGCCGACGCCGACTTCCTGCGCGAGCGCGCCCACCGCCCCGACGTGGACGAACGCCTGGCCGCCCTGCGCAGTGCCGTCGGCGACCGCCGCACCGTCGTCCGGGTGGACCGCACCGAGCTGAGCAAGAACATCGTCCGCGGCCTCCAGGCCTACCGGCACCTGCTCCGCACCCGCCCCGAGTGGCACGACCGGGTGGTGCACATCGCCTTCGCCTACCCCTCCCGCACCGACCTCGCCGAGTACCGCGACTACACCGCCGCCGTCCGACGCCTGGCCGAGGAGATCGACGCCGAGTTCGCCACCCCCACCTGGCGGCCGCTGATCCTGCACGTCGACGACGACTTCCCGCGCTCCCTGGCGGCCTACCGCCTCGCCGACGTCGCCCTCGTCAACCCGATCCGGGACGGCATGAACCTGGTCGCCAAGGAGGTCCCGGTGGTCTCCGACCGGGGCTGCGCCCTCGTCCTCTCCCGGGAGGCCGGCGCCCACGCCGAGCTCAAGGACGACGCCCTCACCGTCAACCCCTACGACGTGATCGCCACCGCCGAGGCCCTGCACGCCGGACTCACCATGAGCCCGGAGGAGCGCGCCGACCGCACCAAGCGGCTCGCCGCGGCGGCCACCGCGCTCCCCCCGCAGCAGTGGTTCCTGGACCAGCTCAACGCGCTCTGACCGCCCGCCCCAAGCCCTCCAGCAGCTCCACCACGCCCGCGGGCCCGTCGACCACCAGATCCGCCCGGTCGGCGAGCTCGCGCACCGGCGCGTCCCCCACCGCCCCGGCGCACACCAGCAGCCCGGCGACGCCGTCCCCGCGCAACTGCTCCACCGCCGCGAAGGCCGCCACGTCCCCCAGGTCGTCCCCCGCGTAGAGCACCGAGCGGGCCCCGCGCTCCCGCAGGAACCCGGTCAGCGCCGCCCCCTTGTCCACCCCCGGCGGCCGCAGCTCCAGCACCAGCCGCCCGGGCTCCACCACCAGCCCGTGCTCGGCCGCCAGCTCCCCCACCGGCGCCCGCAGCAGCTCCAGCGCCCGTTCCGGCTCCGCCGTCCGCCGGGTGTGCACCGCCACCGAGCGCCCCTTGTCCTCCACCCACGTCCCCTCGGGCGCCCCCACCCGGGCCAGCACCCCCGGCAACGCCGCCCGGGCCCCGGCCACCCCCGGATGCACCTCCGGCGCCGTCAGCACGCCCCCCTCCCAGCGCTCGGCCCCGTAGTGCCCCAGCACCACCAGCCCCGGCACCCGGGCGAACCCGCCGTACTCCGCCGCCACCCCGGCCGGCCGCCCGGTGACGACCACCACGGCCCCGACCACCGACGCCAGCCCCCGCAGCGCCGCCACCACCCCGGGATGCGCCCGCGCCCGCGCCGGATCCGCCACGATCGGCGCCAACGTCCCGTCGAAGTCCAACGCGACCACCGCATCCCCCGGCGCCGCCACGATCGCCCGCCACCCGTCCCGCCCGGCACCAGTGACCGGCACGCCCATCTCGTCAAGAGCCATACCCAGGCCCATACCCACCCCCGCCCACCCCACCACCCCAGCGGGCGCGCAGGGCGAAAGCCCGCGCGCCCGCAAAGAACCACCCCCTAACCCGCACCCCACCCCACCCCACCCCACGAACCAACCAGGCGAGAGGGACGCGCTGCGGAAGGGGGCGGTGGAGGGGGTGGCCGCGGAGAGGGGCGTTGCGGGTGATTTTCAGACTGCCAACGGCGGCCAGGCATACGCAGACAGGGTCGGCAGTCCGAAAATCATCCAGCCCCCGGAGCGGCCACCCCCGGAACCGCCCCCGGCCACCCACCCTCCCGAGAGCCCCCCGTCAACGAGCCTCCCGCCGGGCCTCCCGGACCCTCCGCAGCCGGTTCACCAGCACCGGCGCGAACGCCAACGCCTCCTCCCGGTCCAGCAGCGCGTTCAGCAGCTGGTAGTACCGGGTCGAGGAGAGCCCCAGCTCCTCCCGGATCGCCCGCTCCTTGGCCCCCGCCGTCCGCCACTGCCGCCCCTCCAGCGCCAGTACCGCCCGGTCCCGCTCACTCAGCTCGTTCAGCTCGCCCACGACGAACACCTCCTGGCTACGAAGTGTCATCCTCGCCCCCGCCCCCGACACACTCTGCCCCCCGCCCCGGCATCCCCGCCCGGCTACCGTCACCCCCATGACCACGCCGAACACGCCGAGCTTCACCGTCCACGTCCCGACCGCCGAGCTCGACCCCGAGCCCCTCGACCCGTCCCAGATCGTCTCCGGCACCCCCGAGGTCACCGGAAGGGTCCTCGCCGAGTCCCCCGACGGCCGCCAGCTGCGCGGCATCTGGCAGATCACCCCGGGCGTGGTCACCGACGTGGAGGCCGACGAGGTGTTCACGGTGCTGAGCGGCCGGGCCACCATCGAGATCGAGGGCGGCCCGACCCTGACCGTCGGCCCGGGCGACTGCGCCGTCCTGCGCGCGGGCGACCGCACCACCTGGACGGTCCACGAGACCCTCCGCAAGACCTACGCGATCACCCTCCCCTGAGGACGGCCCCGCCGGGCGGGCCCGGGTCCTACTGCCGACGGACCCGGGCCGCCTCCTTGACCGCCGCGTCCTGCAGCCCGCCGAGCACCTGCTTCGGGTCCCCGGTCACCGCCTGCCCGATCCCGGTCTTGATCCGGTTGCTGACCTCGCCCCAGGCCGGGTCCCCGAACGGGTAGAAGCTCGCGTTGGTCAGCCCGACCGCGAACTGCTTGAGGTCCTCGTGCTTCGGGTCGGAGGACATCTGGTTGAAGGCGTCCTGGGTCACCGGCAGCAGGTTGTACTGCTCGTCGAACTTCAGCTGGTTGTCCTTCGCGTAGACGAAGGACAGGAACTTCTTGATCTCGTTCTTGTGCCCGTTGGCCTTGAACGCCATCATCCAGTCCGCGACCCCGAGGCTCCCGGTCTTCCCCACGCCGTCCTTCTTCGGGATCGGCGCCGTCCCGAAGTCGATCTTCCCGGCGGTGGCCATCCGGAGCAGCGTCGGATGCCCGTTCAGCATCGCGACCTTCCCGGAGGCGAAGTCCTGGAACACCGGCGTGCGGTTCATCTTGCCCGGGTCCGGATACGTCAGCCCGGTGCCGACCAGGTTGTTCTTCAGCCAGCTGAAGGTCGCCTGGTTCTGGTCGCTGTCGATGGTGTAGTTGCCGACGTCGTCGGAGAGCGAGCCGCCGCCGCTCAGCGTCCACAGCATCGACTCGGCCGGCGCCTCCTCGGGCCCGAGCGGGAGCCCGTACGGGGTCACCCCCGGCACCTTGGCCTTGATCTTCTCGGCCGCGGCCCGCAGCTCGTTCCAGGTGGTCGGCGGCTGGGAGATGCCCGCCTGCCGGAAGACCGCCTTGTTGTAGAAGAGCACCCGGGACGAGGACACGAACGGGATCCCGTACTGGGTGCCGATCACCTGCCCGGCGTGGGCGAAGTTGTCCATGAACTTGGCCTGGGTGTCCATCGAGAGCACGTCGGCGGCCGGGTACAGCCGGTCCGCCGCGACCTGCTCGGCGAAGCCGCCGGTCTGCAGCAGGTCCGGCGACTTCCCGGCCGCGATCATGTCGTCGACCTTCTTGCCGATGTCGGTCCAGCTGTCGACCTCGACCTCGACCTTGATGCCGGGGTTGGCCGACTCGAAGGCCTTGGCGACCTCGTCCCAGTAGTGCTTGGAGCTGGTGTCGATGCTCTCCCCGTAGTCCGCGGCGACCAGTTTGAGCGTGACCGGCCCGTCGCCCTGCCCACTGCAGGCGCTGACCGCGGTGAGCACCAGTGCTCCGGCCAACGCCGTTCCGAGCACACGGGTGGAAACGTGGGCGCGCCTGTCCAACGCGGGTACCGCCTTCGGGGGGAACTACGGGGGAACTACGGCCGGACGGTCGCGTCCGGCTGGGGGGAGCGCAACACTGCCAAATCGCCCACCGAATGGTCCACACCACTCGACCCCACCCGCCGAGTAGTTACCGAAGTGCCCTGGTTCATTGCACGATGCGCAACAACCGGTGGCCGAACGCCCCCTGTCGGGCCCTCGGGCACAAAGTCCCGCACACCCCCGCAGCCGAGACAAAGCTCACCCAGTATGGACCAGACCAATCCGACAACTGGACTAGACCTCTTCGACCAGACCAAGGGAAACTGTCCTCCGTGAAGCACGTCATCGCACTCGATGTAGGCGGCACCGGCATGAAGGCCGCGCTGCTCGCCCAGGACGGCTCCGTGCTGTTCGAAGCACGCCGACCGACCGGGCGGGAGCACGGCACCGACGCCGTCGTCGCCGCCATCCTCGACTTCGCCGCCGATCTGGCCGACGAGGGCCGGACCCGCTTCGGCCTCGCCCCGGCGGCGGCCGGGGTGGCCGTCCCCGGCACGATCGACGAGAGGAACGGGATCGCGGTCTTCTCCGCCAACCTCGGCTGGCGCGACCTCCCGCTGCGCAAGCTGCTCGGCGAACGCCTCGCCGCCCCCGGCGGCCCCGCGATGCCGGTGGCCCTCGGCCACGACGTGCGCTCCGGCGGCCTCGCCGAGGGCCGGCTCGGCGCCGGCCGCGGCGTCGACCGCTTCCTGTTCATCGCCCTGGGCACCGGCATCGCCGGCGCCATCGGCATCGACGGCCGGATCGAGGCCGGCGCGCACGGCTACGGCGGCGAGATCGGCCACGTCGTGGTCCGCCCCGGCGGCCCGCCGTGCGGCTGCGGCGCCCGCGGTTGCCTGGAGACCCTGGCCTCCGCCTCCGCCGTCTCCCGCGCCTGGGCCGAGGCCAGCGGTGACCCCGACGCCGACGCGGCATCCTGCGCCGCCGCGGTGGACGCCGGGGACGACCGCGCCCGCGCCGTCTGGCAGAACGCGGTCGACGCGCTGGCCGACGGCATCGTGCTGGCCCAGAGCCTGCTCGACCCGTCCACCGTCATCGTCGGCGGCGGGCTGGCCGAGGCCGGCGACACGCTCTTCACTCCGCTGCGCGCGGCGGTCACCGAGCGCCTGACCTTCCAGATGCCCCCGAAGGTCGTACCCGCCATGCTCAAAGACACCGCCGCGTCCCTGGGCGCGGGCCTGCTCGCCTGGGATCTGCTCTCGATGGAGGTGACCGCGTGACCACCGCGGACCGTGACCGTACCGCTCTGTCCGGAGCCCGACTGGTGCTGCCCGGCGGCGTCGTCGAGGGCGACCGGATCGCCGTCGAGGGCGAGCGCATCGCCGGCCTCGGCGGGGCCCCCGAGCCCGGCGACCTCGACCTGACCGGCCACACCGTCGTGCCCGGCTTCGTCGACCTGCACGTCCACGGCGGCGGCGGCGCCTCCTACGCCTCCGGCATCGCCGAGGAGGCCCTGCTCGCCGCCCGCACCCACCTCGAACACGGCACCACCACCACGATGGCCTCCACCGTCACCGGCGAGATCGACGACCTCGCCCGCCAGGCCGCCGTCCTCTCCGAACTCGTCGAGGACGGCGTCCTGGCCGGCATCCACTTCGAGGGCCCCTTCATCTCCCACAACCGCTGCGGCGCCCACCGCCCCGACCTGCTGCGCGACCCCGACCCCGCACTGGTCCGCAAGCTCGTCGACGCTGCCCGCGGCCACGCGAAGATGGTCACCCTCGCCCCCGAACTCCCCGGCGGCCTCGACTCGGTGCGTATGCTCGCCGACCTCGGCGTGATCGCCGCCGTCGGCCACACCGACTCCGACTACCCCACCACCCTCGAAGCCGTCGAGGCCGGCGCCACCGTCGCCACCCACCTCTTCAACGCCATGCCCGGCATCGCCCACCGCGCCCCCGGACCGATCGTGGCCCTGCTGGAGGACGAACGCGTCACCGTCGAACTGATCAACGACGGCGTCCACCTCCACCCCTCCGTCCTCGACCTCGCCTACGGCACCGCCGGCGCCGACCGGGTCGCCCTGATCACCGACGCCATGGGCGCCGCCGGCATGGGCGACGGCCTCTACCCCCTCGGCCCCCTCCAGGTCGAGGTCAAGGACGGCGTCGCCCGGCTGGTCGAGGGCGGCGCGATCGCCGGCTCCACCCTCACCCTGGACGTGGCGTTCAAGCGCTCCGTCACCGTCAACGGCCTGAGTCTCACCCGGACCGTCGAGTCACTCTCCACCACCCCGGCCCGGCTGCTCGGCCTCGCCGACTCGATCGGCTCGCTGGAGACCGGCAAGCTCGCCGACCTGGTCGTGGTCGACTCCGACAGCTACGACCTGGTCGCCGTCATGCGCCGGGGCCGCTGGGTGGTCGGCGGCGACAGGTTCCGCACCGTCAAGTCCGGCTGACCGAACGCCGACGGCCGCCCTCCCCCGGTGGGGAGGGCGGCCGTTCGCACGTCCGGTCAGCCGGTCAGCTGCTCGGTTCCACCGTGATCTGGTCGATCAGGATCGGCCCCGAGGGGACCGTGAAGGAGACCGAGTTCGCCCCGGCCTGCAGCTGCGGGAGTATCCACGTGCTGAACCAGGACGAGGCCGGGTCCTTGCCCGGCGAGTAGTTCTTGAAGGTCAGGCCGCTCGGCCAGTCCTTGCCGTTCACCGACGCCGCGCCCTTCACATCGGCCCCGGCGTTGTTGTAGTGCACGGTCAGCTTGTACGTCCCGGCCGTCGCGATCTGGCCGTTCCAGGTCACGCTGCCGCCCTGCTGGAGCGTCAGGTAGCTGCCGTCGGCGGACTTCGCGCCCTTGACGCTGTTGCCGGACGGCGCGTTCTGGCCCTGCAGCTGACCGGCGTCCACGGTCGCCGGCCCGGCGGAGACGGTGGCGCTCGCCGAGGGCGAGACCGAGCCGGTCGAACCGCTCGGGGTCGCGCCGCCGCTGGGCGCCGGCGGGGCGGCGGTCGTGCTGCCGCCCTTGGCGTCCTTGCCGCCGTCCGGATCCCCGGTGGAGAGCGCGATCCCGGCACCGATCGCTATCGCGGCGACCACCGCGACCGCGCCGATCACCGCGCCCTTGCTCCGGCCACTGCTGCGCGGCTCGTCCCCCGGCTGCGGCCGGGAGTGCTCGGCGTAGCGGGTCTGCTGGGTGGGCGCGGTGTACTCGGCCTGCTGCTGCGGCGGCATCCCGGGCTGACCGTACGGGGCCTGCTGGCCGTACGGCGGCTGCTGCTGCCCGTACGGCTGCTGCTGCTGCGCCCGCGGGGGGTAGCCGTACTGCGCCCGGCCGACCTCCATCGGGCGGTTGTAGGACGTCCGGGGAACGCCCTGCTGCGGCTCGGCCGACTGCCCGGTGGAGCCGTCGGCCGGGCGGTAGAGGTAGCCGAACGGGTCGTCGTCCTGCGGGGCACCGCCCGCCTGACCCTCGGGCAATCCGTTGTCGCCGGCGGTCGTCACGGTGGTCTGCTCCCCCATCCGGTGTGCGTCGCCGCGCGCGGGCGGCGCAGATCATGGACGCTGTCGTACCGGGCACCCTACCTGTCCTACCTGACAGCAGGAAAAGAACCCTTGACAACCCGTGGGTAACCTGTGCGCCCCCGGGTGCTCGGCATCCGATCGACTCCGGGCCGGAACCGAGCGGCTTCCGTCAGCCCGCCCGCCGGTGCGAGCGCTCGCCGCGCGCCCCGCGCACCGCGCCGCCCCGGGCGCGCTTCTCGTCGTACATCCGCTCGTCCGCGGTGTGCAGCACCTCCTCGATGCTCATCCCGCAGCCGGCCCAGCCGATCCCGAGGCTCACCCCGACCCGCATCGCCCGGCCGTCGATCCGCATCGGCGGGATGATCGCGTTGCGCAGCCGGTGGGCGAGGTCCTTGGCCTCGTCCCGGCCGATCCCGTCGGCCAGCACCACGAACTCGTCGCCGCCCAGCCGGGCCACCGTGTCGCCGTCCCGGACCGCCCCGCTCAGCCGCCGGGCCACCTCGACCAGCACCGAGTCGCCGGCGTTGTGCCCGAACCGGTCGTTGATCGACTTGAAGCCGTCCAGGTCGCAGAAGAGCACCGCCAGCCCCTTGTCGACCGGCGTCGGCGGGCCGGAGCGGAACGGCACGGACCAGGCGTCGCCGCCGCCCGGCCCGTACTCGGCCGGGACCACCGCGTGCACGTGCTCCCCGAAGCCGGCCGCGAGGCCGGGCAGCGGGGAGCCCTCGACCGGTCCGTAGCCGTGCACCGACCCGGCGTACGGGTCCGCGCCCTCCAGCCCCTCGTACGCCGTGTGCGCGCTGTAGGAGTCGGCCGGGTAGCCGTACGGCTGCTGGTGGCCGACCTCGGCGGGGAGCGCGGCGGCACCGACCGGCTGCGGCTCGGGACAGAGCCGGCGGGCCAGCCGGGCCTTGAGCTCGGCGCCGTTGGGCAGGCCGGTGAGCGCGTCGTGGCTGGCCCGGTGGGCGAGCTGGAGTTCGTGGCGCTTGCGGTCCTCGATGTCCTCGACATGGGTGAGCAGGAAACTCGGGCCCTCGGCCGCGTCCGCCACGATCGAGTTGCGCAGGCAGACCCACTGGTAGCCGCCGTCCCGCCGGGACAGCCGCAGTTCCGCCCGGCCGCTCTCGGCGCTGGTGCGTTCCAACAGGGCGCGGTCCTCGGGGTGGACGAGGTCGGCGAAGCTCTGCTGGCGCAGCACCGCGCGGGGGCGGCCGAGCAGTCGACAGAGCGCGTCGTTGACCCTGGTCAGCTGACCGCGCCCGGCGCCGTGCAGCTCGGTGATCGCCATCCCGCTGGGCGCGTACTCGAAGGCCTGCCGGAAGCTCTCCTCGCTGGCCCGCAGCGCCTGCTGCTCCTTCTCCAGCCGGGCCAGCGCGCGCTGCATCTCGGCCCGCAGCCGGGCGTTGCCGATCGCGATGGAGGCCTGCAGCGAGAACATCTCCAGGGCTTCGCGGGTCCACGCCCCGGGCCGCTTGCCGCTGCGCGGGCGGTCCACCGAGAGCACGCCGAGCAGGTCGCCGCCGGCGCTGTACATCGGGGCGAGCAGCCCGTCGGCGGGGTGCCAGTCGTTGGCGTAGACGGGCAGCGGGCCGTCGCCGATCCAGCGCGGGATGTCGCTGGCGACCGCCCAGCCGCGGTCGTACGGCAGGAAGCGCAGGGTGCCCCAGTGGTCGCTGACGCCGAGCAGCCGGTCCCAGGACTCGCGTGAGCCGACCTGGCCGAGCAGCACCGAGGGCCCGCCCATCGGGCTCTCCTCCAGCTCCCAGACCGCCGCCACCACCAGGTCGCCGTCCGGCCGGACCAGGCTGACCGCGGCGGCGTCGAAGCCGAGTCCGTGCACCGCGCCCTCGACGACGGCCTGCAGCGTGCCCGCCAGGCTGCGGGCAGCGTTGAGGTCCGCCACGACCCGGTGCAAGGTGCGGAGGGTCGCGAGACGGACGTACGGCTCCGACTCGGCTTCCATGCGGGGGCTCCCCGGCTGCTTCGGATAGTTCTTGATTGGTTATCGTCCGATTGCCAGAAGAACTGAATCACAGGGAGCACAGCGTTCGGCACGCTCGGTCAGCAATAGGCCACCACTTGTGACTTAAATCACACAACACTAATGCGTCCTTCATCAGCTCATCCGCCCCATAGCCGGACATAAAGCGCTATCGGAACAATTCCCGTGGTCGACCGCATTGGCCGCATCCTGAAGCCCACTGCACCCGCCGGTCCACCCGCTTCACCCCTGGGAGTGACCGGGCCCCCCGCCCGGCCGGACGTGCGCCGGTGGTCCTACGACCACGGCCCGATGCCGTTTCCCGCCTGCGACGACTACCGTGCGGTACGTGTACCCGTCCCCGCAGCCCGAAGCTGCCACCCAGGCCACGCCCGACGAGTTCCGGGCAGCACTCTCCCAGCTCGCCGCCGGCGTCAGCCTGGTGACCGTCCACGACGAGGAGGACGGCGAGGACATCGGCATGACCGCCACCTCCTTCCTCTCCGTGTCGCTGGACCCGCCGCTGGTGCTGATCTCGGTGCGCGAGGACTCCCGGATGGACGAGGTGCTCTCCCGCAACGGCACCTGGGCGGTCTCGGTGCTCACCGAGGGGCAGAAGACGCTCGGCTCCCGCTTCGCCATGAAGGGCCGGCTCAGCGACCGGCTGCTGTTCGCGGAGACCCCGCACCGCCACGGCGCCCGCACCGGCGCCCCGCTGATCGAGGGCGCGCTCGCCACCGTCGAATGCCGCACCGAACAGCGGATACCCGCGGGCGACCACACCCTGCTGCTCGGCCGGGTCCTGGAGGCGACCGTCCCCACCCCCGGCGGCCGCCCGCTGCTCTACTTCCACGGCGGCTACCGCACGCTGGGCTGAGCCGCAGCACCGCACGACACCCGCCGGCGCCCCGGCCGAAACGGTTCGCCGCGCCGGACTACTCGCCGCGCGGCGCCCGACGCCCCTGCTTCAGCTCGGAGCGGTGCTTCTTGTTCTCCAGCCGCCGCTGCACCATCCCCCGGCTCGGCCGGGTCGCCCGACGGGCCTTCGGCGGCGGCGCGCACGCCTCGCTCAGCACCGCGGCCAGCCGGGCCCCGGCCGCCTCCCGGTTGCGCCACTGCGAACGGAACTCCGAGGCCTGGATCACCAGCACCCGGCCGTCCACCAGCCGGTTCGCCAGCCGCTCCAGGGCGCGGGTGCGCCACACCTCGGGCAGCGCCTTCGAAGCGGCCACGTCGTAGCGCAGCTCGACCTTGGAGTCGGAGGTGTTGACGTGCTGGCCACCGGGGCCGGAGGAACGCGAGAAGCGCCAGACGAGCTCGGCGTCGGGGACGACCACCGACCCCCGTACGCGGATGGGCTCGGACATGCGCCCATCATCCCGCGCCCGCCCCGCCCGGTCACGCGGTTAAAGGTAGGTCGCCCGTGCCCGCAGCGGAGGCCGGTTACCGCCACCGGCCCGGACCCCCGACAATGGCGTACGTGATCGAGCTCGGCTACTCCCTCTCCAACCGCTTCCCCGACCCCCCGCAGACCGACTACCGCACCGCCCCCGTGCGCTCGCTGCGGTACGACCTGTTCTGCGGCGACGTCTACCTGGACGCCGAGGGCGCCGAACTCTCCACCCGCTGGGGCTGGGTGCCGGTACTGGACTTCGCCTGGGCGCTGTGCGACATCGTCGAGCAGCTCGACCGCGACCCGGACGGCTCCCGGGCGGCCCGGGTGCAGACCGCCGACCTCGACTTCACCCAGAACACCGAACTGCTGCGCTTCGCCCGCCGCTTCAACTGGGTCGAGGTCACCGCGACCTGGCTGCGGGACGAGCCGCCCGCCGTGATCCGGCACAGCGAGCTGCGGCGCGAGGCCCGGGACTTCCTCCAGGACACCCTCGCCGACCTGTTCGACATGCACCCCGACCTGGCCGACAACCCGAACATCTGGACGCTGCAGGGCCGGTTCCCCCGGGTCTGACCCCGGAACCGCCCGACCATGCCACCGCATTGCCCGGCCTTTGCCCGGGGTTGACCCCTGACGAAGAATTCACGGGATCCACGGAACCAAGCCCTCGTCGTATTGCGTTGTCCCGGAAAAAGCGAACGAAGGGACTGCAATCGCCATGCCAGTGAGCCTCTCCAAGGGTGGAAACGTCTCGCTGACCAAGGAGGCCCCCGGCCTGTCCGCGGTCAGCATCGGCCTGGGCTGGGACGTCCGCACCACGACCGGCGCCGAATTCGACCTGGACGCCAGCGCGATCGTCCTGAACGCGGACGGCAAGGTGCTCTCCAACGCGCACTTCGTCTTCTTCAACAACACCAGCGCCCCGGACGGCACCGTCGTGCACACCGGTGACAACCGGACCGGCGAGGGCGCCGGCGACGACGAGTCGATCAACGTCGACCTGGCCGGCCTGCCGGCCGAGGCCGTCAAGATCACCTTCCCGGTCACCATCTACGACGGCACCGCCCGCGGTCAGAACTTCGGCCAGGTCCGCAACGCCTACATCCGCGTGGTGAACGCGGCCGGCGGCGCCGAGATCGCCCGCTACGACCTCTCCGAGGACGCCGCCACCGAGACCGCGATGATCTTCGGCGAGCTCTACCGCAACAACGGCGAGTGGAAGTTCCGCGCGGTCGGCCAGGGCTACGCCTCCGGCCTGGCCGGCATCGCCCAGGACTTCGGCGTGCAGATCTGACCCGACGCACGCCGGAACGGAACCGCCGCGGCGCGGGGGGGGGGCCCCCCGCACCGACCCCCCCCCCCCCCCGCGCGCAGGGGACGCGCCGCGCCGGCCGCGCCGGACGGCGG
>NZ_JBEOSV010000056.1:0-8358 GCF_040303245.1 Kitasatospora sp. NPDC096077 | reverse complement strand
CGCGGGAAGTCGACCCGTCCGACTTCCCGCGCCGCGGCGCGTCTCCAGGGCCGCTCAGCGCGTGGCGCGCAGCTCCGGCAGCTCGATCAGCTCGGTCTCGTCCTCGGGCGTCAGGTCCACCACGGTGGTCCCGTCCGCCCCGGCCCCGCCGGCGGCCACCGGCTCCACCGGGCGGACCTCCGCGGCCTCCAGGGTCTCCTGCGCCTCGGCGCGGGCCTTCGCGGCGACCGCCTCGTCCCCCACCACGTCGGCCAGGTCCGCGCGCTCCGCCAGCTCGGCGACGCTGCCCACCGCCGGGGCCGGAGCCGCCGCCCGGACCGCCGCACCCGTGCCGCGGCCGAAGAAGCTGAAGCCCGGCCCGCGGGCCGGCCCGGACTGCGCCGGACGCTGCCGCTGCCGCTCCACCGGAGCCGGCGCGGCGGCCGACGCACCGGCCTGCGCACCGCTCGCCCCGGACCCACCGCCGAGCTGGCCGACCGTCGCGGTCAGCGCCGGGCGCAGCGGCGTGGGCTGCACCGGGGTACGGCCCGCCGGAGCAGCGGTCGCGGCCGGCCCGGCCGGGGCCTGCGCCGGGGTGGGCACCGTGGGCGCCACCGGAGCGGGCACCGACACCGGCTTGGGCGCCGAAGCGACCGAAGCGACCTGGGCGGCCGAGGCGGCCGGAGCCGTACGAGCCCGCAGCGCGACCTCCGCGCCCGCCGTGCGCTCCCGCTGCGCCTCCTGCTCGGCCGCCCGCCGCTCCAGCAGCCGCAGCACGGACGCGGCGCGGACGAACGCGGCCGGACTGGCCGGGTGCTTGGGACGGCTCGCGGCGAGCGCCTTCTGGGCCGCCTCGGCCTCCTTGAGCGCCTGCTCCGCCACCGCCACGGCCCGCTCGCGCAGCAGCCGGGCTATCTCGGTCTCCGCCTTCGCCAGCCGCGACTTCTCCGCCGTCAGCCGCCGCCCGAACCGGGTGGCCCGCTCCTCGGCCACCTCGGCCGCGTACTCGGCCTCGGCCAGCTGCTCCTCGAAGCGCTCCTCGGCCCGCAGCCGCTGCGCCGAGGACACCTCGGCGGCCGCCCGGGCCGCCTTGTCCCGCTGCCGCAGCAGCACCGCGAAGCCGAGCGTGGCGATCAGCGCGGCGATGCCCACCGAGCGGACCAGGACGGTGTCCTGACTGAAAAGCAGCGCGGCCAGAGCGGCCACCAGCAGTACGCCGGCGGCGGTGGGGGGAAAGACCCGGCCGAGGACGGAGGAATGACGGTGGCGTCCGCGAGACATGCCAAGAAACTAGCGTGCGAATTGGGGCCGTGTCAGCCCAGGGTCCCCTTCAACCCTTGACAGTGCGCAGTTTTTACCGCACGTGCCCGGCTTTTCACTCAAGATCACGAAAAAAGCCCTGTTCAGCGCGGTGCGACCGGATCCGGCCGTTCCGTCAGCGGGGCGAGGCCGCCGGACCGCCCGGGTCGTCGTGGTTCTCCGGCAGCTTGCACACGTGCTGCAGCCAGAGCGCCGCCGCGATCACCGCGGCCCCCGCCAGCACCGCGAGCCCGGCGGTCACCGCCTGGTCCTTGCGGGCCGACACGTCCAGCTCGCCGAGCAGATAGATCCCGGCGCCGGCGTAGATGCCGGTGACCACCGAGGAGACCAGCGCGCTGGCCTGCCCGAGCACCACCGCCCGCGCCGCCAGCAGCGGGTCGACCCGCTTGGCGCCGGGCTGCCGCTCGCGCACCGCCTTCAGCCGGGAGCGCAGCGAGATCGCGGTCGCCAGCAGGATGACCGCCACCGCCGCCAGCACCACCGGAGCCGCGGCCGGCACGGCCGGCAGCGTGTCCAGGGACGCCCACAGCTTGGAGCCGGCCCAGGACAGCGCCGTCGTCGCGGCGGTGATGCCGATCAGCAGACGGAGGCGAAGCAGCTTCACGCGGAGGAGGTCCTTCCCGGGGTACCAGAGCCGACCGACCGACCGCCCGGTGGCCCGGTACGACGGCGTCAGGCCACCGTACCGGGACCGGACGGGCGGACATCCACTCGTACGGCCGGGCCCCGCGGCCGAGTTCCCGACCGACCCGGCGGACCGGACCGGCCGGGCCGCCCGCCGGCCCGTCCCGCCGTGGGCGTTTCCGACAATTTCCCGCCCGGCGTCGCGCGCGCGGCGGGAACTGTCGGACCCGCCGCTACTCCGGCAGCGTCAGCCGGATGTCGTCGCGGCGCTTCACGCCCTGCGCGTCCGGCCCGCCGAGCGCCGCCAGCAGCGCGGCGACCGGACCGTGTCCGGGCACCTCGGCCTCGGGCTGGGCGTCCAGCCAGGGGGCGAGGACGAAGGCCCGCTCGTGCGACCGCGGGTGCGGCAGCAGCAGCTGCGGGTCCTCGCTGACCACGCCCTCGTACGCCAGGATGTCGACGTCCAGGGTGCGCGCGCCCCAGCGGACCTCGCGGACCCGCCCGAAGGCGTCCTCGATCGCGTTGCCGCGCTCCAGCAGGTCCCGCGGCGGCAGCGAGGTGCGCAGCACCACGACCGCGTTGTAGTAGTTGGGCTGTTCCTCCGGGCCGCCCACGGCCTCGGTCTCGTAGACCGCCGAGACGGCCTTGATCTTCAGCCCGGGGGTGTCGGCGAGCGCGTCGACGGCACCCTGCAGGGTGTCCAGCCGGTTGCCCAGGTTGCTGCCGAGCGCGATCACCGCGCACCGCTGGCTGTGCAGCGTGGTGTCGGCGGAGTCCACCCGGTCCTCCAGGTCGAACGCGTTCGGCTCAGTGCTGGTCATCGAAGAATTCCCTCTGCATCGGAAACCAGGCGCGCGGTGGGGGTCATGCGCGGCCCCGGTGGATGGTCACGGTCACGTCGTCGAACGGCACGGTGATCGGGGCGTCCGGCTTGTGCACGGTGACCTCGACCTCCTCGACCGCGTCGTGCTTCAGGCACTGGTCGGCGATCCGCTGCGCCAGGGTCTCGATCAGGTCGACCGGTTCCCCGGCGATGATCGCGGTGACCTCCTCGGCCACGATGCCGTAGTGCGCCGTGCGGGTGAGGTCGTCTCCGGACGCGGCGGGGCGGGTGTCCAGGTACAGCACGAGATCGACCACGAAGGTCTGGCCCTCGACGCGCTCGCGCTCGAACACGCCGTGGTGGCCCCGGGCTCGCAGCCCCCGCAGGGTGACGCGGTCCAGCAAACGAATCACTGCTCCCAGTCGGACGGGCCCCACCCGGGAAAGGCATGGACGGGCGGGGCGAAGGCGGGCAGCACGCCCGCCACTCCGTTTCGAATCTACCCGCGAGCGCGGACAACGCCTGACCGTCCTACCCGGCACGAACCGTCGCCACGCGCACCGGAATGGCGATTGACGTGAACGTTCGGTGACCACTCGGAAATTCCCCGGCGACCGTTCGGCGCCGATTTTCCGCGGCTCCCGGAATCAGTCCTCGTCGTCCTCGTCCCCGCTGGTCAGCACGGGTGAGCCGTGGTGCGACCAGAGCTTCCACCCGGCCGGGGTACGACGGAACAGATTGCTCGACACGACCTTTCCGCCGACCAGCGGGCCGAGTTCCCCCTCCTCCTCCGCCTCGCCGCCGGAGAGGATGTTCTCGGTGCACGTGACAAGGGCCACATCGCCGTGGACCTCGGCCTCGACATCGGTCAGGAAGAACTGGATGTACTCCGTGTTCATCATGATCAGCATGTAGGAGCGGGTCACCTGGGCCCGCCCCCGCAGCACCGGCCAACCGGGGTGCACACAGACCACGCCGCCCTTGTCGTCGGCGTGCTCCGGCCCCAGCCAGGCCTCCTCGACCGCTTCGACGTCCCCCCGCTCCAGCGCCTCGTAGAAGGCCCGGTTCGCCGCGAGCACCGCCTCCAGGTCCACCTCCCGGGCCTTACCGGCCGTCCCGCCGCTCAACCTGCCGTCACCTGTCACAGACCCTCCCTCACCCCAGCCGCGCCGCGCGCTGCCAGGCCGCGACCACGCGGACGGCGTCCGCCGTACCGGACACGTCGTGCACCCGGACCGCCCAGGCTCCGGCCTGGGCCGACAGCACCGAGACCGCGGCGGTCGCGTCGTCCCGCTCACGGGCCGGGCGCAGCTCCCCGGTTTCCGGGTCGGCGAGCAGCGTACCCAGGAACCGCTTCCGCGAAGCCGCGACGAGGACGGGACGGCCGAGCGCGGTGAGCGCGTCCAACCGGCCGAGCAGCGCCCAGTTGTGCTCGGGGGTCTTGGCGAAGCCGAGCCCCGGGTCGAGGACCAACTGGTCCTCCTTGACCCCGGCGGCCAGCAGCGCCTCCACCCGGGCGGTCAGCTCGGCGACCACGTCCCGTACGACGTCCTGGTAGACGGCCCGCCGTTCCATGTCGGCGGACTGCCCGCGCCAGTGCATGACCACGAAGGGCGCGCCGGTCGCCGCGACCACCCGGGCCATCGCCGGGTCGGCGAGGCCGCCGGAGACGTCGTTGACGATCGCGGCGCCGGCCTCGACGGCCCGCTCGGCGACCGAGGCCCGCATGGTGTCCACCGACACCATCACCCCGGCCGCGGCCAGCTCGCGCACCACCGGCAGCACCCGGCGCAGCTCCTCCTCCTCGGGCACCCGCTGGGTCCCGGGCCGGGTGGACTCGCCGCCGACGTCCACCAGGTCCGCGCCGCGGGCCCGCAGGGCCAGCCCGTGCGCGATCGCCCTGGCGGGGTCGAGCCACATCCCGCCGTCCGAGAAGGAGTCGGGCGTGACGTTGACCACACCCATCACGGCGCAGCGGCCGAGCCGCGGCAGTCCGGCCGGGAGGGAGTAGGGGGGCACATCGCTCATGCCCCCCATTATCGAACGGGGCCCCCGCCGAGGTTTCTCGGCGGGGGCCCCGTTCGAACGCCGGTCGGCCTCGGGCGGCCTCGGGCGGCCTCGAGCGGCCTCAGGCGGCCTCGGTGACCTCACGGGTCGACGGCACCGGCATCAGGCCCTCACGCTGGCGCCTGCGCCAGAAGCGCGGCATGCCGAGCGTGATGAAGGCCTCCGCCTGCATCGCGGCGAAGCCGATCCGCGGCAGGTCCCGGGTGCTCGGGAAGACCAGGAAGCGCGGCTCCCACTCGGGCTGGAACTTGGCGTTGAACTTGTACAGCGACTCGATCTGGAACCACCGCGACAGGAACACCAGCAGTCCGCGCCAGGCGCGCAGCACCGGGCCGGCGCCGATCCGCTCGCCGCGGGCCAGCGCCGAGCGGAACATCGCGAAGTTGAGCGACACCCGGCGGATGCCCAGGGCGCCCACCTCCTGCAGGGCGGCGACGATCAGCAGCTCGTTCAGGCCCGGGTCGGCGGCCCGGTCGCGGCGCATCAGCTCCAGCGATATGCCGTCCGGCCCCCAGGGCACGAAGTGCAGCACGGCCTTCAGGTCGTCGCCGCTCTCGCCCTCCTCCGGGGCCTTGTGGGCGGTGACCACCACGCAGTCGTCGTCCAGCGGGTCGCCGAAGCGGCCCAGGGCCATCGAGAAGCCGCGCTCGGTGTCGGTGCCGCGCCAGCGGGCGGCGGCGTCGGCGATCCGGTACTTCTCCTCGACGCTGAGCTCGGAGACCCGGCGCACCTTGCAGGAGTAGCCGTTGCGCTCGATCCGCTTGACCATCTGGCGGACGTTGCGCATGGCCCGGCCGGCCAGCGAGAAGGTGGAGGTGTCGACGATGGCCTCGTCGCCCAGCTCCAGCGCGTCCAGGCCCGCCTCGCGGGTCCAGACCTCGCCGCCGACCTCGCTGCAGCCCATCACGGCCGGCACCCAGGCGTGCTCGCGGGCCTCGGCCATGAACACCTTGATCGCGCCCGGCCAGGCCTCGACGTCGCCGACCGGGTCGCCGGAGGCGAGCATCACGCCGGAGACCACCCGGTAGGAGATCGCGGCCTTGCCGGTGGGCGAGAACAGCACGCTCTTGTCGCGGCGCAGCGCGAAGTAGCCGAGCGAGTCGCGCTCGCCGTGCCGCTTGAGCAGCTCGCGGACCTTCTCCTCGTCCTCGGCGGTGAGCTCCGGCTTCGGCTTGCCCGGGCGCAGCGCCAGGTAGGCGGTGGTGAAGGCGGTCAGCAGGCCGAGGCCGCCGAGCAGGTAGGCGACCAGGTCGGACATCCGCTCGTTGGTGTAGCGGATCGGGCCCTCGAAGCCGAACAGCCCGTACCCGACGTGCTGCAGCCGGTCGTACAGGCCGGGGTGGCCGAACTCGTAGCGGGTGCGGGTGCTCACGATCAGCAGGCCGAGCAGCACGCTGAGGGCGCCCATCACAACCAGGTTGACCACCGCGCCCCAGCGGGTGCGCGGGTCGGCCTTGGCGTAGAACTCGCGCTGGTGCACCAGCATCACGGCGAGGACGACCAGCGAGACGACCGCCGGGCCGATCTGGTGCCAGCGCATGATGTGCAGCGCGGCACTGAGCGGCAGCAGCACGCAGACCGCCCGCCAGGCCCGCCGCTTGCGCCGGCGCAGCGCGTGCGCCAGCGGCACCAGCAGGATGCCGACCATCAGCGTGCCGACCGCGGCCAGGCTGGTGGTGCCGCCCGGAAGCTGCCCGGCGAAGGTGTGCATCTTGGTGTGCCGGAGCTTGGGGAACACCGCACTCGCGATGTCGACCAGGCCGATCAGCAGACAGGCGTAGCCGACCGCACCGGGGAGCCAGGCCCTCGGGACGGCCGCCGCCTGGTTGCGCAGCGTCTGCAGGCCGCGCCGTCGGCGCGGGGGCTGCTCGGGGCTCGGCTCAACGGACACGGGAACGCTCATGGAAGCTCAGCGTAGAGGCTGCGGTGCGGTGTCCGTTCACTCCGGGGGAGCACGTGTGATGGACCTTCATGCCTATTCCTTCATCAGGCAATGCGCATACCAAGGACCCGGAAACGGACGGTATTCCGGTGCCATGGGCGCGCTGCGGGTTGAGCCGGGGGCGGAGCCGTGGGTCCACCGCCGCGTGGCGGGACGGAACCCTCCGGCACGCGTTACGTACGGTGGACGCCGCATTCTAGGGCGCCGGTTGCCGCGGACCTTCCCCCGCCCTGCCACCCCCGCCCGGGCGCCCGGACAGCCTAGCTGCGGTGGCCCGGTCTGACGGACCGCCAGACGATGAAGCCTGCACCGACAGCGTCCCACCGGAAGGCCGACGGCATGGAACTGACCAGCGACGTGCTGGTGAACTCGCTGCTCGCTCTCGGAGCGGCGGCCCTCGTCATCACCCTGTGGCTCTGGCCCAGGCTGGCCCGGCAGCGCCCGCTGCCGGTGCTCGGCCGGATCGGCCTGATGACAGTCGTTCAAGTCTCGATCCTCGCGGTCCTGGCGCTGTCGGTGAACAACTCCTTCGGGTTCTACACCTCCTGGGACGACCTGCTCAACCCCGGCGGCGCCAAGCTCGCGCTGACCAGCAACGAGAACCACAAGGGCGGCACCCCGGTCTCCGACAAACTGGTCCAGCCGACCGACGAGGGCGGTCTGGAGGGCGTCGCCAACCTGCCCAAGGGCGCGCCGGAGGAGGTCGGGAAGGTCGAGTCGGTCCGGGTCAACGGCAAGGAGACCGGATTCTCCGACCAGATGTTCGTCTACCTGCCGCCCGAGTACTTCGACCCGAAGTTCGCCCTGGTCCGCTTCCCGGTCGTGCTCACCCTGGCCGGCTTCCCGGGCACCACCCTGAACCTGCTCAAGGAGCTGCCCACCGTGCAGACGGCGGCCGAGCTGCAGCGCTCCGGCAAGATGCCGCCGACCGTCCTGGTACTGGCCCGCCCCTCGGTGGTCCCCTCCCGGGACACCGAGTGCGTGGACGTCCCCGGCGGGCCGCGCACCGAGACCTGGTTCACCAAGGACGTGCCCGAGGCGCTGCAGAGCGCCTACCGGCTCGGCCGCTCGGCCGCCTCCTGGGGCGTGTTCGGCTACTCCACCGGCGGCAGCTGCGCGATGCGCCTGTCGATGCGCAATCCGAACGTCTACGGCAGCGCCACCGGCCTGCACGGCGACTTCTCGGTGCGCCAGGACCAGTACACCGGCGGCGACCTCTTCAGCGGCGACAAGACCCTGACCCAGCAGCACGACCTCGGCTGGCGGCTGCAGAACCTCCCGGCCCCGTCGCTGAACATGCTGGTGGTCTCCACCCGGACGGAGACGGACTACCAGCAGACCGTCCAGTTCGTCGACCAGGCCACCCAGGTCGCGGCGGCCAATCCGCAGTTCAAGGTGGATTCGCTCTACCTGGACGACGGCGGGCACAACTTCGACAGCTGGACCAGGGAGCTGCCCGCCTCGCTGGAATGGATGGGCGCCCACCTCGGCTAGGCCGAGGCGCCGGCCGGGCCGACCGGCGGGTGGCCACCCGCCGGTGGAGTCGTTCGTCATGACCCTCCCAGCCTACGGGGCGGGGGTGACAATCCGGTCCCGTTGCCCC
>NZ_JBEOSV010000055.1:39648-57615 GCF_040303245.1 Kitasatospora sp. NPDC096077 | reverse complement strand
CCGAAGGCTGGGGGCCATCGGCGACCGACGACAACGCGGCGAGGTGCGTGCCCCGGCGTCGCGCGCCCGGCGGGAATTGTCAGACACGCCTTAGGTGCGACCGGGCCCGCACCGGCCCGTCCATACGCCTTCTTGACGGGTCCGGCCGCCGTCTTGACGCGTCCTTCGCGCCGCTCGCCGCCGAACCGGAACGACGGGGTCCCCCGGACGGCGGGGTGCCCGGAACGGCCGCGCAAGGGATTCGCCAAGGGACCGACGACGGCCCCCGCCCACCGGCCCGGGAGCGCTACACCGGACATCAGGAGGTGTACGATGCGCCGTTTCACCGCTCGGGCCCGGCTGCCGCTGTTCGCGGCCGTGGCCGCCCCGCTCGCCCTCTGCGCGGTGCTGCTGCCGTGGCGGTCCGGCATCGCCGGCACCGACGTCGCCCTGCTGCTGGTGGTGGTCGTGGTGGCGGTGGCCGCCCTCGGCCGCCGGAGCGCCGGCGCGGTGGCCGCGGTGGTGGCGGCCGCCGGCTTCGACTTCTTCTTCACCCGCCCCTACGAGCGGTTCTCGATCAGCAAGTCCGGCGACCTCACCACCGCGGTGCTGCTGCTCTGCGTCGGCCTGGTCGTCTCCCAACTGGCGGCCAGGGCGAGGCACTTCGAGGTCGTCGCGATCACCGACGCGGGCTACCTGGCCCGGATCCACGACACCACCGTGCTGGCCCGCACCGCCGGCACCGCCCTCACCGTGGTCGACCACGTCCAGGCCGAACTGATCGACCTGCTGCAACTGCGCGGCTGCCGGTTCGAGTACGGCTCACTGCTGGGCCACCCGCCGCGCCTGGAGCACGACGGCTCGGTCACCGTCGCCCGCAAGCCGTGGGACGCCGACCGGCTGGGCCTGCCCGACGAGGACGTGGAGCTGCGACTGTTCGGGAACGGCAAGTACATCGGCCGCTACCTGATGCAGCCGACCCCCGGCACGGTGCCCTCCCGGCAGGCGCGCCTGGTCGCGGTGACCCTGGCCGACCAGGCCGGGACGGCCCTGGAGGGCCTGTGGGGCCCGCACGAGACGGTCACCTGACCACACCCCCTCCGGGCCGCACCGCCAGGACCGGCACGATCGTCAACAGACCATAAGGATCCGACCGGCCGGAGTCAGGGGGACGTCAGGACGGCGCTCCCACCCTCCGCTCGCGGGCATAGCCTCGGTGGCGCACCCCGGCGATCCCGGGGTGCGCCGCCAGCCCGCATCCCCGTGGAGGAACACCATGAGCCAGCGCCTGTACGCCGAGGACCCGGAGCCGTCCGAACGCAACCCGACCGGACCTCTCCTGGTACCCGTCCGGTCGGGCCCGTTGGGCCACACGGCCCGTGTCTTCCGTACCGCGCTGGGCGACCGGACCGCGGTCGCCTTCACCTCCGAGGAGCGGCTCACCGCCGTACTCGGCCCGGACCAGCCCTGGATCACCCTGGCCGAGCCCGCCCTGCGCGCCCTCACCGAGCCGCTCGGCGTCACCGCCCTCACGGTCGACCCGCAGCTGGCCGCCCCTGCGCCACGGCCGCTGCCCCAGCACACCGCACCCGCCCCGACCGCCACCGCCCCTTACCGGCGGGTCCCGCTCGGCGCCGCGCCCACCCCCTGACCGCCCGCACCGGACCCGGCCGGACCTGCCCGCCCGCCGCAACGTGCCCGGCGGCCCGGGACCGGCTCCGGGTCAGGCCCCGGTGATGGTCCTGCCCGGCATCGGCTCCGCGAGCGCTGCCCGCCGTTCGGGCGCAGCGAAGTACTGCGTCTCGTGCACCACGTGCCCGTCGGCGAATTCCATGATGCTCACCGAGTAGGTGGGCACCCCGTCGTACGTGATGACGCACTCGCTCACCCACAGGTCCCCGCCGCCGGTGATCCGGTGGACGGTGAAGTGCCGGTCGGCGGGGTGGCCGCCGCGTTGCGCGGAGATCGCCGCACGGCCCCGGAACCGTTCGCCCGACTGGGGGTAGTCGAGGATCGCGTCCGCCGCGTAGACGGCGTGCTCGGCGTCGCCGTCCCCGCGTTCCGACGCCCGCCAGTGCTCCTCGATCGCGGCCCTGGTCCTGTTGTCAGCGGCATCCATCGCACTGTCCCCTTCCACCGGCGGCCGGCGGCCGGAGCGGTCCGGGTACCGGGAAGGCCTCGGTTCGCCGGGACGCCGGGCCGCTGAAACGTCATGGGCAACGGTGACAGCGTAGATCGCCGAGGCCGCGGGGGGCGGCTACCGCCTACCGCCGCCCCCGCCTCCGGGCGGGTTCAGCCGCGTTGCACGGTGACCCGGTCCACGGCCGTGCCGTCCTCGGTGACGGACCGCACCTCCATCCGGGCCGGTGCGCCGCCGGCGACGGCGGGGGTCACGTCGACCGCCACCAGGCAGTAGCCGGTGTAACGGACCCTGGACCAGGTGACCTCGACGGTCTGTTCGTGGCCGCTCCGCTCGGAGACCACCATCGGCACCGGGTCGTCGTTCGGGGTCTCGTGCCCCAGGTAGGTGTCGGAGGCCGGGAACGTGTAGAGCCCGTCGCCACCGCCGCCCGCGACGACGTACGTGGTGCCGTCCTTCACCGGGTCGACGGTGTCACCGGAGGCGACCGCGCGGGTGGCCCGTCCGGCCCGGATGGGGTCGGTCCGCTCGTAGACGTGGTTGTGGCCGCTGAGCACCAGGTCCACCTGGTACTCGTCGAACAGCGGGGCCCAGTCCTGCTGCGCGCCGAGCTCGGCCCCGTTGTCGTGGCAGGTGGAGTACGTGCACTGGTGCAGGTAGACGACGATGAAGTCGATGCCGGGGTCGGCGCGCAGCGCGGCGAGCCGGCTGTCCAGCCACTTCCGCTGCCTGCCCTTGGTGTGGTCGAGGTTGGCGGGGGTGTTGAAGCAGACGTCGTTGCCGTCGAGGCTGATCAGGCCGACGTTCTGGTAGCGCCAGGAGTAGATGCCCGTCGACCGGCTCCAGGCGTTGTCGGGCATCGTGAACCGGGCGCGGACGCCGCCGTAGCCGTCGTCCCCGTACCACGGCTCCATCTCGTGGTTGCCGACCGCCACCATCCACGGGGTCCGCGCCGCGACGTGGTCGTTCTGGACGAAGAAGGAGTCCCACAGGCGGGCGTCGTACGCGTCGTCGGTCGTGCCGCTGCCGCCGCTGTTGGCGTACGACAGGTCGCCCATGTGGAGGTGGAAGGCGGGGTCGAGGCCGGCGATCAGGTTGCCGGTGGCGGTGGCGTCGGACCCGATGCCCTGGTCACCGAAGGCCGTGAAGGTGAACCCGGCGCCGCGCCCGGGGGCGGGTGCGGTACGGAAGCTCGCCACATCGCCGGACCCGCCGAGCCCGCCGGCCCGGCCGGCCGGGTCGTACCCCTGGTGGCCGACGACGTAGTAGTAGGTGGTGTCCGGGATCAGCTGGTCCACCTGCGCGTGCAGGTAGTACTGGGTGACGGTGGTGGGCTTGGCCAGGGGCTGGCCCTCGACCGGGTGCTGCCAGGAGAGTCGGCTGACCAGGGTGCGGACTTCGGCGGGGAGCTGCGCGCCGAGGTCGCCTGGCTGGAGGCCGAGCCGGACGAAGGGGGCGGTCACCGCGTCCGGTACCTGCCAGGAGACGACGACCTGACGGGACGGGTCGGCACCGAAGGCGAGGTGCCGGCCGAAGGGCCGGAGCGCGGACCCGGCGGTCCGCTCGCTCCGGGGTGCGGGGATGGTCGGATTGTCGAGGGCGGTGGGGAGCGGGGCGGAGGCCCGGGCGGCTCCGGGCAGCAGGAGGCCGCCGGCGAAGGCCGCACCGCCCGCCGCACCGACGCGCAGGAGGGAACGCCGGGAGTGCCGTGATGTCTCGGACATGACATCAAGTTAGGAAACTTCCCTAACCTCTGACAAGGGGTCGGACGGCATCGGCGCGGCCCGCGCACAGCGTGGCGGCCACCCCCACCCGGGGCGGCCGCCACGACGGCACCCGGCTCCTTCCGCTCCCGGTGCGATCCCGCGCGTCAGCGTCCGCGTCAGCGGACGGACACCTGCCAGGCGCTGTACGGCGCGGCCATCCGGCCGGCTATGCCGGGGCAGAAGTAGTCCGAGGGGTTCATGGTGGCGTCGGGGAAGACGGTGGAATTCGCGGGCCCGGCGTCGGTCCAGGCGCCGGTGACGGGGTCGTGGACCTTCAGTCCGGTCGTCTCGACGACCCGTCCGCTGAGGTCCTGGCAGACGCCCACGGATCCGGAGGCCGTCTGGTCGGAGTAGTACTCGAACATGTCCCAGCCGTAGGCGAGGGTGGTCTGGTCGGTGCCCTGGCTGGTGAAGAACGGGTCCCAGGTACTGGTGGTGACGTTGTAGAGCGAGGCGGTCCAGGCGTTGGCCCCGGCGTCGGTGAGCTGGATCCGGACGGTGTAGGCGGAGCGGCCGTTCACGGTGCTGCCGTACTTCTGGAGGAAGGCGGAGTCGATGTCGACGGTCGCGCCGACCTGTTGGGCGGGGTCGGCGTTGCACCAGTCCCAGGCCCACACCTGGGCGCTGGCCTGGGTGTGGACGGTGACCAGCTCGATGCAGGAGTTGGCGCGCGCCTTGGTGGTGGGGGCGTAGAGGAAGTCGTCGGCACTGCTGAGGCGCAGCGAGGCGTCGAGGGTGTGGGTGGCGGTCACGCCGTCGAAGCCGGTGTTGCCGTTGGGGCCCAGCTCGGTGCCCCACCAGCGGTGGGCCAGCTCGGCGAGGTCCGCGCCCTCCGGGGCCGTGCGGCCGGCGGCGCCCACCGAGGGCCGATCCGGCGCCACGAGACCGTCGCGCAGCTCGCGGAACCGCTGGACGCCCGGTCGGTCCTGCGGCCTGATGCCGGCTTCGCCGAGGACGCGGCCGGCGACGGGGGCACCCATGGGTGCGTCGGCCCTCGGGGTGGACGGGCGCTCGGCACGGGCCGCGGACGCGATCGGGGACGTGGCCGGGGACGTGGCCGGGGAGGCCTGGGCAGCGGGTGCCAGCACGGCGCCGGCGGCCGCGAGGGCGCACGTGACGACGGCCGCGGCCGCGGTCCTCAGCGGGGACGAACGGAACAGTGATGCCATGTTCATGACACTCCAGAGGCGTGGGGGGACCTGACGGAATGCCGGACGCCGCCCGCCGGGAGGAACCGGGGGGTATGGAGGTTCCGGTGACCGGGGGTGTGTGGAGGCTCCGGTGACCGGTGGGCGGAACCGGGTGGCCATCAGCGTGGTCCAGACCTCAGCGGCGTACAATCCGGCCGCCGGAACTACCCATACTCAATCAACTCCACTGCACCGGAGCCTGGTTGGCCGAGGCACCGTCCGGCACCGTGGAGACCCGCCACCCGGACGAGCGGAGGAAAGCATGGGCGAAGCCTGGCGGGCCGTACTCCACGGCTCCCTCACCGGCCCCGCCCGGCCCTCGACGGTCCTGCTGGTCGAGGGGCCCGCGGGCACCGGAAAGTCGCACCTCGTGGCGGCCCTGCGCCGACGACGCCCGGCCGGATCCGCCTGTCTGACCCTCACCTGCGCCGAGCTGTCCGAGGACGAGGCGCAGCGCGCCTTCGACGCCGCGGCCCGGTCCACGGCCCCGATCCTGCTGGTCGTGGAGGACGTCCACCGCGCCGACGAACCCGTCCGGCGCAGCCTCCGGCGGCTGTCCCGCACCCTCCCGACCGGGCGTGCCCTGGTGCTGACCTGGCGACCCGAGGACCTCCCGGCCGGCCGCCCCCCGCTGGGCGAGCCGCTCGACTGCCCGCCCGGCACCGCCGTCCTCCGGGAACGGACCGGCCCGCTCCCCGCCCCGGTGGCACGGCAGTTGATCGGCCGGGCCCTGGGCGAGCGGTGCCCGGAGGCCGTGATCGGGCGGCTGTACGCGGTGACCGGCGGAGTCGCCCAGGTGCTCGTGGACGTCCTGCCCGTCCTCGCGGAAACGGCCCCGGACGGGCCGACGGCGGACGACATCGAGGCGCTGGAGGCCCCGCCGCGCCTGTCGGAGACCGTGCTGGGCCGGCTCACCGCCCTCCCGCCGGACGCCCGACGCCTGGTGCAGGCCGCGGCGGTGCTGGCCGGACCGGCCTCCGAGGCCGAACTGGCCGCCCTCACCGGGCTGCCGGACCGGGAGGTCCGCACCGGGCTCCTCGCGGCCCTCGCCACCGCCGCGCTGACGGACCTCGGCCCCCGTCGGTACGGCTTCCCCGTACCGCTCGCCGCCCGGGCCGTGGCCGTCGGCCTGCCCCCCGCCGAACGCTTCGACCTGCACCACCGGGCGGCCCAGGTGCTGCGGCGGCGCACCGACGTCCCCTGGCCGGAGGTCGCCGGGCACCTCCGCGCGGCCGGGGTCCGGCGCGGCCTGGTCCGGGCCGCCGAACGCGCCACCGGCGCCCACGCCGCCGCCGGTGAGCACCGCGAAGCCGCCCGGCTCCTCCAGGAGTTGCTCGTCGACCGCCGGATCCCCGGCCCCGCCCGCGCCAGGCTCGCCACCACCGCCCTGCGCCACGTCGCCGGGCTCACGCCCCGGGACGCCAGCACCCTGCTCGACACCCTCACCCGCACGCCGGGAGTGCCGGGGCCGCTGCGCGCCCAGGCCCGAGTGCTCCAGGGGCTGTCGCTGTGCACCCCGACGGCGCCGGACCACGACGGCTGGCTACGGCTGGCCCGCACCGCCGGCACCCTCCCGGGCGAACTCGGCCTCGCCGCACGGGTCATGGCCGCGATGTCGATGCCGCACTGGCCCGGCATCCCGCTCGCCGAACACCGGCACTTCGCGCGGCGGGCCCTCGCCGCGGTCGCCGCCACCACCGATCCCGTCCTGCGGGCCGCCGTCGACGCCAACCTCATCGCGCTGCTCCTGACCCTCGACGACCCCGGAGCCGAGCGGGCACTCCCGCCCCGGTCCCCGCACGACGGCGAGGACGCGGCGGGCGCCGCATCGGCCGGCCACCGGGCCCGCGCCCTGTGCAACGCCGCCGACGCGACCCTGTGGCTCGGCCGCTACGCGGACAGCCGGGCCTTCCTCGACCGCAGCGCGGCCCTGGCCGAACGCCACCGGGCCGGGCCCCACGTCGCCCACGGCATCCGCAGCGTCCGGCTCCTCCTCGACTGGGCCACCGGCCGCTGGACCGGCCTCGCCGACCGCGCCGCCGAACTGGTCGCGGACACCGCCCGGACCCCGGTGCTCGGCCACGAGGCCCGGACCGTCCTCGCCTCGCTGTGCCTCGCCCGGGGCGAATGGTCGCAGTCCCGGGCCTGGCTGGCCGGCGGCCCGGCCCCGCACCCGGACCAGCAACTGGCACCGGTCGCGGTGCTCTCCTCGACCGTGCTCGTACGCCTGGCCCTCGCCCGCGGCGACCACCAGGACGCCCGGACGCACGCGACCCAGGCCTGGGCCCGGCTACGGAGCAAGGGCATCTGGGCCTGGGCGGCGGAACTCGCGCCCTGGGCCGTCACCGCGGTCCTGGCCGCGGGCGACCCCGCCACCGCCCGGGCGATGGCCGAGGACCTCCGCACCGCCCCCGCCACCCCGCACCTGCCCCTCGCGGCAGCCGCCCGGCAGTGGTGCCACGCCACGCTCGCCGAACACGACGGGGACCTCCCGGGCGCCGCGGCGGCCTACCGCGCCGGCGCGGCCGCCTACGCCGCCCTGCCCCGGCCGTACCTGTCCGCCCTGGCGGCGGAGGCCGCGGCCCGCTGCGCCGCGGCAGCGGGAAACGGCCGGGCCGCGGACCGGGACGTCCTCGACGGACTGACCGGCGCCCTCCGCCTGCTGACCGACCTCGGCGCCACCCACGACGCCGCCCACGTCCGCTCCCAGCTGCGCGCCGCCACACCCCCGCGCTCCGGCCGGCCCGCCCACCCCGGACTCTCCCCCCGCGAACGGGAGGTCGCCGAACTCGCGGCCACCGGCCTGACCAACCGCCAGATCGCCGCAGAACTCCACCTGTCCACCAGAACCGTCGAGAACCACGTGGCCAGGACACTGCGCAAACTCTCCGTCCCGTCCCGCCGCGACCTCCCCCCACACCTGTGACGGCCCCCGGCCGAGCCCGACGGCACCCCGCGCCTGCTACGGCTTCCGCGCCTCGATCAGGAAGCGTGCCGAATGGGCGACGAACGGCCCCTCCGCCCGGATCAGGGCGTCCAGCTCGCGCAGCCGGTCGAGGTGACCGGCGACGGTGAAGCCCGGGACCATCCAGATCACCTTGCGCAGGAAGTACACCACCGCGCCGATGTCGCGGAACTCCATCCGCAGCCGCTCGGAGCGCAGGTCCACCACCTCCAGCCCGGCCGCCCGGGCCTGCGCGCCCTCCACCTCGGGGCGCCGCGCCTCGCGCGCCGCCGGCTGCGGTCCGAGGAAGTACTCGACCAGCTCGAAGGCCGAGGCCGGTCCCACGTGCTGGGCGACGTACGCGCCGCCGGGCCGCAGCACCCGGGCGATCTCCGTCCACCAGGCCCGCACCGGATGCCGGCTGCTGACCAGGTCGAAGGCCTCGTCCGCGAACGGCAGCGGCGGCTCGTCCGGGTCGGCGACCACCACGGCGCCCAGCGGCTGCAGCAGCCGGGTGGCCCGGGCCAGGTTGGGCGGCCACGACTCGGTGGCCGCCAGCACCGGCGGGCGGCCCCCGCCGCCCAGTCGCAGGGCGCCCGCCAGCACCTCGCCGCCGCCGGTCTGGATGTCCAGGGCCGCGCCCGCCGTGCCCAGCCGCCCGGCCAGCAGCCGCTGGTATCCCCAGGAGGGGCGCTCCTCGGTGGCCCGGCCCTCCAGCCAGGAGAAGTCCCAGCCGTCCACGGACACGCTCTCGGCCTCGGCGATCAGTTCCTCGAAGGTGCGCATGCGGGCATCATCGCCGGGGCGGCGCCGCACTGCCATCGGATTCCCGCCCGGGCCGGTACCTCGCTACCGATCCGACCCGCAGCTCCAGGCAGTTGAGCGGCTTCGCGACCGCGGCCGGCCTTGCCGGGGCCCGTTGGGAACCGTCCGCCGACACCGGTTTCTTCCAGCCCCTCCTGATCGCCCGAGCGCCCTGACCTCCGCCTGCTCCCCCGCCGAGTCCCACCCGGGGCCTCACCCTGATGCCACGTGACCCGGGGGCGCGCCCGTCGTTGTCCACTGCGACATCCAGGTGGGGGGACCGGGTCCGGCGCCTCCGATCGGGTGCGGCGGACGCACGGCGAAAGAGCACAACCGAATGGCTGATGCGACCACTTGCCCGACCGCCGCTCCAGCGGATCCTCGAAGCATCGAGCCGCCCCCCGAGCGGAGCACCCCGTCTCCGCCGGGCCCGGCGGAGACCCCTGGCCCGCAGCAGCGCTCCACGGCACCGGCCGAGGCCGTCGTCAGCCTGCTCGCCGCCGTCTGCTTCATGCTCTGGGCCCGCAGCATCGACGTGAACCCCCTGGTGCGGATCGGCCAGGTGAGCGGCCTCGCCGCACTCCAACTGCGCGCCGCGGTGATCGGCGTTCCCGTCCTCGCGGCCCTGCTGTACGTCGCGCACCGGACCGCTCCGGGGCGGTACCCGCTGGTGCTCCGCCTGGGCTGCGCGGTGTTCGCGGGACTCGGGACCGGTCTGGTCGCCGGCGGTGTCGTCGTGGCGCTGAACGGGACCCCGTGGGGTCTGGGAGGCCAGGAGGGCGACCCGGGCAACGTGATGGGCATGGCCGACGACATGATCCGCGGCAAGGGCCTACCAGGCGTCTACCCGCCGCTCTTCCCGGCCCTGTTGGTCGGGTGGGGCAAGCTGTTCCACGGCGCCCACGGCGGCGTCGCCGGCGTCGCGTTCGCCATGAAGGACCTCCAGGTGCTGTGCACCGCCGTGGCCGGCCCGATGACCTACCTGGCGTGGCGGCTGCTGCTCCGCCCCTTCTGGGCCCTGCTCGTCGCGGTGCCCTCCGCGGTGCTCTTCATCGACCCGATCCGCCCCTACAGCCACGGCGCCATGCTGGTCATGCTGCCGGTCCTGGCCGTCGGCTTCCGCGAACTGCGCCGGTCCCACGAGCTGTCGGCCCGCTCGGCCGTGGCACGGGCGACCGCCCTCGGGGCCTCGATCGGTCTGCTGTTCCTCTGGTACTCCGGTTGGTTCGTCTGGGCCGCACCGGGTGTGCTCGTCCTGGTGGGATCCGTGCTGCCCTGGCGGAAGGGCGCGGCACGCCTGAAGCGGGCCCTGCTCTTCCTGGCGGTGGCCGCGGCGAGCGCCGCGCTGGTCGGCGCGCCGCTGCTCTACCAGCTGGTCCGGCTCGGTGCGACCACCAAGGACCGCTACGCGATGATCACGGTCTACGCCGATCCCGCCTACGTGATGGGCTGGATGTCCGATCGCCCCGGCACGCAGACCTACCACAACTGGCCCCTGAGCGGCGAGTTGGCCGGGCAGAGCGCCTTCACCCTGCTCGTCCTCGCGGCGGCCGCACTCGCGATCGGCCTCGGCTCGGGCGGCATCCTGGTGCGGACCGTCACCACCGTCCTGGTCAGTTCCTGGCTCCTCCGCTTCTGGTTCGCCTCGCAGCTGGAGCGCACCCAGGCGGTGCAGCTCTACCCGCGGACGACCTGGATCATCATGTACTGCCTGATCGTGCTGGCGGTACTCGGCCTGATGCTGGCCGCCCAGCGCGTGACCGCCTGGAGCCGGACGCTGTCACACCCCGGCAGCGGCACACCCGGCACATCCGGCACATCCGGCGGACCGAGCCTCCTGACGATCCGCCGGATGACCGCCGGCGGAGTCTGCGCGATCGCACTGTTCGCCGCCATGGCCGGCTCCTGGTCGGCCAACCGCTACATGCCGACCACCGACCCGGGTGTCCTGGACATGGGCCTGGACGCCCGGCGTGCGCACCTGCTCAAGGACGCCACCGGCCACTGCCCCCGGTACTCTCCCGTCGCCACCTGCGCCGGCATCAACCAGAACCTGTCCGTACGGGACACCGGCCCCGACGACCTCCAACTGTGGTGCGCCAATGTCCCCGGCCCCGACTGGCCGACGACCTGCGGCCGCAAGGCCCCGTGGATCTGACGCACGGAACCGACCCGGCCGACCGGCCGGGGCCCGAAACGGTCACCGGCCGGCCGGCCGCCGCCGCAGCGCCCGCACCGCGGCGACCGGGTCGAAGGACCCCGGCCGGTCCCGGGTGATCGGGTAGCAGGCGAACCCGATCAGCGCGGCGCTCAGATGGCCGACGCTGGTGTAGTCCCGGCTCTGGTGGACCCCCAGGACGTACACGGCCAGCACCCCCGCCGCGTACAGGTACCGCCACGGCCGGACGATCAGGTAGGTGAGCACCGCGACCACCCCGGCCAGGGCGTAGCTCACGCCGTAGTCGAGCGTGAAGACCGCCTTCGGCGAGGCCAGTCCGCGGTGGATGGCCCAGCCGAGCACGCCCTCGCTGAGGTAGGTCGCACCGACGTGCGCCAGCACCGCCACCGAGAGCCAGCGCAGCGTGCCCAGCCAGCGCTCGGCGGGCACGTGGAAGACGTTGTACAGCGCGAAGTAGGTCGGCCAGCCGCCGTCGATCCACAGCGCGCTGGTCGCCAGCACCCGGATCGGCGAGACCTGGAGGTGGTGCAGGTTGGTCGAGCGCCGCTGCAGGATCCGCTCGGCGGTCGCGGGGTCGACGTGCCGGATCACCTGGGTGGTGACCAGCAGGATCGCCAGCCAGAGGTAGCTGCCGGGGGCGCGTCGCACGTAGCGCCACACCGCGCGGGCCGCGCGCGCCCACCACGGCCGCCGGTGCTCCTGCGGCACCGGCACCCCGGTGGTGCTGCCGGTCATCGGCGCCTCCTCGACGGCCCCCTCGTCCTCACCCTCACCCTCCCTCTCGCCCTCACCCTCGCCCGGCCCGGCGGCCCCCCGCCGCCGCCACGACCCGTTCGGGTGACCGCCCCGCCCGGCCCCGCCGCACCCCGGTCCCACCCCGCCCCCCGCTCCGCCCGTCCCCCACCGGCCTCGGTCGACAGGGCCCAGGCCCCGGACTGTCGTAGGCTGGCCGTCCGGCCGCCCATCGAGCCGCCGGGCACCTGGAACCGCACCTGGAACCGCAGAGCGAAGGCGCCACCCACGATGACGGACCGCCTCGGGGCGACGAAACCGACCGACACCGCCGCCAACCGGCACCCGGTGTCCAGAACGGCCGCCTTCCGGTCGAGCGCCCGCAGAACCGCCCCGCGCCTGCGGCTCACCAGCGTCTACGTCCTCCTGCTGACCCTCACGGCCTCCTGGCTCGCCACCCAGGGCCACGCCGGGCGGGCCCGCTTCGTCCGCCACAACAGCAGCAACGTCCACCACATGGAGGTGGGCAAGTGGTGGACGCTCTTCACCAGCGGCCTGGTGGTCGACGGGGTCCCGGCCTGGGCCGGCATCGCCGCCGTCGCCCTCGCCCTGGGCCTGGCCGAGTGGCGCTGGGGCCCGGCCCGGGCCGGCGCGGTCTTCGTCTTCGGGCACCTGGGCGCCACCCTGATCACCGAGGGCGCCATGTGGGTGATGCTGACCGCGCGGATCCCCGGCGCGCTGTCCCGGGAGCGGGACGTCGGGATCAGCTACGGGCTGGTCGCCACCGTCGGCTGCCTGCTCGCCCTGGGCCCGCCCCGGCTGCGCCGGTACGGCCTGCCCGCCCTCGCCCTCGCGCTGGCCGGGGCCTGGGCGGCGGACCAGCAACTGGCCGACGCCGGGCACCTGGTGGCCCTCGGACTCGGCATCCTCGCCGCCCACACACCGTGGCTGCGCGAACGCGCCCGGCGCCGTACTGAACCGCGGGCAGGGTGATGATCGTCCAATCGGGTGGGCCGGGTACGATGCGAAAGTGATCAACCGGCTTCCGGTCAGCAGTCGATGACCGTTGATCAGGCCAACGGAGGGGACCCGATGCCCGAGCTCGACCACACCACGGACCCGGCGGACGCGGCGGACGCCACCGGTACGACGGAGGCGACGGGGGCGATCGCCCCGGTCGGCTCCGTGGACCCGGTGATGCTGCAGACCCACCGGCCCCATCCGGCCCGGATCTACGACTACTGGCTGGGCGGCAAGGACAACTTCCCGCCGGACCGGGCCGCCGCCGAGCACGCGATCGCCGCCGCGCCCGACATCCCGCAGGCCGCCCGGGAGAACCGCGCCTTCCTCCGCCGCGCCGTCCGGCACTGCGTGGACGCCGGGGTCCGCCAGTTCATCGACATCGGCTCCGGCCTGCCCGCCCGGGGCAATGTGCACGAGGTCGCCCAGGAGCTGGCCCCGGACGCCCGGGTGGTCTACATCGACAACGACCCGATCGTGCTCGCCCACGGCCGGGCACTGCTCGCGGACAACCACTCCACGACCGTGCTGACCGGCGATCTGCGCGACCTCGACGAGCTGCTCGACCGGCCCGCCCTGCGCGAGCTGATCGACCTGTCCCAACCGGTCGCCGTGCTGCTGGTCGCCGTGCTGCACTTCCTCGACGACGACCAGGCCGCCGCGGCCGTCCGGGCCGTCCACGAGCGGCTCGCCCCGGGCAGCTACCTGCTGCTCTCGCACAGCACCGCCGAGGGCAACCCGCAGCGGGCCGCCGAGGTCGCCAAGACCTGGGACGACACCGATACGCACATCCGGCTCCGCGGCCGCGCCGAGGTGGAGGCGTTCCTCGCGGGCTGGGAGTTGGTGGAACCGGGCGTGGACTTCGTCCCGCTCTGGCGCCCGGACGGGTCGACCGCGGGCTCCACCCGCTGGATGTACGCGGGCGTCGGCCGCAAGGTCTGACCCCCGTAGGCCCTGACCGCCGCAACTCCTCACCCCCGCAGTTCCCGACCGCCGCAACTCCTCACCCCCGCACGACCAGTCGCCGCCTTCAGGGCCGGGCTCCCCCGGGAGCCCGGCCCGTCGCGTCCCCCCACCGGAACCCCACCGGAACCCCGCCCGGCCGCCGCCGCAAATCCGGCCCCGGCCAATGGAGTTGACGCCCGACAGGCTCCCCCGGGGCCGCCGCCGGCAGCCACCACCCCGGCCAACGCGTTCGTATGCTCTTGCGGTACTCTGCAAATGTATGCCAGAGTGCGGGCATCGGATGAAACAGACCGAACCCCCTCACACGTCGCTAAATCAGGAGCCCGCACGAGCGGGTGGGTCAAGGGTGCAATCATGTCGAAGGTCTTGAGCAAGCTGCCGGTCGGTGAACGGATCGGCATCGCATTCTCCGGCGGGTTGGACACCTCCGTGGCGGTCGCGTGGATGCGCGAGCACGGTGCCGTCCCGTACGCCTACACGGCCGACATCGGCCAGTACGACGAGCCGAACCTCGCCGACGTCCCGGCCCGTGGCCGTGCCTACGGCGCCGAGCAGGCCCGCCTGATCGACTGCCGGGCCCCGCTGGTCGAGGAGGGCCTGGCCGCCCTGGCCTGCGGTGCCTTCCACATCCGCTCCGCCGGGCAGACCTACTTCAACACCACCCCGCTCGGCCGCGCCGTGACCGGCACCCTGCTGGTCCGGGCCATGCAGGAGGACGGCGTCTCCATCTGGGGCGACGGTTCCACCTACAAGGGCAACGACATCGAGCGGTTCTACCGCTACGGCCTGCTGGCCAACCCCAACCTGCGGATCTACAAGCCGTGGCTGGACCAGGACTTCGTCGACCAGCTCGGCGGCCGCAAGGAGATGTCCGAGTGGCTGGCCGAGCGCGACCTGCCCTACCGGGACTCCGCCGAGAAGGCCTACTCCACCGACGCCAACATCTGGGGCGCCACCCACGAGGCCAAGCGGCTGGAGTACCTGGACACCTCGATGGAGATCGTCGCCCCGATCATGGGCGTCGCCTTCTGGGACCCGGCCGTGGAGATCCGGACCGAGGACGTCACCGTCGACTTCGAGTTCGGCCGGCCGGTCCGGATCAACGGCCGTGAGTTCGGCGACGCCGTCGCGCTGGTGCACGAGGCCAACCTGATCGGCGGCCGGCACGGCCTCGGCATGTCGGACCAGATCGAGAACCGGATCATCGAGGCCAAGAGCCGCGGCATCTACGAGGCCCCGGGCATGGCGCTGCTGCACATCGCCTACGAGCGCCTCCTGAACGCGATCCACAACGAGGACACCACCGCCACCTACCACACCCAGGGCCGGCGCCTCGGTCGGCTGATGTACGAGGGCCGCTGGTTCGACCCGCAGGCGCTGATGCTCCGCGACAGCCTCCAGAAGTGGGTCGGCCAGGCCGTCACCGGCAGCGTCACGCTCCGGCTGCGGCGCGGCCAGGACTACTCGGTGATCGACACCCAGGGCCCGAACTTCAGCTACCACCCGGAGAAGCTGTCGATGGAGCGCAGCGTCGACGCCGCCTTCGTCCCGGACGACCGGATCGGCCAGCTGACCATGCGCAACCTGGACATCGCCGACTCCCGCAGCAAGCTGGAGCAGTACGCGGGTCACGGCCAGCTGGCGCAGTGGAGCGGTCTGATCGGCGAGCTCTCCCCGGGCGGCGCCGCGCCGATCGCCGCGGGCAGCGGCCACGAGGCGGAGCCCACCGCGCTCGACCTCGCGGCGATGGAGTCCGGCACCGACTGACCGGGCGCCGACCGACTCGTCCGGGCCGGGGGCCGTCGCACCGTCGTGGTGCGACGGCCCCCGGCCGTCTCTCCCGCCACCCACGCTTCACCCGGACGGCGGAACCGGCCGTGCGCTCCGCCCCCGGCGGTAGCTGAATGGCGGACGGCACCCGGCGACGGGAAGGCAGGTCCGGGGATGGGTGAGGCGATCGGCCCGATGCTGGCCTCGGCGGTGGCGGTCGCACTCAGCCCGCTGCCGCTGATCGCCGTGCTGCTGATCCTCGCCCCGCCGCGCGGCCGGGCCAACGGGGTGGCCTTCACGGCCGGCTGGGTGCTCGGCCTGGCGGCGGTCACGGCGCTCGTACTGGTGGCGGGCGGCGCACTGGCCCCGACGGGCGGGCGACCGACCTGGGCGGACTGGCTGAAGCTCGGCCTCGGCGCCGCGCTGGTCCTGCTGGCCGCCCGGCAGTGGCGCGACCGCCCCCGCCCCGGACACGTCACCGCGCCGCCGACCTGGCTGCTGGGGATCGACCGGCTCACCCCGGCCCGGTCGGCGGGGCTCGCCGCGGCCCTGGTGGTGGCCCGTCCCCGCACCCTGCTCGCGGCCGTCGGCGGTGCCGCCTCGATCGCCGCTGCACCGTCCGGCCCCGGGGCGAGGGCCCTGGCCGCCGCCCTGCTGGTGCTGATCGGCTCACTGGGCACCCTCCTGCCGCTGGCCGTCCGGCTGCGCGGCGCCGACCGTTCGGTCCACGCCCTGGGCGAGTGGCGCGCCTGGGCGGCCGCGCACCACGCGGCGATCACCACCGCCGTCCCGCTGGTGCTCGGCGCCGACTACCTCGGCAGCGCCCTGACCGGCCTCAGCTGACCGGCCTCACCCGACCGGCGCCGTCCGGACCGGCCCGCCCCCTCAACGGATCCGCACCACCCCCCGCCCCCGCACCGCCCGCACGCCCAACCGCCCCGGATCGGCCCCGGGCCGGGCCGCCACCGCCCCCTGGAGGGTCAGCAGGATCTCCCCGTCGTACCCCTCCGCGAGCAGCCGCGCCAGCTCGGCGACCCGCCCCGGCCGGGCCGTCGGGGCGACCTCCGGGAGCCGGCCCGGACCACTGAGGTCCTCGGCCTCGGCGGCCCAGCGCGCCGCGTCGTGCCGCTCGCCCTCGGCGGCGTAGTGCACCGCCAGGCAGTGGACGGCCAGCGGGTCCCCGTACTGGGCGGCGATCCGCCACCAGAAGACCCCGTCGGCCGTGCGGCCCAGGCCGTAGAGCAGGCAGCCGAGGGTCCGGAAGGCGGCCTTCTCGGCGAGTTCGAGGTCCAGGGCCAGTTCGCCGGGTTCCACCGCGCCCGCCACCCCGGCACACAGGTGGCGCAGGTCGCGCCGGAGTTCGGACCGGCCCCCGGTCCGGGGGTGGTCACCGGCCGCCGGGGCGTGCGGCGGCCGGGCGACGGCGGGCGGCCGGGCCGGACGCTCGCGCCCGGTCGGGGCGGCCCGCCGGGCGGCGACCAGCCGCTCGGCCAGTCGGCGGGTGAAGTCCGCCGGGTCGTGGCCGGGGAAGTCCTGGTCCAGCTCGGCGGCGTGCGCGCGCAGCAGTTCGGTGACCCTCATGTCGCCCGCCCGTCGTCGTCCGGATGCTCCAGCAGGTACTCCAGGTGGCGCCGCCCGAGGCTGTAGTAGGTGCGGGCGGTGGTGTGCGCGATGCCGAGGGTCCGGCCGATGTCGGGGTAGGACAGCCCCGCCTGGCGCAGCCGGACCACGTCGGCCTGGACCGGCGCGGCACGGGCGAGCTCGTCCATGGCCCAGTCCAGGGCGTCCAGTTCGGCGAGCTCCTCCAGCTCGTCCTGGCTGGTGTCGGGGCGGCGCTGGGCGATCACCCGCAGCCGTTTGCGCTCGGTGCGCCGGCGTTCGCGCAGCACGTCGACCACCGCGTCCTTGACGATCTTGAAGGCGAAGGCCTGCGGGTCCTCGCTGGCCAGGGCGCGGCGCCAGTTCCGGTAGAGCGTGGTGCCGGCGTTCTGCACCGCGTCCTGGGCGTCCTCGCGGTGGCGCAGCCGCTGCTGGGCGTAGCGGAGGTAGCCGGTGTTCTCGCGGGTGAAGAACGCCTCGAAGTCGTTCGGCAGGTCGTCGAGCGGGTCCGCCCGCAGGCTCCGCTCCTCGCCCGGCCCGGGAGTGTCCACACGCGCCCCCTTCCTGGGTCAGCTGGCCGGCCCACCGGGTGGCACGCCGACGGCCCTTTGCGGGCTCGTGGTGTAACCGTCCGGGAGGGCCGGGTTGTTGACCGGATCGGGCGGACAATTGGAAACGTTTCCGTTCACTTTCGAACAACCCCGCTGACCTGCCCGTTCGAGACCAGCGGCGACCACCCGGCCGTCAAGGAGTGACCCAGATCACACTTGACCGGGCGTCGGGCTTGACAAGCCCGACGCCCCCCCCCCGGGCACCCGGGGCCCCAAGGGCCCCCCCCCCCGGGGAACCGCCGCCCCACCGCGCCCCGTGCCCCCGCG